>JALFJC010000029.1:0-10860 GCA_022775595.1 Bacteroidales bacterium | reverse complement strand
CCTCGCGAACGCCGCAGCGAAAATCCGCGCCGCTTTGAGGGCGAGAAAGACTTCAAACGCGGAAAGGGCGGCGACTTCAAACGGCGCAGCGACCGCGAGGAACGCGGCAGGGGCGGCAAGTTTGGCGGACGCTCCTCAGACCGCCGGGATTTTGGCGGCAAGCGCGGCGGCAAAAGACCCGATAGAGATTGAAACAAATATATTTTACGATGAAAACCATGACAAACAAGAAATTCATAGCCACAGGCTTGCTTTTCCTGCTGGCACACTTACCCATTATGGCACAAGGCACAAAGCAGTTCACGCTCGACGACTTGATGTGGGGCGGTTCGAACTATTGGAACATTCAGCCCCGCTCTGTATTTACAACTTGGTGGGGCGACCGCCTCGTCAAGACGGACGTGGAAGAACTGAACCTCCTTTTCGACAACAAGGGAAAGAAGGTGGAGAAAAATGCCATGCTTTGCACCCTCTCCGACATCAATGCCGCAATCGACACGACGGCATTCGGCAAGGTGCGCACTCTTACAGGCGCACGCTTCCCCGAAGCAAACGGCACGGTAGTGCGCGTGCGCGCCGACAAGGGTACGGTGGACTACGACTGGACTAAGAAGCAAATCGTCTTTTCCATGCTCCGCCCAGAAGGGAACGTGCAGGACGCGAAAACTGCGCCCGTAACCTCTGCTCTGGCCTACGTGAAGGACTACAATATATATATACGCACGCGCGAGGGCAAGGACTTGACGGTCACGACCGACGGCACGCGCGAACTGCAATACGGCCTGACGGTGCACCGCAACGAGTTCGGCATCAACGAAGGGCTGTTTTGGAGTCCGAAGGGCAATCTGCTGGCGTTCTACCGTATGGACCAGAGCATGGTGACGGACTTCCCGCTCATCGACATCTTCCACCGCGTGGCGCAGCTCGCACCCGAGAAATATCCCATGGCGGGCATGACGAGCCATAAGGTAACCGTCGGCATCTTCAACCCCGCAACGGGCAAGACGGTCTATCTCAAAGCCGGCGACCCCACGGACCGCTATTTCACCAATATTGCCTGGTCGCCCGATGAAAGCACTGTTTATATGTTTGAACTGCCCCGCACGCAGGACAAGGCGGAACTTGTGGCCTATGATGCCGCCACGGGCGAGCGCAAGGGCGTGTTGTACACCGAAACCAATGAGCGTTACGTCGAGCCGATGACCCCGATTGTCTTCCTCCCGTGGGACGCAAGCAAGTTCGTGATGCAGTCGCGCCGCGATGGATACAACCATTTTTATCTCTTTGACACGACGGGCAAGCAGTTGGCGCAGCTCACCAAGGGCTCGTTTGAGGTGATTGATTTCCTCGGTTTCAACGAGCAGACAAAGAGCATCGTTTATCTGGCAAACGAGCAGTCGCCCGTGCGCCATAACCTCTACGCCGTCAATGTCGCTACGGGCAAACGCCAGTTGCTCGACAACGGCGAGGGCGTGCACCGCGCCTCCCTTTCCGCCGGCGGCCGTTTCCTCTGCGACCGTTGGAGCAAGCCCGACACCTATCGTCAGGTAGATTTTGTCAATACGGCCAACGGCAAGAAGCAAGCCGTGCAAGAGCGCATTGCCACGCCGTGGGCAGACTTTAACGTGCCCGAGATTACGGGCGGCAGCATCAAGGCCGCCGACGGCACGACCGACCTCTACTACCGCCTCGTGAAGCCCGTTGGCTTCGACCGACCTCTACTACCGCCTCGTGAAGCCCGTTGGCTTCGACCCCGCCAAGAAATATCCCACGGTGGTTTACGTTTACGGCGGTCCGCACGCCAACAACGTGGAGGAAAGCTGGAATTTCGCCGCCCGCCCGTGGGAAATCTATATGGCGCAGCGCGGCTACGTGCTGTTTGTCATCGACAACCGCGGCTCGCAATATCGCGGCTTCGACTTCGAGAGTTGCACGCACCGCCACCTCGGCGACATCGAGATGAAGGACCAGATGAAGGGCGTGGAATTTCTCAAAACCCTTCCCTACGTCGATGCCGAGCGCCTCGGCGTGCACGGCTGGTCGTTTGGCGGCTACATGACCACCAACCTCATGTGCTCCTACCCCGACGTGTTCAAAGTCGGCGTGGCGGGCGGCCCGGTTATCGACTGGAAATATTACGAGGTGATGTATGGCGAGCGCTACATGGACACACCGCAGGAAAATCCCGAAGGTTACGAAAGTTCCTCGCTCCTGCCTAAGGCCAAGAACCTCAAAGGCCGCCTGCAAATCATCGTGGGCCTTAACGACGGCACTTGCGTGCTGCAGCACAGCCTTGCTTTCCTCCGCGCCTGCGAAGATGCCGGCACGCAGCCCGACTATTTCGTTTATCCCGGTCAGGAACATAATATGATGGGCCGCGATATGGTGCATCTCCATGAACGCATCACGCGCTACTTCGACGATTATCTCAAATAATATCTTAAAACATCATTATACAACCATGAACGCAATATCCACAACAAACGCGCCTGCCGCAATAGGCCCGTACAGCCAAGCCATTAAAGTGGGCGAACTGGTGTTTGTGTCGGGTCAACTGCCCATCGACCCCGCAACGGGTGCCTTCGCAGAGGGCGGCATTAAAGAACTGACGCGCCAGTCGCTCACCAACATGAAGGCTATTCTCGAAGAAGCCGGCACTTCTATGGCCAACGTTGTAAAAACCACCGTCTTCCTTGCCGACATGAACGACTTTGCCGCGATGAACGAGGTTTATGCCGAGTTCTTCGCCGCTCCTTTCCCCGCCCGCTCCGCCGTGGCAGTCAAAACCCTGCCCAAAGTCGCGCTGGTGGAAATAGAGTGCATAGCGCAGGCGTAAAGCAGTCTTTATAACAAACTCATTAAGCATTTAGGGCGTGCCAATCGGCACGCCCTAATTTTTTTCGGTTATTTGAGGCGGATTTTTTCGGTTATTTGAGGCGGATTTATTCGGTGATTTGTGGCGATTTTATTCGGTTATTTGAGGAATATTTCAAGTATATAAAATACGCAGGCGAAGACAAATGGTAATGAACCTAAGATAACGGGCTGCAGATTGCTTTTAATCGATTGCTTGAAACTTTTTGTGGTTCGCCAAGTAAAATAAACGAGCAAAATCAATGTGGTATAATAATCCAGGCAAGCCAGCCATGCGAGGACTTCAAGAAATAAGTGATCCCAAAATCTCAGTAAGATTGAACATAGAAACCAAAAGTAGAGTGCAAATTCATTTGCCTTTTTCATACGCCTGTTGTATTAGTTAACATAATAGGTTTATTTGTGGCCGTTTGACCGCTTGCCATTTGCCAAATCATTATTGAGCAGGAGAAAGTATGCTTTCCTGCGTCCAATCATGCAGCCTTAGATGCAAATATACGGCATATTTAATATTCAACCAAGCAATGATTGCGGTTTTCGGTTATTTGTGGCGATTTTATTCGGTGATTTGTGGATTTCAGGCATTTCAAGAAAGACGCTCTGCCGTTTCCCGCGCCATTTGCTCGGAGCAATTTATTATTTGCAGCAAGCTATTTTTTACTTGCTGCCTGATATTTTTTCCTTTCCTATAAGAAAGTTTTTGTTACAAAGTTTGTAACACGTATTACAAACTTTGTAACATGTGTTAGAAACTTTGTAACGCTTGTTACAAACTTTGTAATAAACTTTTTCTTATATGACAGTGAAAAATATCAAGGAAGAAGAAAAAAAAGTCTTATAGGAGCGGGAAAAATATCAAGGAGCAAACGGGGACGATCACGGGGATAATTTGAGCGAGGCGCGGGCTGGATTTTGCGATGAAATCAGTATTTTTTGCTATCATATAAGAAAAATCAAATTTTCCTTCCGTAATTATGTCAGATTATCCCTAACTTTGAACTCTTTTAATGAAGAATATAAAAATTAAAGCATAAAAACCATGCCAACCACCGCGCCGACCTATCATGTTTCCGTCTTGCTCAAAGAGAGCGTGGACGCGCTCTGCATACGCCCCGACGGCATTTACGTAGACGTGACTTTCGGCGGCGGCGGGCATAGCCGCGAAATTCTCGGCAGGTTGGGCGACAAGGGGCATCTGTATGGGTTTGACCAAGACGCCGATGCCGCTCAGAATGTGCCCGAGGGCGAGGCGCGCTTCACGTTTGTGCAAAGCAATTTCCGCTATCTTACGAACTGGATGCGCTATTATGGTGTGGACGGTGTGGACGGACTGATAGCCGACCTCGGCGTGTCGAGCCACCATTTCGACGATGAAACGAGAGGTTTCTCCTTTCGCTACGAAGCTCCTTTGGACATGCGCATGAACGGACGCGGGGGCGCGACGGCGGCCGACATAGTGAACACTTACGCTCCCGAGGATCTGGCGCGGCTGTTCCTATTGTACGGAGAACTAAAAAACGGAAGGCGATTAGCCGATGCGCTTTGCAAGGCACGCGCGATGAAACCGATAAAAACGGTGCAGGAGTTCCTCGAAGCCGTGCGCCCGCTGATGGGTCGTGACCGCGAGAAGAAGGATCTCGCAAAGGCATTCCAGGCCCTGCGCATCGAGGTAAACCACGAGATGGACGCCTTGCGCGAGTTGTTGGAAGGCAGTCTGAAAGTGCTGAGCCCCGGCGGCCGGCTGGTGGTACTGACCTACCACAGCCTCGAAGACCGCATGGTGAAGAATTTCATCAAGGCAGGCAACATTGACGGCAAAGTGGAGCAGGACTTCTTCGGCAACCGCCTTTCTCCTTTCGCGGCGGTGAACAACAAAGTCATTGTGCCCTCCGAAACCGAGCAGGCGGAAAATCCCCGCAGCCGCAGTGCGAAACTACGCATTGCGGAAAAGAAGTAGGGGCGTGAGGTGGAAGAAGAATTATGTAAGATTAAAACAGCAATACAATATGGGCAAGAAACACGAGGACATAGAACTTGAAATCGAAGAGACGCAGGAAGAGCCTTTGCGCGACGACTTAGAGGAGCAAGAGGCAGCCGAAGAAACGGAGGAACAGGAAGAGCTGGAAGAAGCCGCTCCGGAGGAAGAAACCGCCCTGTCCGCCCGCGAGCAGCGCAAGGCAACCATTCGCGCCCTGCAAGACGACACCGGCTCGGAGCGTGTGAATATATCGCTGCGCACCATTCTCGGCGGCGACCTGCTGGCCGGCAAATGGTTCAGACGGCAGATTTGGCTCATTGTGCTCATTGCGTTCTACATCATTATCTATGTGAGCAACCGCTACGCCTGCCAGCAAGAAATGATTGAGAGCACGCGCCTCGCCGACACGCTGCTCGACCGCCGCTACAAGGCACTCACCAGCAGCAGCCAGTTGAAAGAAATGACGCGCCGCAGCAAGGTAGAGGAGAACCTCGAAGACTCAACTTTGCACACGCCCACAGAACCTTTGTACAACCTTAAAATAGAAGAAGAATGAATTTCCCTGCCAAAAAGATTCTGCCTCGCTACATCGTTATTTTCTTCCTTTTCACCGTGGCAGGGGTAGCCATCATTGCCCGCGCGGCCTATCTTATCTTTGGCGACAAAGAGTATTGGATGGCCATAAGCGCACGCTTTAAGAAAGAGAACCAGGAAGTGCCCGCCACGCGCGGCAATATCCTCGCCGCCGGTGGGGAAGTGCTTGCCACGTCGCTGCCGGAATACAAGATATTCATGGATTTCATGACTTGGGAGAAAGACCCCAAGCGCAAAGCCAGGGCGCAGTATGTGCGCGACTCGCTGCTCGAAGACAAGATGGACAGCATCTGCAACGGCATGCACGCCATTTTTCCCGACATTGACCCCGCCAAACTCCGCGCCCACCTGCTCAAGGGGCGCAAGAAACAAAGCCACCACTGGCCGATCTATCACAAACGCATCACTTATCTGCAATACAAGCAGGTGAAGGCATTGCCTCTCTTCAAGATGTCGGCCAATTCGGGCGGCTTCCACTGCGATGAAATCAAGCTGCGCAAAAATCCCTACGGCGAACTGGCCCGGCGCACCGTCGGCCTGTTCACTTACAAGGGCGAGGACGAAGTGCTCACGGGTCTCGAACTCGCTTTCGACTCTGTGCTGCGCGGCAAGCCCGGCCTGTCGCACCGACAAAAGGTGCTGAGCCGCTACCTCACCATCGTAGACCAGCCGGCAGAGGACGGACTGGACATTCAGACCACAATCGACGTGAACTTTCAGGACATCTGCGAGAAGGCGCTCAATGACAAACTTGTCGAAGTCGGTGCCAATCAGGGCCTTTGCATTCTTATGGAAGTGCAGACGGGCGACGTGAAAGCCATCACCAGTATGCGCCGCGTTGGAGACGGAGTTTATAAAGAGATGGACGTAGATGCCGTGAAGAACCTGCTCGAACCCGGCTCGGTGTTCAAGCCCGTGTCGTTCCTCGTAGCCATGAACGACGGATATATAGATATGGACGACTGGGTAGATACCGGCTGCGGCATCCGTCCCATGTACGGCCGTAACATGAAAGACCACAACCACCGCTCGGGCGGCTATGGAGTGCTCACCGTGCCGCAGATTTTGCAGAAGTCATCGAATATAGGCGTGAGCGTTCTTATCGATAAGCACTACCATAACCAGCCCGAGAAGTTCGTGGACGGCGTTTACAGCACGGGCATTGCCGAAGACCTCCACCTGCCCATTCCCGGCTATGCCAAACCGCGCATACGCCGTCCGCTACCCGACGGCAGCAACTGGTCGAAGACCGCGCTGCCGTGGATGAGCATAGGCTACGAAACGCAAATTCCGCCCATTTCAACGCTTAATTTCTACAACGGCATCGCCAACAACGGCAAGATGCTCCAGCCCCGCTTCGTGAAGGCAATTCTCAAGAACGGCGAGGTCGTGAAGGAATTTCCTGTAAAGGTGATCCGCGAGCAAATGGCCAGCCCCGAGGCTGTGAAGAAGATGCAGATCTGCTTGGAGCAGGTGGTAAGCATAGGCTTGGGCAAGAAAGCCGGCAGCAAGCAGTTCCACTCTTCGGGCAAGACCGGCACGGCACAGATTTGGACAAAAAGCGGCTTTTCAACGGAATATCTTATCTCGTTCGCAGGCTATTTCCCCTCGGAGAATCCTAAATATTCCTGCATCGTGTGTATGCGTAAGACCGCCCCGGCATCGGGCGGCGGCATGTGCGGCCCCGTGTTCCGCCGCGTGTCGGAAACCGTGATGGCGCAGCAGCGCAACAATACTTACGACAAGGCGCGCGACACGGTGCATGTGCTTACGCCGAAAGTGGCGGCTGGCGACCTGCACCGCGCCAAGGCATTGGCAGACGACCTCAAAGTGGGCGTTAGCAGCAGCGTGCCCGAAAGCGGCTGCGCGTGGGGCAGTTGCGAGAGTGGCAGCGGCACGTTGGCATTGCACACAGAAGCTCCGGCGGCCGCTGACCGTATGCCCGACCTTACCGGCTACGGACTGCGCGATGCCGTGTTCCGCATGGAGAAGATGGGCGTACGCGTCACGGCCAGCGGTTCGGGACGCGTGAAGAAGCAGAGCATCGCCGCAGGAAAGGCGGTAGAGCGCGGTGCTACGGTGGCCCTCACCCTTGCCAACGATGAGGCTGCGCCGCAAGTGGAAAAACCGGAACCTAAGCCCGAACAGAAAGAAGAGGGCACGCAATCCGAGGCTTCCGCCACGCAGCCCGAAACGCCTCAGAAACCTGAGCCGAAAAAGCAGCAGTAAGACACAATATATTATATGGTCTACTATATCGACGATTGCTTAATTGGAGTAGGGGCGTTTTGTAAAACGCCCGCCGTGTGTGCCGCAAGGCTCGACTAATGCTGTCAACCATTTTCCGGGCGTTTTGCAAAACGCCCCTACTGGCGGTCGATTCCCGCTCGCCGTGTATAACCCCAAATATCTCAACGATGAAATTATCTGAAATCCTTGCGAAAGCAAATGCCGCAGAGGTGCGCGGCAATTTGGAACTCGACATTACGGGCGTGCAGATTGACTCGCGCCAAGTGCAGCCGGGCAATCTCTTCGTCGCCGTGAAAGGCACGCAGGCCGACGGCCATGCCTTTATACCCAAAGCCATAGAAAACGGCGCGGCGGCCGTATTACAAAGTGACCCGCTGCCCCAGGACGCGCCCGAAGGCGTGACCTTTGTGCGCGTGGCCGACACGGAGGAAGCCGTGGGACGCGTGGCAACTGCTTTCTACGGCGACCCGACAAGCCGTCTGAAACTCGTGGGCGTGACGGGCACCAACGGCAAAACCACCATCGCCACCCTGCTCTACCACCTCTTCCGCAACCTCGGATACAAGTGTGGCCTTTGCTCCACCGTGTGCAACTACATTGACGGTCGCGAAGTGCCTACGGAGCACACCACGCCCGACCCCATCACCCTGAACCGTCTTTTGGGCGAAATGGCCGAGGCCGGCTGCGAATATGCCTTTATGGAATGCAGTTCGCACGCCATTCATCAGAAGCGCATCGGCGGCTTGAAGTTCGCCGGCGGCATCTTCACCAACCTCACCCGTGACCACCTCGATTATCACAAGACCTTTGAGAACTACCGTGACGCGAAAAAGGCATTCTTCGATAATCTCGGCGCAGATGCCTTTGCCATTACCAATGCTGACGACAAGAACGGCGGCGTGATGGTGCAGAACACGGCAGCCGCCGTGCGCACCTATTCCACGCGCAGCGCGGCAGACTACAAAGGACGCATTTTGGAAGAAAGCATCGAAGGCATGCTGCTCGACATCGACGGCACAGAGGTAAGCGTGCATTTCGTGGGCCGCTTCAATGTTTCCAATCTTTTGGGCGTTTACGGCGCGGCCTTGATGCTGGGCGTGGAGAAGAACGAAGTGCTCCGCCAACTCTCGCTGCTCCACCCCGTAAACGGGCGTTTCGAGGCCATCCGTTCGCCGAAAGGTTTCAGCGCGATTGTGGACTATGCCCACACGCCCGACGCTTTGGTAAATGTGCTGACGGCAATCAACGACATACGCCGTGGCGGCCGCATCATCACCGTGTGCGGCGCAGGCGGCAACCGCGACAAAGGCAAGCGTCCCATCATGGCGCGCGAGGCAGCTGAGCGGAGCGACCGCGTGGTCATCACCAGCGACAACCCCCGCTTTGAAGAGCCGGAGGCCATCATTGCCGACATGATGGCAGGCGTGTCCGAAGAGTTGCGCCCGAAGGTGCTCTGCATCACCGACCGCCGCGAGGCCATTCGCGCCGCAGCCATGATGGCAGAGAAGGGCGACATTATCCTCGTGGCAGGCAAAGGGCACGAGCCTTATCAGGACGTGAAAGGCGTGAAACACCATTTCGACGACCACGAAGAAATCCGCAAGGCTTTCGGCATATAATACATTATATTAATCTATAATCGGGCGTATGCGATACGCCCCTACGATTATGCTCTACTACTTTTTTCGCTTTCTCGAACAGTTCGGCGTGCCCGGCTCCGGGCTTTGGAGTTACATCTCCTTCCGCTCGCTGCTGGCACTGATTCTTGCGCTCGTGATTTCCGCGTGGTTCGGCGAGTATTTCATCAAATGGATGAAGCGGCACAACATCAGCGAGGTGCAGCGCGATGCCAGCATCGACCCCTTCGGCGTGCAGAAAATCAATGTGCCCTCCATGGGCGGCATCATTATTATCGTGGCCATCCTCGTGCCCTGCCTGCTGCTCGGCCGCCTGCGCAATATTTATATGATATTGATGCTCGTGACAACCGTGTGGCTCGGGCTGCTCGGCTTCCTCGACGACTATATCAAAAATTATAAGAAGAACAAGGACGGACTGCCCGGCCGCTACAAAATAGTGGGGCAGGTGCTGCTTGGCCTCTTCGTGGGGCTGACGCTGTATCTCAGTCCCGACGCCACCATTCGCGAGAACATTGAGATGCGCACAGAGAGCGGCGTGACCGCCGTGGTGCATAAGAGCGAAGCGGTGAAATCAACGAAAACGACCATTCCGTTTGTCAAAAACAACAACTTAGACTACTCCGAGTTGTTCTCTTTCCTCGGCGAGCATAAGACGAAGGCGGGCTGGATATTCTTCGTATTCGTCACCATCTTCGTCATCACGGCCGTGTCGAACGGCGCGAACCTCAACGACGGCATGGACGGCATGGCGGCGGGCAACTCGGCCATTATCTGCATCGCGCTCGGCATACTTGCCTACGTGTCGAGCCATATAGAGTTTGCCGGCTACCTTAATATAATGTACGTGCCTGGCTCGCAGGAACTCGTTATCTTCATTTGCGCCATGGTGGGTGCGCTCATCGGTTTCCTGTGGTACAACGCCTTTCCCGCGCAAATCTTCATGGGCGACACGGGCTCGCTGACCATCGGCGGCATCATCGCCGTGCTGGCCATCATCATACACAAGGAGTTGCTTATCCCCATTCTCTGCGGCATCTTCCTCGTGGAAAGCCTGAGTGTGATATTGCAGGTGGAATATTTCAAGTTTTGGAAAAAGAAAGGCGAGAAGCGCCGCATCTTCAAGCGCACGCCCATTCACGACAACTTCCGCGTGCTGCCCGCGCAGCTTGACCCCGAGTGCCGCTATATGTTCGGCAAATGGCCGCACGGCGCGTGGCACGAATCAAAAATCACCATCCGCTTCTGGATTACGACAATCCTCTTGGCGGCATTGACCATTATAACTTTGAAGATAAGATAAAACACTTTCATTATGCGACGTGTAGCACTTGGAGCAGGCGAGAGCGGAGTGGGCGCAGCCGTACTCGCCAAGAAAGAAGGCTCTGACGTTTTTGTGTCGGACGCAGGAACGATTAGCGAAAAATACCGCACCCTCCTCACGCAGCACGACATTCCCTTTGAAGACGGCGGGCACACCGAAAACCTCGTGCTCAACGCCGATGAAATCGTGAAAAGTCCCGGCAT
>JALFJC010000128.1:0-20418 GCA_022775595.1 Bacteroidales bacterium | reverse complement strand
TCGCCCGACTGCGATGCGTAGAAGCCCTCGCGGCTGCCTGCATGCTCTGTGTTTTCTGTTTGGCCTGTGCCAAATACTTCTTCACTCATGGTTGTGGAAATTTAGAAATGATTGTGTTGGATTGTTTTTTATTTAGTAGACAAGTTGACGAGTAAACGAGTAGACGAGACAGAAATGTCGTGCAAGCGAGCGCAATTAAGTTTACTTAAATTGCCGAGCGCAGTCGACATTATGCAAATGTCGTGCTATTTATATTTTAAGATGAGTAACTTGTCTTGTTTACTCGTTTACTTGTTTACTCGTTTACTTGTTTACTTGTTTACTCGTCTACTCGTTTACTAAAAACGTTTCTATTATTTATAGGCCTGTGTAATTGTGGGGCGCGATGGCCATAAGCTCTGCCTTCACGGCATCGCTCACCTCGAGAGAGGCGATAAAGTTGTGTATGCTTTCTTCGGTGATGGCGGCGTTGGTGCGCGTGAGGGCTTTGAGTGCCTCGTAGGGGTGGGGGTAAGCCTCGCGGCGCAGTATGGTCTGGATAGCCTCTGCCACCACTGCCCAGCAGCTGTCGAGGTCGCGGCTGATGGCTTCTTCGTTAAGCAGCAGCTTGCGCAAGCCTTTGAGCGTGCTTTGGAAAGAGATGAGGGCGTGGCCCATAGGCACGCCGATGTTGCGGATTACGGTAGAGTCGGTGAGGTCGCGCTGCAAGCGGCTGATGGGGAGCTTGCGGCTGAGGTGCTCGAGGAGGGCATTGGCCATGCCGAGGTTGCCCTCGGAGTTCTCGAAGTCGATGGGGTTCACCTTGTGGGGCATTGCGCTCGAGCCCACCTCGCCCTGCTTGATGCGCTGC
The DNA here is from genome assembly GCA_022775595.1 of Bacteroidales bacterium. GTDB lineage: Bacteria > Bacteroidota > Bacteroidia > Bacteroidales > Bacteroidaceae > Alloprevotella. Next base: position 19,568 of record JALFJC010000128.1, on the reverse strand, counting down.
TTGAAATATTCCATCGAAACGTACTGCCAGAAGTCGCGGGCGAGGTCGATGATGATGGTGTGTATGCGCTTCATCGCGTCGAACACGGCGGCGAGGCTGTCGTAGTTGCTGATTTGCGTGGTGAAGGTTTCGCGCTTCAATCCGAGCTTCTCGCTCACGAAGCGGTCGCCGAAGGCGCGCCAGTCGTAGGCGGGGTATGCCACGTGGTGCGCGTTGTAGTTGCCCGTTGCGCCGCCGAACTTGGCAGTCAGCGTGCAGGCTTTGAGCGCGGCGAACTGCTGCTCGAGACGGTAGGCAAACACCTTGACCTCCTTGCCGAGGCGCGTGGGCGAGGCCGGCTGGCCGTGCGTCTTGGCCAGCATGGGAATGTCTTTCCACTCCTCGGCGTAAGCATTGAGCTGCGCAATGAGTTCCTCAACCTGCGGCACGTAGACCTCGGCGAGCGCGTCTTTGAGCATGAGGGGGAACGACGTGTTGTTGATGTCCTGGGACGTGAGGCCGAAATGGATAAATTCCTTGAAACTTTCCAAGCCGCCGATAGCGTCGAACTGTTCTTTGATGAAATACTCGATGGCTTTCACATCGTGGTTCGTCACGCTTTCGATGTCCTTGACGCGGGCGGCATCTTTTTCCGAAAACTCCTGGTAGATGCTGCGCAGGCGGGGAAACAAATCGTGGGGAAAAGCCTCAAGCTGCGGCAGCGGCAGTTCGCAAAGCGTGATAAAATACTCGATTTCCACGCGGACGCGATATTTCATCAGAGCATATTCCGAAAAATAATTAGCCAAGGCTTCGGTTTTGCTGCGGTAGCGTCCGTCGATAGGCGACACGGCGGTCAGGATGTCCAGTTCCATGGGAAGAATGAGATATTTGAAAAAAAGAAAAGCGCAACCAATGCGCACAAAGTCGTTTTAATGACTGCAAATTTAGCAGAAAAAACGCAGTTTCTGCGCATATAATGCCTTTTTTTTAGCGATTAGCGTATAGCAATTAGCGAATACTTGCTTATAAGTTCTTAACTTTGCAGCAAAAGCGGGAGCGTTTCGGAAAACGCCCCACCCAAGAACGATTTATTTGCCCACGAATTTCACGAATTTTCGTGCAAGCGAGTGCAGAGCCGAACTTGTTCGAGCTATGCCGAGCGCAGCCGAAAATCTCAAAAGCAAATTTTTGTGCAAGCGAGTGCAGAGCCGAACTTGTTCGGGCTATGCCGAGCGCAGCCGAAAATATCAAGAAATTTACACTAATCTCTTTCAATGATTAAAATGGCGACCTGGTCGGTCGCACTAATCTCACGAATTTTCGTGCAAGCGAGTGCAATAGAGCTTGCTCATATTGCCGAGCGCAGCCGAAAATCTCAAGAAATAATGCCGAGCACAGCCGAAAATATTGAATTAGTGAAAATTCGTGCGACCGATCAGGTCGCCATTAATATAATTGAGCATGTTTCGTGTAAATTCGTGAAATTCGTGGGCAAAAAATCTGAAATTCGTGGGCAAAAAGAAATAATTCGTGGTCATAAAAAAACAACTCAAAGCATACAATATCATATATTATGCCGAAAATCTCAAACCGAGGCATGGAAATGCCCCAATCGCCTATCCGCAAGCTGGCGCCGCTGGCAACGGCTGCCAAGGAGCGGGGCATTCATGTCTACCACCTCAATATCGGCCAGCCCGACCTGCCCACGCCGCAGGCAGGTCTCGACGCGTTGAAGCACATCGACCGCAGCGTCTTGGAGTACAGCCCGAGCCAAGGCTTCCGTTCCTATCGCGAAAAACTCACGCACTATTATGCGAAATACGATATCCGCCTTTCGCCCGACGACATCATCATAACAGCCGGCGGCTCGGAGGCGGTGCTCTTCGCTTTCATGTCGTGTCTCAATCCCGGAGATGAAATCATCGTGCCCGAGCCTGCTTATGCCAACTACATGGCCTTTGCCATTTCGGCAGGCGCGCGCATCCGCACCATAGCCACTACGATAGAGGAGGGCTTTTCGCTGCCGAAGGTGGAGAAGTTCGAGGAACTCATCAACGAGCACACGCGGGCTATTCTCATCTGCAATCCCAACAACCCGACGGGCTATCTCTATACGCGCCGCGAGATGAACCAAATCCGCGACCTCGTTAAGAAGTACGACCTTTACCTCTTCTCCGATGAGGTGTATCGCGAGTTCATCTACACCGGCTCGCCCTATATTTCAGCCTGCCACCTCGAAGGTATCGAGCAAAACGTGGTGCTCATCGACTCCGTTTCGAAGCGTTACAGCGAGTGCGGCATACGCATCGGCGCGCTCATCACCAAGAACGCCGAGGTGCGAGGCGCGGTGATGAAGTTCTGCCAGGCGCGGCTCAGTCCCCCGCTGCTCGGCCAGCTTGTGGCAGAGGCTTCGCTCGACGAGCCGCAGGACTATGCCCGAGAGGTATACGACGAATACGTAGAGCGGCGCAAATGCCTCATCGACGGGCTTAACCGCATTCCCGGCGTGTACTCGCCCATACCGATGGGCGCGTTCTACACCGTGGCAAAGCTGCCCGTGGACGATGCCGAAAAGTTCTGCGCATGGTGCCTCACAGACTTCTCTTACGAAGGCAAGACCGTGATGATGGCGCCCGCTGCCGGTTTCTACACCACGCCTGGCGCAGGCATCAATCAGGTGCGCATCGCCTACGTGCTCAAAAAAGAAGACCTCACCGATGCCCTCACCGTGCTGGGCAAAGCCTTGCAGGCATATCCCGGGCGCACGTCAGTAGACAATGAGTAAACTGCCCTTTTTCCTTGCCGCCCGCTTCTTCCGTGCCGATGGGGAGAACAAGGCAAAAGCCTCGCGCCCGGCGGTGCGTGTGTCTACCATCAGCGTGGCTGTGAGCCTTGCGGTGATGATTATTACTGTGGGCGTTGTGCGCGGTTTTCAGCGTGAGATCCGCGCCACGCTCTCCGGCTTTGCCTCCCACATCACGCTGCTCAATCCCCTTTCTTTCTACAACCCCGAGGCCGCGCCCGTCGTCATTGACAAGGGCGTGGAGCACGACGTGTGTGCCTGCCTGCCGCCCGGCAGCCGCTTCGCGCGCTTTTCCACCAAGAGCGGCATTCTCAAAACCGACGATGCCTATGCGGCCATCACCCTCAAAGGTATCGGTACGGACTACGACACAACGTTTCTCAAAAGCCGCCTCGCCGAAGGCCGCCTGCCCGCCGTGGGCAGGGAGCGCGGCAAGCGCGAAATCCTTCTCTCGCGTCTCACGGCCGACCAACTAAAACTGAAGCGTGGCGACCGCATTGCCGCCTACTTCTTCGAGCGCACCGTGAAGATGCGTCGCTTCGACATCGTGGGCATCTACGACACCCACATGCCGCAGTTCGACCGCTTCTTCGCCGTTACCGACATCGCCGCCGTCAACGCCCTCAACTCGTGGCAGGGCGACCAGTGCGGCGGCATTGAAATCATGCTGCCCGACGACGGCATCGATTCCGCGCAGGTGGCGCTTGCCGGTCGCTTCAACGGCCGCACAGACCGCCACGGCAGCGCGTATCTCTCGCAAAGCCTGCGCGAGAACCCGCGCACCGCTTCTGTATCGGCGTGGCTCGAATTGCTCGACATGAACGTCCTCGTAATCCTCGGCCTCATGACCGTGGTGGCGGTGGTGACGATGATGTGCAGCCTGCTTATATTAATATTGGAACGCACGCGCGACATCGGCCTGCTCAAAACCCTTGGTGCGCGTGGCGGCACGGTGCGCAGTGTGTTCCTCTGGCTCTCCGCCCTCATACTCTCGCGCGGCATGCTGTGGGGCAACGCCGTGGGGCTGGGCATACTCGCTTTGCAGCATTTCTGCGGCATTGTGCGCCTCGACCCGTCGGTCTACTATGTCGACCGCGCCCCCGTGGCGTTCGACGTCCCACTTTTCCTCCTTATCAATGTCGGCACGCTACTTGTCACGCTGCTGGCCCTTGTCCTGCCCAGTTTCATCGTCGGCATCATCAAACCCGCCAAGACCATGCGCTACGAATAAAAGCCCCACATTTTGCAACGTGCTCTTTGCAGCCAGTTGCCGAGATGCTAAAAGATGGTTACGAAAGGGCGGTTTCTCGGAAAAATGTTTGGCGGAAACGTTTTTTGTCGTTTATCTTTGCATCAACAACAACACAAAACAATAGGTATATAGTTCTCAGATGCCCCGCAAACGGCGGAGCAAGATTAAAGGTAAAAAGATTATGAAACAGATGCAGAACAATTTGGACAACACAGAGAGAATGAACGAGACGAACACGCTTGCAAGCCGTATCAAAATGCTTCGCTACCGCTTTCAGCGTTACCGCGAGATGCGTAACGGCACTAAGTGCCAGGACATTCTCTTTCAGATTAGGCTGGCAGAGGCATAGTTGCCCGACCGCCTATCTTTTTTTTGATTACGACACTACAAGCCTTTTGGTAACATTAGCTACTGCCGCGCAAGATTTCTTGCGCGGCAGTTTTTTCGGCACAAGCGACGCGTATTATAACAGATTTCTCTTGCGGCGGGGCGCTGGCTTGCACTTTCAAAAGTGCACATTTCGTATTAATCTGCACTTTTGAAAGTGCAGATTAAGCGTATTCATTCGTTTTCACTCAATCCATTCCACCTTTTCTATCTTATATTTTTGGAGGTTCTTTTTATTGATGGGGATATAGAGCATGATTTCGTCGAAGGCGAGGTAGTCCTTGCCGTTCATCGTGAGAATGCCCACGTTGTCGTCAAGGCGCGTCTGCTCTAACCCGTCCGCAGCGGCGCGGGGCACTTTGAAGAAGAGGTCTTCTGCCTCATAAAATACATAGAGATGGGTGGGCGTTATGGCGTAGAGGCTTTGGGTGAAATCGTACTCGTATTTCTCAAAGGGCCGCTCTATGGCGCAGGCTCCGCCGAGCCAACGCCCGTATTGCGCCGTAACCACTTCGTCGGTGCAGCGCGTGAGATGCAGGGAATGAGGCCAATGGGCGGAAGGCAGCACGCGCTCCAAGGTGAACTCGGAGGGCGCGTCGTCGAGCGGCAGCGAGAGGTAATGGGCAATGTCGGCATCGCCGTAAAGTTTTCCCTTTATTCGGTGGGCAATGGCTGCGGGGTGGTGGAGGAGGAACGTAAGCCCGCCGCCGGGGGCATCGAGGACAAACATCGTGTAGCGCATGCCCGTGAGCGTGCCGGAGGCCTTCTTTTTCCAGTTTGTGAGGAAAAACACGCCGGGGTCTTTGGTGTCTTCTATCTCCCAAAACTCCGTGAAGTCGAGCCTACCGCCGCACTCGTTCCAATAGCCGGCAAGGTCGAGGTCGCAGCGGTCGGCTTTGAGCGCATCGGTGACAAGGTAAAGGTTCTCGCCTGTGGAGAAATTCTCGTAAACTTTGAGAATTTCGGACACGTAATAAAACAGCGTCAACCGCGTTTTACAGGGTTCTTCTTTCGCCTGCACGAGCACAGGGAGTTGGCTGAACACGGTGGTTCCTTGCGTGAACCGCTCGAGGAAACCCAGCACGCGGTCGAAGCACTGCTGTATGTCGGCCACGTCGCCCTCTTTCGACTCGTAACTCGGCACGGCCTTCATGAGCATGAGGAGGAGAAATGGCACGCTGATGTCGTGCTCGACGATTTCCTTGCAGATGGAGGTGATTTGCTTGCCGAGTTTTTCTTGCCGCCCCGTGGGATAGCAGAGCGTGAGGATTTCGGCGGCGGTTTTCTCGGGATAGGTGCGGCGGTAAAGGTGCTTGCGGAAGAATTTCCACGCCCTTTTGTAGTGCGTCAGCACGTTCTCGAGCCTCACCGACTCGTCGGTCATCGCGCAGGCTTCTGCCTTGAGGTCGCGAAAGGCGGAGCGCATTTTTTGCGGCGTGGCGCAGGCTCGGAGTATGCCGTTGCTGCGAATGGAACCGCTGTCGAGAAACGCCTCGCACTCCTCGGTCGTGTTGAAGAGCAGGCGCGTGTTGACGATTGCGGTGAGCCATTCGGCGTATTGCTGTGTCATGGTTTAATGGATGGTGAAAATTTCTTCAAACATCTGCTTATAATAGGCGGCTTTCTTGTCGAGCGATAGGGGATAGGCGCGGCTGCTGCTGGGCATGCGGTAGAGGCGGAGCGGACGGTCGGCAAACCTGACGGCGGCATACGATCCGATTTTTGGCAACTGCGCGTTGAAATGCGCGAGGAGCGTTTCCGTGGCCTTTCCGCCCGTGGTCACCACGGCGCGGCACTGGGGCAGCTGCGAGAGCAGGGCATCGAGGTCGGTGGGCGTGACTACTTCGAGAAACTTGTCGGAGGCATTGCCTTGCAGTCGGCGCACGGCGCAGGCGGTGTCGTAGAGTGCGATGCCCTTTTCTTCGAGGAAGGGGCGCAGTAGGTCGAGACGGAATGTTTTGGCCGCCGCATCGACGAAATAGTCACGGTCGTTCTTGAACACCAGCCCGAAGATACGCCACATGTCGTTGATGTAGTTGGGATAGAAGAAGTCCATCGACCACTTTTCGCGCGGTGGCGGGAAACTGCCCAGCATAAGCACTTGCGCCCCTTCGGGCAGGAAGGGGCGCAGAGGATGCTGCTCGATATTTATTGCGGGTTCGTGCTGCATGGTAAATGTTTATCTATTTCTGCGATGCGACTGCCCGCCGCACAGCCAGTGCTTGTCCCAAAAACTCTCGTTGAGGCTCGACACCACCACGCCGCGCGAGGTGGAGGCGTGAATGAAGCGGTCGCCTTTGAGGTAGATGCCCACGTGCCCACACTTCTTGCCTGAACCGGGCGTAGTGAAGAACACGAGGTCGCCCTCCTGCAATTTGCTGCGACGTATGCGGTAGCAATCTTTTTTAAGTTGGTCAGCGCTGCGTCGCGAAAGCTGCACGTTGTAGACATCTTTATAAATTGCGCAGGTCAGCCCCGAGCAATCCACGCCCTGCCTTGTTGTGCCGCCCGCTGCGTAAGGCGTGCCGAGCCATTCGGCGGAGGTAATCATCAGCTGGTGATCGTCGCGCTCCTCAATGTCGAAGCCGAGTTTCACGGCGGCGTGCACGATGGCGCGCATACGGCTATCCACCGCCACGCGCTGGGTGCGGCAGGAAGAAAGCAGCAGGACGACAATCAGGAGCGGGAGGAGGCGTTTCATAACCCTTGTTCCATGAGAAAGCGCTCGGCTTCGATGGCCGCCTTGCAGCCTGCCGCTGCGGCGGTGATGGCTTGGCGGTAATGCGGGTCGGCCACGTCGCCGGCGGCAAACACGCCGGGCAGCACGGTGCGCGGGCTATCGTTTTCGGTGATAATGTAGCCAGTTTCGTCGCACGGCAGAGCGGGGCGGAACAACTCGCTGTTGGGGCGGTGGCCTATGGCGAGGAAGAACCCGTCGATGGGCAGGTCGTAGGTGCGCTCTTCGGGCGTGCCCTTCTTATGTACGAGGTGTGCGCCTTCCACGCCGCCCTCGCCGTAAAGTCCGAGCGTATTGGTCTCAAAAAGCACTTCGATTTTCGGATTATCCAGCACGCGCTGCTGCATGGCCTTTGAAGCGCGCAGGAAAGGCTTGCGCACGATGAGGTAAACCTTGGCCGCCAGTCCGGCGAGATAGGAAGCCTCCTCGCAAGCCGTGTCACCGCCGCCTACCACGGCAACCGTCTTTTTGCGATAGAAGAAACCGTCGCAAGTGGCGCAGGCCGAAACGCCCATGCCACGATATTTCTCTTCGTCGGCCAGTCCGAGGAATTTGGCAGACGCGCCCGTGGCGATGATCAGCGTGTGGCACGCCACCTGCGACCCGTCGTCGAACGTCAGCACATAGGGACGCTTTGAGAGGTCGGCGGCCGTGGCGGTCTGCTGACGGATTTCCGCGCCGAAGCGTTCGGCCTGGCGGCGAATGTCGTCCATCATCTGATTGGCATCTATGCCTTCGGGATAGCCGGGAAAGTTTTCCACTTCGGTGGTAATGGTGAGCTGCCCGCCAGGTTGCAGGCCTTCGTAGACTACGGGGTTGAGATTGGCGCGGCCGGCATAGATGGCCGCCGTGTATCCGGCAGGGCCGGATCCGAGAATAAGGCAACGGAGGGTTTCCATAAAGTGTGTTGTTATTTTAGATTAATTGTAGACTTGGTTTTTAGTAGACGAGTAAACAAGTAAACGAGTAGACGAGACAGAAATGTCTTGCATACTATATTTTGAGTAACTCGTCTTGTTTACTTGTTTACTCGTTTACTTGTTTACTTAATTAAAAATCATCTTAAATCTATCACTTCGATGCCGGGGTGCTGCTTGGCGTCGAAGGTAAAGGCGGTATCGGCGAATTGCCTGCCGGTCTTGATGCTGCGTACGCGGATACGCGTCCAGTCGCCCTTGGCGTTTTTGAAGCGCACGGAGAGGGGCAAAAGCGTGGAGGGGTCGATGGTGAGCAAGATTTTCGGCATGTTGCTGTTCTTCGACGTAGCCACGAGGCGCACCTCGTGCACGCTTTTGCCTTCGTAAGCGGCTTTGGAGAGCGTAGCGGCGTAGCCCTTCTTATATATATTAATAAATGAGTAGGGATTGATTGCCTGCAATTCGGCCGCCGTGGGCGTGCTCACGTTCACCTCGTCGCTGCCGGCGAGGAGAGTCCATTGCGTCTTGCCGTCGAACCATGTGGTGAGGCTGCTGCTTTCAATCTTGAACTTATTGCCTTTCACCTTAATCGTGCCGCCTGCACTGCCCGTTTCCTTAGTGCCCTTGAAGGCGGTGGCCTCGAAGACGGCCTCTATGCCGCCGCTGTTTTTAAGTTTGCCGGCGGTCTTGTCGAGAATGTCCTGCGCTTTCTGTGCCTGGACAGGCATCAGCGTGCAGGCACATAGCAGAAGCAGGAAAATGTGCTTGATGTTCATGGCGTTGATGTGTTTAGTAGACGTACAAGTAAACGAGTAGTCGAGATTATTATTTTACGACAACCGAGACACCTTCTGACAACTTATTGCCTGTGCTGCTGTTTTGTTATGACGACAACTGGGACAACTTTTTGACAACTTTCAGTTGTCTTTTTGCGCAGCTGGCGTATAAAATACGCCTTGTTGTCCCTGTTGTCGTCATATTAAGCGCAAAATTACCTATCTCTAAGTTGTCTCTTGTTGTCTATGTTGTCGTTTTAACTTAACTAACTTGTCTTGTTTACTCGTTTACTTGTCTACTTGTTTACTAATAATTCTTTTGAATAGTGATATTTTTACCCAATAGTACTCAACTTGTTGTCCAATTCTATTTCGTCGGCAATCAGTACCTCGCGCGGCTTCGCGCCCCGTGTCGGACCCACGATGCCCATGGCTTCGAGTTGGTCCATGAGGCGGCCGGCGCGGTTGTAGCCGATGGCAAACTTGCGCTGGATAAGGCTCGTGGAGCCAAGTTGGTTCACCACGATGAGCCGCGCGGCTTCCTCAAACATCGGATCGAGGTTGGAAGCGTCCACGCTTGCCGCGCCGCCTTCGCCATCGCCTTCCACGGCAGGCTGCGGCAATTCGAAGGCGCACGGGTAACTTTGCTGGCGGCAGATGTAGTTGTTGATTTCCTCCACCTCGGGCGTATCCACGAAGGCGCACTGCACGCGCACGGGGTCGTTGCCGCTCAGGAAGAGCATGTCGCCCTTGCCCACGAGTTGGTTGGCGCCGGGACGGTCGAGAATGGTGCGGCTGTCGATTTGCGACATCACCTTAAACGCCATACGCGCCGGGAAGTTTGCCTTAATCGTACCCGTGATGATATTGGTCGTGGGGCGTTGCGTGGCAATTACCATGTGCATGCCCACGGCACGCGCCAGTTGCGCGATGCGGGCGATGGGCAGTTCCACTTCCTTGCCGGCAGTCATGATGAGGTCGCCGAACTCGTCGATAATCACCACGATGTAAGGCATATACTCGTGCCCTGCCTCGGGGTTAAGGCGGCGTGCCTTAAACTTGGCGTTGTATTCCTTGATGTTCCTCACCTTGGCTTTCTTGAGTAGGTCGTAGCGGTGGTCCATGAGCTGGCAGAGGCTTTTGAGCGTCTGCACCACCTTCGTCACGTCGGTGATGATGGGGTCTTCGCCGTCGGGGATTTTGGCGAGGAAATGGTTCTCAATCGGGGCGTACACGCTGAACTCCACTTTCTTCGGGTCTACCATCACGAATTTCAGTTCGGCGGGGTGCTTCTTGTAGAGCAGCGAGGTGATAATGGCGTTCAGGCCGACCGACTTACCTTGACCCGTTGCGCCCGCCACGAGCAGGTGCGGCATCTTGGCGAGGTCGACCATAAAGGTCTCGTTTGTAATGGTCTTGCCTAGGGCGATGGGCAGTTCGTACTCCGTTTCCTGGAATTTCTTAGAGTTGAGAATGCTCTCCATCGACACGATGCGCGGATTCTTGTTCGGCACTTCGATACCGATTGTGCCTTTGCCGGGAATAGGCGCGATGATGCGGATGCCGAGGGCGGAGAGCGAGAGGGCGATGTCGTCCTCAAGATTTCTGATTTTGTTGATGCGCACGCCGGGGGCGGGGGTCACCTCGTAGAGCGTAATCGTGGGGCCAATCGTTGCCTTGATGCCCGATATTTCCACGCCGAAACTGCGCAGCACGGTGATGATGCGGTCCTTGTTGGCGTTCTGTTCCGCCATGTCTACCGCCGTGCCGCCATCGTCGTAATGCTTCAGGAGGTTGAGCGTGGGGAATCGATAGTTTTCGAGGTCCTTGCGCGGGTCGTAGGGTTCCATGTCCAGCACATCGCCCACCGTCTTGCCAGATGCCTGCTCCTCATCCTCAGGTGCTTCGATTTCCATTTCGCTCTCTCCCTCGGCGGCCGGCTGCGGCGCGTCGGTATCGGCGGCGGGAGCGTCGGGCGTGTCTTCCGAAAGGATCAGCGCGGGCTGCGCCTCGTCATCGGGATTATCGGAAAAGTCGAGCGCAACGGTATATTCCTCGCTATACTCCTGCGGCGCATCGTCCTCGGGTTCTTCCTCTTCCCCGTCAGCCGGCTCTTCGTCCTCTTCCTCCTTTTTCTTCTTGTGGGGCAGGATATTGGGCAGATAGTCTTGCGGTTTGAGCAGTTTGCGCACCACGTTGATGGTTTCGCGCGACAGGTACACGAGATAAAGCACGAGCGTCACGAGCAGTATGAGCAGCGTGCCGGGCAGGCCGATGAGGCCGTTCAACCACTCTTTCATAAAGTCGCCGTGCAAGCCGCCGAGCTTAAAGCTGAATGCGGTGAGCACGCTTTCGGGGATTACGTAGTTGGCCGCGACGCTAAGCGCTACCGAGCCCCATATCATCAGAAAGCTAAAATTGATAAACCATTTCCACAGCCTTACGCGGTACGCGCCCATCAGTTTCACGCCGAGCAGTAGCAGGAAGAGAGGAATGAACACGGCGCAAATTCCGAAGCAGCCGTTCATAAAGTAGTCGGCGATGTATGCGCCGAGGCGGCCGCCGTAGTTCGCGGCGTTGCCCACGTTGCCCGCTTCCACGCCCGACTGGTCGGCGGGGCCTGTGAAGATGTTGGAGCAGAGACACAATAATATATATATGCTCGCCACAAGCAGTGCCACGCCGATGACGAAGCGCGGCATGTCGCCCTGATAGATGTCTTTGAGGAATGACGTGTCGAAGCCAAAGCGGCGCTTACCCTCGCTTTTCTTGGGCGTGCGCTTCGCGGCGGCGGTAGTGGTCTTTTTCTTGGTTGTTGGCATTGGGATGTCTTTTTAGTAGACGAGTTGACGAGTAAACGAGTAGACGAGAAAAGAATGTCTTTATCAGAAGAATATTTAGTAACTTGTCTTGTTTACTTGTATACTTGTTTACTCGTTTACTAATTAAAAAATTATTCCGTGTAAAACTTGACAAGCCGCTCTATGGCGCGGCGGCACACGGGGCAGAACGCCTGCGCTTCGTTGGTCTTCATGCGGCAGTCGGTATAGGCGCGGTAAACGCCTTTCGACATATAGCCGCCGCCCTCATAAACGCCGATGTCGCCCACGGTGCGCCCTTTCGGGTCGGTAGGCACGGGCGTGCCGGCGGGCAGCAGGTCCTGCCATTTTTGGGAGAAATCTTTCAAAGTGGTGATGTTCTGCTCCCACGGTTCGACCTCCGGCGTATAAAATTCTTCGTATTGGTCGTCGTAGTAATACTCATCGGCAAGACCCGCAAAACTGTGCCCGAACTCGTGCACCACCACGGGACGGAATGCCGTGTGCCCCGCCGTGGTGAGCGTATAGGAGTTGTAGATGCCCCCGCCGCCGTAGGTCTTCGTATTGGCCAGGACAACGATGTGCTCGTAGGGAATGCCGGCGAGGCTTTCGTGCATCTGGCGCACGTTGGGCGTGGTGAGATAGCGGTCGGAATAGAACGTGGAGAAATGCGAGCCGAGTGCAGTGTGCTTCCACACGCCCTCTTTCGGCACGCTTACGCCGCTCTCTGCCGAGGGCAGCGCAACGGCCACGAAGTTGAAACGGTCTTTCAACGTGCCGAACGGCTCGTGCGCAAGAATGGCATCGACCGCCGTCTGCGCAGCAGCATAGAATTGCTCGCTTTCAGCCGCCGTGTAGCCCTCGGCTACAATCGCCACGTCAATCTTCTCCTCCGGCTGCCCGCTTTTCAGCAGGTAGCGGTGGGGCGGCGCGGGGTGCTTTGTCTTTTTGATGAGAATATCCTGCGGGTCGATGTCGTGCGCGAACGCTGCAAGCCGTTTGCCTTGCAGCGCGTCCAGTTCCACGGTCAGCGTGGCTGTGCGCAAGGGCATCGGTATGAGGAACACGTTTTCAAACGAGCGGCTCACCTTTGTGGCTTCCTCCGTGCCCAGCCATTCCTGAAAGAGCGTGGAGAACGATGTGCGGTAGAGCACGCGCCCCGTGGCCTTGTCGGCGAGCGTCAAGCGCGCGTTGCCGTGCAGCGGCAGTTCGTCCAGGCGGCCGCGCCTGCCGTACCAGCCCTCCGTCTGTGCCAACTCTGCGAGCGCGATGTCCGCTGCGCCCGCCTTGCCCGAGAACGCATACGCCACGCGCAGCGTTTTGCTGAAATCAAGTCCCGCTTCCTGCGCCATGAGTTTGCCCGAGGGCAGCGCGGCACAGCAAAGCGTAAGTATACAATATATAATATATATAGGTCGAAACATGGAGTTGTTAATATAGAGTACCTGCAAAAATACGAAAAAATTGTAACTTTGCGGTCTATCCTATAAGCTAAGTGTGTTTTTGACCATGCCAATTTCCTCTTCCCCGCTTCTGATTGCCGATGCCGGCAGCACCAAGACCGACTGGGCGGTGCTTGCGCCCGAAGGCGGCGTGTCCCTAATTTCCACGCAGGGCATCAATCCCTTTATGCTGTCCGCCGAGCAGATTGTCGGCATCTTGCAAGCGGAACTGCTGCCCAGTGTGCCGGGCATCGCCCCTGCCGCCGTCCATTTCTACGGAGCGGGCTGCGCGGGTGCGGGCATTGCAGTTGTGGAAGAAGCCCTGCGGCGACTGTTCCCTGCAGCGGAACTCAATGTGGCGTCCGACCTGCTTGGCGCAGCGCGCGCCCTGTGCGGTCACAGCGACGGCATAGCCTGCATTCTCGGCACAGGCAGCAACAGTTGCCTTTATTTGGACGGCGCAATCCGCGCCAACGTGTCGCCCCTCGGGTTTATCCTCGGCGACGAAGGCAGCGGCGCGGTGCTGGGTCGCAGGCTTGTGGGCGATGTGCTTAAAAGGCAGTTGCCCGAAACGCTTTGCCAAGATTTTGAAAAAGAATACCAACTCACTGCCGCCGACATTATCCAGCGCGTCTATCGCTCGCCTTTGCCCAACCGCTTCCTTGCCTCGTTTGCGCCCTTCCTTTCGCGCCATAGACACGAGACTGCCGTGCAAGCCCTGCTCGAAGAGGAGTTTGCGCGCTTCTTCCGCCGCAACGTCTGCGCCTACCGTCGCCCAGACCTCCCCGTGCATTTCGCGGGCAGCATCGCCCGCCATTTCCAAACGGAAGTCTTCGCCGCCGCCCACAGCCTCGGGTTGCAGCCCGGGCGTGTAGAGGCCGCGCCGATGGAGGCACTGATAGAATATCATAAACAAGCGTTGTGAAAATAAAGAAAGAGGTTGCTTCAAAATGAATGTTGTTGCAGATATATCCCCTGTAAGGGGCTTATAATTAGAACTATTTTTATCCACGAGTTATTTTTTTTGCCCACGAATCTCACAAATCTACACGAATCTTTGCTTTGCGCTTTTTAATGGCGACCTGTTCGGTCGCACGAATTTTCACGAATGCAAGCGAGCGCGGTCCAAAATCTCTCATTCCTTGAATTAGTGAGATTCGTGCGACCGAACAGGTCGCCATTAATATAGAGGACATGTAATTCGTGTAGATTCGTGAGATTCGTGGGCAAAAAAAATGTGGACAAATTAATCTTTCTCTTTCTTCTCTGTTGTATGCGCGTTTCCGCACGATAGGATAATCGTTTGTTTCTCAAAGATTTCTGTTGCTTGTTGCTATTTCAGTTACTTCCCCACAATTGTGGTGAAGTTGCACCACAATTGCGGGGAAGGCACACCACAACTGTGGGGAAGGTGCACCATAGTTGTGGGGAAGTAACTCAAAACATTGTAGAAACAATTTTCTATATCATTCTGACAAGTTTTCTACTAAAAAAAATGACTGCTTACAGCGGGGTTATCACAACCTGCGTAAGCAGTCAAATAAATCCTATCGAATTTTGCAATTTATATTGAAAGTTCGTCGAGTACTCTGATAAGCTGTTTGTCAATAAGCTTGCGGCGGCCAACGGCATCGACAAAAGGCACATAGACCACTTCGTTGTTGCGTACGCCTACCATCACGTTGCGCTGGCCCTGCACCAAGGCTTGAATAGCTCCTACGCCGACGCGCGAGGCAAGGATGCGGTCGCGGGCGGAAGGGCTGCCGCCGCGCTGCAAATGCCCGAGGATAGAAACGCGCACGTCGAAATTGGGATATTCCTTGTTCACGCGGTCGGCGTAATAGATTGCGCCGCATTGGGGGCTCTCGCTCACGATGACGATGCAGCTTTTCTTACTTTTGCGAATACCGCGCTCCATGAATTTGATGAGCTGGTCGCTGCCCGTGGAATCTTCGGGAATAATCGCAGCTTCCGCACCGGCGGCAATGGCACTGTTCTGGGCAAGGAAACCAGCGTCGCGGCCCATCACTTCTACGAAGAAGATGCGCTCGTGCGAGGTGGCGGTGTCGCGGATTTTGTCCACGCAGTCCGTAATCGTGTTGAGCGTAGTGTCGTAGCCGATGGTGCTGTCCGTTCCGTAAAGGTCATTGTCGATAGTGCCGGGCAGGCCGATGCAGGGAAAGTCGTACTCCTCCGCAAGTTTCATGGCACCCGTAAGCGAACCGTTACCGCCGATAACCACAAGGGCGTCGATGGCTTCCTTACGCAGCGTTTCGTAAGCGCGTTGGCGTCCGGCCGCCGTTTGGAACTCTTTGCAGCGGGCCGTGCGGAGGATTGTACCGCCAGTCTGTATGATGTTGCTCACATCTTCGGTGGTAAACGTCTTTACGTCGTCGTTGATAAGGCCTTCATAGCCTCTGTAAATGCCTTTCACCGTGAAGCCGTTGCAAATGCCGCTGCGCGTCACGGCGCGAATGGCGGCGTTCATGCCCGGAGCATCGCCCCCGGAGGTCAGCACGCCGATACATCTTATTTTTCCCATATAGATTTCTTATTGTTTAGTTCAAAATATACATCATTGCGAAAAGCACGGCAAGCCCCGCCAGCCAGCCGGCGAAAACCTTGGGCATCACGTGCGTGATGTACCATTTCAGGCTCACGTTTTCCATGCGCATCAGCACGAGACCCGTGATGGTGCCCGTGGCAAGCAGAGAACCGCCCACGGCGGTGGTGTAGCTGAGCAAAGTCCAGAAGTGCGCGGGGTTGGCCACGGCGGCAAGGTTGGGCTGCTCAAAGAAAGCCGTCAGTCCCAAAAGGGTCGTGACGTTGCCGAGCACGCCCGAAAGCAGTCCGCCCGCAATGCCCACGCCATAGGTCATGGCATCGCCCGTAGTGGCCAGCCAGGTGAAACCTTTTTGCAGCAGTCCCGTTTCGGTTGCTGCGCCGAACATCAGCGTCAGCCCGATGAAGAACAGAAGGTTTTGGATATTCACGTATTGCAATGCCAGCGGCAGACGCTTGCGCACCATCTGGTCACTGCCCAATAGGGAGCGGTTGCACAATTCGTTCACAATCCAAAGCAACGACAGCACGCACATCGCACCGAGGAAGGGCGGCAGCAGCGTGATGCGGTGGAACGTGGGGATAAACCACAGGCCGCCCGCGCCGACGAAGAACATAATCATGCGTTGCCAGCGGTTGAGTATCGTGTCGTCGCCGCGATAGGGCGGGATATGCGTGCCGAGATGAATGCGGGCAGGCAGGCGGAGCGACATCAGCGTCAGCGTCGTGCCGAGCGCCACGACAAGGGCAGGCATAATCAGCACAGAGTATGCGGTGGGCGTGATGAGCCCGTCCGTCCATAGCGTGAGGGTCGTGAGGTCGCCGATAACGGTGGAGGCGCCGCCGCAGTTGGCGGCGAGGATAATGACCGCGCCGTAAATCTTGCGCATCCGCTCGTCTTGGAACACGGGGTGCATGATGCCGAGCATGAGGCACGCGGTGGTCGTGTTGTCAAGGTTGGCAGAAAGCAGGAAGGTGATGATGGCCAGTACCCACAGCAGCGTGATAGGGCGCTTGGAGCGCAGCCATTCGCCGATAAAGTCGAAGCAGCCGTTGTTGTTGAGCACCTCCACGATGGTCATCGTGGCGAGGAAATACAGCACCACCTGTGCGCCGCGGAAGATATATTCTGTGAATATATTGTGCGCAATGAAATCCTTCACAGCCATTGCGTTGATGGCGTGCGAAGAAATGTAAGAGAAGAATTGTACGGGGTGCTGGCTGATTACGAAGTCGGAGCCGAAAGCAATATAAAGCAACCAACAGGAAACGCCGACGAACATCGCAACTGCGGCTTTGTTCATGCGGTTAAGTGATTCGGTAGCAATTAGGAAGAGGCCGATAAGAATAATAGAAATAATAATTGCTCCCATACACAAATAAGGTAGTCGCTATAAAAAAGAGCGGCAAACGGGGCTCGAACCCGCGACCCTTGGCTTGGGAAGCCAATGCTCTACCAACTGAGCTACTGCCGCATTCTTAATTTTCTTGGCAGCAAAGTTACGCAAAATTCATCAAATCAAGCATTCTCTTATAGTCTTTTTTCAAAATATTCCGTTTTGGAACATTTGTGTAAGCCCCAATCATTATCCCATGCGGCGCACGGTACGGGCGTATGCAAAATGCCCTTACTTTTGTTGCAAACGAGATGCAGAGATAGAATTTATTGCTGCACCTGCTTTACAAACACATATCCTGCAATGTCGCCCTCGGGCGCGGCCTTTACTTCGAGGTAGAAAGGCACGCCTGCCTCAAAGGCAGTTTGCGTGAAGCGGTAGGTGACGGCGGGGGTATTGGCATCGAGCACGGCTTGCATGGGCACTTCGGCGAGTTGCTCATCGCGCTTGAACTGCACGAGCTGGCCAAGACGCAGGTGGCCGCTTCCGCGCGTGCGGACAAAGGTGATGTCGAACGTGCCGTTGCCCACCATTGCGCCCGTGCTCTCGATGCGCAGCGTGCCGCCGGCGAGTTGCTGCGGCTTCCATTCGGCAAGGAACGCGCCGTAGCGGGCATAGGCGGAATAGTCGGGCGCAAAGTAAATGGGCAGGGAGGCGTGGCGGGGGGTCACTTCGGTGATGGCACGGAAGTCGCTCTTGCTGTCTACCGTGACGGGCGCGGTATAGACGGCGGAATGGGCGTGCGGATAAGTGCCGTCGGTCGTGTATCGAATGGTGGCACCCTGCACGGAGGGGGCTAAGATGAAGCGCACCTTGCCATCGATTTCTTCCTCCGCAACAATGCGCGGCTCGGGCACACGATAGGTGCAACCCTTATGGTCGAGGCGGGCAAAGTGGGTAGTAATACGGTCGCGGAAGTCGGGCCAGCTGCGGCGGTCGGTGCGCGTCCAACCCAGTTCCGCCACGGCGAGGAGGCGGGGGAAGGTGAGGTATTCCGCGTAGTTTTCGGAACGGTTCTCGTTGAGCGGCGCAAGTTCCTGCAACATCGTGCCGTGGATAAACTGGTCGCTCCAGAAGCAGCCCTGCACGCCGAGCACCGTGCCCGTGGCGGCATACTCGCCCGTGGGCATCGAATAGCACTTTTCCAAAGAAATGGGCGGCATCCACGTGGCGGCCTTCACCTCTCCCGGCGTGCGGCCTTCGGGAAAGTCGAGGTAAACGTGCGTGGCAGGCGAGAGGATGGCCTTATGCCCGAGGCGCGTGGCCTGAATGGTGTCGGCTACGTTGTGCCAAATGGCTGCCACGACGGGCTGGCTCACCGCGCCGCGCTGGATAATCTCTTCCCAGCCGACAATCGTTTTGCCTTTCTCCTTCATCATATTGGCCACCACGTTGGTTAGATAGCCCTGCAAGTCGGACGTTTTTTCCAATCCCTCGCGCCGCAGCACCGCCTGACACTTCGGACATTCCTGCCAACGGTCGTATACGGCCTCGTCGCCGCCGATGTTGATGTATTTGGAGGGAAAGAGCGCCACGGTCTCTTCAAGCACGTCGACGAGGAACTGGTAGGAACTTTCCTTGCCCACGCAGAGCAGGTCGCGGCTGATGAAGTGCTGGTTGGGCACTTCGTGCTGTTTGCCCGTGCAGCAGAGCCACGGATAGGCCGCTACGGCGGAGAGCATGTGGGCGGGAAACTCTATCTCGGGGATAATCTCCACGCCCCGAACGGCGGCGTAGGCAATCATTTCTTTAATCTCCTCCTGCGTATAGAAACCGCCGAGGCGCTGCTCGTTCTTGCCTGCCCACGCGCCCACTTCGGTGAGGCGCGGATATTTCTTGATCTCAAGGCGCCAGCCGGAGTCGTCGATGAGGTGGAACTGGAGCTTGTTCATCTTATACATCGCCATCAAGTCGATGTATTTTTTCACAAAGTCTTTATCGTAGAAATAGCGTGCCACGTCGAGCATCATGCCGCGCCAGGGGTGGTCGGGCGCATCGGCCACACTGATGCAGGGCACGCTCCACTTAGCGTCGGTTTGCAGGGACGCACTGTGGATTTCGGGCGGGAGGAGTTGCAGGAGGGTTTGTATGCCGTAGAACACGCCGCTCTTGTCGTGCCCGCAAATCGCGATGCGCTTGCTGCTGACCTCAAGCGTGTAGCCTTCGGGGGCAGGGACGCGCAGCGTGTCGATTTCGAGCACGATGCCAGCGCGGCTTTTCTTGCTCGTCTCTTTCCAGCGGAAGCCGGTGGAGCGGCGCACGGTTTGCAGCAAGTACTCTGCCTGCTCTTTGCAGGCAGCGTCGTAGGCAATCGCCATGTCGGCGGTCAGCGTGAGCGTGCCGCCTTGCACGCTCATCTGCGCGGGTTTGGGGATAATGGAAACGGTTTGCGCCGTTGCGCCTGCGCCCGGAGCAAGCAGAAGCAGGCAGATTGCGGCCTTAAATAGGTTTTTCATGATGAATAGATTTAATAGACAAAATCGTGTTGGGTGGA
>JALFJC010000004.1:0-6826 GCA_022775595.1 Bacteroidales bacterium | reverse complement strand
TGCTTATATCGCGGATTTTACCGCTTGAGAATCGAATATTTTGGGAAAAACATCAGAAATCGGTCGCCTGAAAAATATCCAAAACTCTGTGGCTAAAAAGAAGAGGCCGCGCCGTAAACCTTAATTACGACACAGCCTCTTCTTTTTTTTGTGTTTTGTTTTAGAATGAGTGCAGATAACCAAAGGCCTTGTCGAAGCGGCGGTGCGCCAAGTCGTCCTTGCCGATGAGCAGATTTACCATGCCGCAGTCGTAGAATTGCAGGTTGCGGTCGTCGTCGCAGTCGAGTTGCAGCAGCGAGCGGCAATCGCCGCATTGCTCTTCCACCTCCTCGAAATACGGTTTGCCCAGCAGCTTGAAACCGTCCTGTCGGTCGGGACAGGCGGCAAACTCCAACGCCTCGGCGGGCAGCCCAAATGGTGCGCCGTTCTCATCGACTACGCTGTGCGTGCGCAGGTTGTCGGCGACAGGGGCATAAATCACTCTGATGCAACCGTCCGCCCACTGCCCCATGCCCGGCGAAGCATAGTCTTTATAATCTCCGAAGAAATATTCTATTTGGGCAAAGAAGTAAAGCATCCCCGTGTGCGGCAGCAGACCGTCGCCGTCGAAAGGCGCGATGTCTTCGAGGCGGATTTGGCACACGAACATCAGCGGGTCGCTGTACGTCTCGCCGTCCTCCTCAACCTCCACCGCAGGATAGTCCATGCCCTCGGGCAGGTCCGGGCTGCCCCACATCTTGGAGCGTCCGAAGAGGTCCTTTTCTGTTTTATGGAAATGCAGACTGATGGCCATTGTTTGCTCGATATTAAAAACAAGGTCTCACGGGTTAAACTCGTGAGACCTGTTTGGTTGTAGAGAAAATTATTTCACAATCACCTTCTTGCCGTTCATGATGTAGATGCCCGGCTCGGTGGGTTCGGCGATGCGGCGGCCGCTCAGGTCGTAGATGCCCGTGTGGCGGCTGTCGGTGTCTTGCGGGAGCGTGTCGGCGGGAAGCGTTTCGATGTCGGTGGAAATCTTGCCGTCGGTCACCGTGTCGCCGTCGTAGCGGGAGAGTGTGAAACTGTTGATGGCGAGGCAAATCTTCTCGCTCATGTTCACCACGAGGCCGAGCGACACTTCCGTTTCGTCGGCCAGGGCAAATTCCACGCTGTTGCTCTTCACCGACGTGCTGCGCTCCTGCATCTGCGTGTAGGCCAGTGCATCGGCTTGCAGGTCCTGCGTGTCGGGCAGTCCGTCGCCCTCAGCCACGGCCACGTATGAGCGTCCCGGCTGTCCTTCCCACTTCGTGTGATAGTTGGCAGAGAAGAGATAGTGGCCTGCGGGCAGTTTCACCTTTTGCCACACCTTATGGTTCGAGAGCGTCGAGAAGCCGTCCCAAATGGTCGTCATCGTCATCAGGTCGTCCTTCTTCGTGTCCACGTGTACGCCCGTCGTCACGCCGCCGCTCACGGTGGCATTCTCCTGCTTCCAGTCCGTAATGGCGTAGAAGCGGTTGCTCACGGTGGTGTTGGTCTGCGTCGACGTGTGCGTGTAGGGCGCGATGTAGTTTTTAAGATAATTGGCCGTCACGTCCTGCGTGGTGCGCTCGCCGAAGTTGAGGCAGAACACGCCCTTCGACTGTCCCCAGGCGTCGCCGTCGGGACCGAAGCCCGAGCGCGTGCCGATGTTGCCGTTCGAGGTGGCGTCCCTCACGTTGCCGCCCGTTTGGTTGAACTGATAGTAGAGTTGCAGGCCGAGATTGCTCTGCGCGGCGGCGATGTCCTTAATCGTCTCGTTGGCATAGGCGCGGAGCTGCTCCTGCGAGAGAGCCTGCGCCCACACGCGGAACTCGTCGATCTGTCCGTTCATCGGCGCACCGCTCGTGCCGAGGCAGAACTTCGAGAGCGTGGGCAGCGAGGTGTTCCAGAGGTATTTCGAATAGCATTTCTCGCCGTCGCGGTAGAAGGCCACTTCGTAGCCGTTGAGCGTAATGGCATAGTGATGCCACTGACCGGGAATGATGAAATCGTTGTAAGTAGTCTTCGTCGACGTGCCGTTGATGCTCACTTCCATGCCGCCGCCCGCCGTGGTGGTGAGGAGCAGCGTGGAAGCGTCGTCGCCGATGCCGTTGCACGTGTTGTCCACTGTGCCCGCCTGCATCCACCAGTCGATGGTGAATTGCGACGTGCCCGCCACAGTGGGGATTTTCGCGGCGGTCACCTTGGCATTGCCCGAGAAGTAGAGACCGTTCTCGCTATCCTCGTTGCACACGATGAGCGCGCGTTCCTGCTCTGCCTTTGAGGACCCGCTGCCGTTGGCAGCC
This sequence comes from Bacteroidales bacterium, assembly GCA_022775595.1. Lineage (GTDB taxonomy): Bacteria > Bacteroidota > Bacteroidia > Bacteroidales > Bacteroidaceae > Alloprevotella. Next base: position 4,520 of record JALFJC010000004.1, on the reverse strand, counting down.
TCGAGTGTGGCCTTGTACACGCCCGGCTGCGTCGGGGCGATGAGGCCGTCCTGACTGGTCATGATGTATTGGTTCGAGCCGTTGTCGAGCGTCCAGAGCCAGCGGTAGGGTGCGTTCTTGCTTTGGTCGGTGAGCTGCACGGTCTCGCCTTTCACAATCACGGCGGGCGAGATGAGCATGGCAGCTTCAGGCGGCACTTCCGAGATGCTGATGGTGCGGCTGCTCGTGGCGGTGCGTCCGTCGGCGGCGGTCACTTTGAGCGTCACGGTGTACGTGCCGTGCTTGAGATACGTCACGGGCGTGTTCACGCGGGTAGAGGTTTCCTCCTTTGCGCCCGGCATGCTCCAGTTGTACAGATAGCCCTCCACGGGATTGTCCACGATGAGCGAAATCGGGGTGCCGGCCTGTGCCGTCTCCGTGCTCGGCGTGAACGACGCGTCGGGTGCGGGCGCGGAGCCCACGGTGATGGTGCGGCTCACGCTCTTCTCCGTGCCGTTTTTGTCGACCGCCGTGAGCGTCACGGTTTGCTGGCCCGAGGAGGTGAAAGTAAGTGTCGGGCGGGTGGCGATGAGGTTGCTGGCCCCTGCGCCTGCCGCCGTCCATTTCAGCGTGTGTGCGCCGTCGGAGCAGGTGGCGGAGAATGTGGCGGGCACGCCCGCCTTAATGCCTTCGGCAGGCACGTTGATGACGAGCGAGGAGAGGTTGGTCGATGCCTGTATGGCGGGCTGCGTGCTGCTCACGTTCGTAGCTTTCGAGTCGTGCAGAATGCCGTGGTTCTTGCCGAGGACGTTGCGGTACTTCGTTTCGCCGTTTTCCGTAATCATGTCGCCCTTGAAGTAGGCAATCAGCCCGTCGGGCAAGCCGGCCTCGCCGTATTCCTTATACATGTCGGCCTGGATTTGCGCGGCCGTGCGTGCCGTGCGCCACAAGCGCACCTCTTCCAGTCGGCCGTTCATGGCGTTGCTCGCCACAGCGCCGGGCTGTGCGAAGCAGAGGTCGCCGAAGCCGCCGATGCCCGAGTAGCTGTCGGAGGTGATGGTGCCCGCCTGCGTGCCGTTGACGTAGACGGTGAAGGTGTTGCCGTCCACCACCACGGCGATGTGCTTCCACGTATTCGTTTTCAGCGTGTTCGATGCCGTGTTCACGCGGTTGGAGGTGTCCCAGCCTGCGGTGAATGTGCCGTCGGCGTTGGCATGCATCATAAACTGCCCCCAACCCGGACCGGCTGCCTGGTTCCAGTTCGACAGCGTCGTGGGCCGTATCCAATATTCAATCGTTGCCTTGTCGTAGCGGCTGTTGAACGCGCCGGGAATGGTGAAGCCCGACTGGTTGAAGTTCATCACCTTGTTCACGCTCGTCGCTGCGGGCACAGTGACCGTGGTCTTGGGGCTTTCGATGTCGCCGTAGAGCGCCGTCACGGCAAACACGTTGCCCGCCGCGTCGCCGAAGTCGTACGTGCGCTGCGAGGCGGAGAGCGTGGCGAGCAGGCTCGTGCCTTTGTATACTTTATAGCCGGTCAGCGTGTGGGCGCAGCGCACAGGGGCAGACCACGCCAGCGTTGTGCCCGTGGCGGAAAGGTTCTGCGGAGCGTTGTACACCTCACCCTGTATCACCACGGAGATCACCGTCTGGTTGCCCGCGTTCTTGATGTCCACACTGCCGTCGATGGCAAAGGGCGTTTCCAGTCCCTGCTCATAGTCGATGATAGAGGCATTATATATATGTCCCGACCCGATGGCCCAGCTCTTCGTTTGCACGATGAAGAAATATTTGAGCGGCTGGTCGCCGTAGGGCGCAACGAGGTCAGTAAGGTCGTAGCCAAACTCCATCGGCTCGTGGTGCAGTTTTCCGTCGGCCCAGTAGCCGAGCATCGGAATGGCGGGTGCAGGGTTCGTGTTGCCGTAGTTGCCGTCGCCGGCAAACTTGAAGTGCTCAAACGGCACGGTCACGTCGGGCTCCGTTGCGCCCAGGTCGGTCGATACGCCGGCGCAGAGGAAGAGTTCGCTGCGGCGCGTGTAGTCCATTTCGAGCTTAATGGTGCGTTTCGGCGTGTAGTTTTTGCGCACCTTGTATATCTCCGGCTTCCACCACGCCGTGCTGCCCATTTTTCCGTCGCTTGTAAACCATGCGCCGCCGTAGGCGTAGGGGCAATAGATGAAACCGTTGTTCATCCAGCCCGAGCCCCAGGAGTTCACGATGATCCACGCGCCCACCTCGTCCTTGGAGGTTTCGCCCGCCACGCCGTTGCCGTCGAGGTCAAACTCTATGCGGTCGTCGTAGCCCACGATCGTGAGGGCGTGGTCCACCGTCGTGCCCCATTTCTTCACATAGTTCTTTCCGTCCACCCTCGCGGCGATGTTGGCGGCGGTAGAGGGCACCATGCCTGCGGTCAGTGCGCTGGCCACGCCGATACCCACGATGCCGCCGCTGTGGAAGTCCGTGTCGCCGTTGTGGTTCCACAGCCAGTTCTTCACCGCCTCGCGTCCCGCCGTGGTGCTCACGTCGAGGGGGAAGTTGCAGGGTGCTTCCATGCGGTTCTGCATGGCGGCATACCATTTGTCATACCCCTGCATCCAGCCGAAGTTGTTGGAGGCGCAGTCCTGGTTGCCGAAGAGCGAGGAGTAGGTCTGTCCGCCGTAGAGGGCGGCGGAGGGCACGCCCACTTTCGTCACAAACTCGTCCTTGCCCGAGTTGCCGTTGGTGAGCAGCCACACGAAGTGGGAGGGATAATAGTTTTCCGCCTTTTTGCCGTCGAGGTTGCGGAAAGAGTTGAGTTCGTGGGTAAACATGTAGCAGATGCGCGATGCCGAACCGCACGAACCGCCCGCCTGGTTGAAGACGGGCGGGAAATGCATCGTTTCCGCGTTGTTCACGTGGTCGGGGCGCGTGGCCGTCACGCCGTTAGTGCTCACCACCTTGCGCGGCATGAGCAGCGAGTTGTCCGTGCGCGTCACGGGCGCATAGTCCTTGTACTTGCTGAGGTCCACCTCGTAGAGCTGTGCCGAGGCCGTGAGCGGTGCGGCTGCGAGGCACAGGGCAGCGAGGCGATGGAGGAAGTTTTTCATGATGATTATTTTGGTTTTTGATATTATTTCTTCGTTTTCAACAGACGTTTTTCTTTGACATTTTCGGCTACACTCGGCATAACTCGAACAAGTTCGGTTCTGCACTCGCTTGCACGAAAATTTCTTGACATTTTCGGCTGCGCTCGGCAATATGAGCAAGCTCTATTGCACTCGCTTGCACGAAAATTCTCGCCATGGCAAAGTTCGAGTAAACTCAACTTTGCTCATCTGGCTTAACGAAAACGTTCCAATAGACTTTTCCGATGCGCCCTTGGCGCGGCGAAACGCCTAATCTCTGCAAAGTTATGGATAAATACCATAAAGCACAAACTATCAGCGCAGAAAAGGGCGATTATCTTATATGAGCGTCGGCGGCTTCATATAGGAGCCGCGACCTTATCTCCCTGCAATTTTTTCTTATCCCCGATATAATTGTTCCTGTCTTGTAAGAAAGTTTTTCCTGTCTGCGCAGAGAAAGTTTGTTACAAAGTTTGTAACGCTTGTTACAAAGTTTCTAATACATGTTAGCAAGTTTGTAATACGTGTTACAAAGTTTGTAATAAAAATTCCTTATAGGAAAGAAAAATTTTGTACGCAGAAAGGAAAGATTTGTGCCGTGATAGTGAAAATTATATTTAGGATAGTGGCTACGCTATGCCATGAAAGGCGGAAGGTGCACCGGCTCTCCAATACATAAAAAAAAGACGAGCCCCGAGAGCTGCGGTGCTTTCGGGGTTCGCCTTGCAAGGTTGGCGCAACGCCTTATGGCTTTGCGTGATTAGTGTGCATTTCTGAGAGACAGGTTGATTTGCTCTTGCTCCATCTTCAGCAGGTCGATGTCGGTGGGCTGGTAAGGACGGAGCATGGCGGCAAACTGTGCTTTTGCCTTGGCAGCGGCAGCCTGCACGGCAGTGAGGTAGAAGGTGAAGACGGTGGTTTTGTCGCCGGCGGGTGCATTGACAGGATAGGTGCCGGTGGCAGGGTTGCCATAGCCGGGGGCATGGTTCTCGATGAGCTGGCCCTGGAAGCGCACGGTCACTGACCAGGACGTGGGGATTTGCCTGTCGCAATTTTCATACATGTTGACTTTTACGGTGTATTCGCCTTCCTCCAAATATTCCATAGGTATGAAAATGTTTTCGTTGTTCAGGCCGTCGATTTCGCAGCTGGCGTTGGAATCCTTGTCTAATCCATATACCTGTTCGCCGTTGTCGTTGTACATGCCTCTGTTTGCATAATAGATGTGCTCGTTACCGGGCGTATAAAGGTGGAGGTCGATGTCTTTGTCGTTTTCAAAAACGAGCTTGATGTCCAACGCGCCCGTTTGGCTTTCAATGAACTTAACGGTGGTCTGGGTGTGCTGGGTAACTGCGCCCGTGCCAGTCAGAACGCCGCAGATAACGACCGTGATGTTGGCGTTGAAACTCTCGGTGAAGCCGATGTTGAAGCGGTAGG
>JALFJC010000169.1:0-4141 GCA_022775595.1 Bacteroidales bacterium | reverse complement strand
TGCTTATATCGCGGATTTTACCGCTTGAGAATCGAATATTTTGGGAAAAACATCAGAAATCGGTCGCCTGAAAAATATCCAAAACTCTGTGGCTAAAAAGAAGAGGCCGCGCCGTAAACCTTAATTACGACACAGCCTCTTGTTTATAAGAAAAATCATTTTCCAAGTAGCGAAAACGGCGCGGCGTTGTATAAGATAATAGATGGACAAGCAAACATACATATCCTTAGCCCCCCTTTGTCGCAGCGCAGCAGAAGCGCAGGCGGCGCGATACGTGCACGACGAGGCGGAAAGGGAGGACATCGTGCAGGATGTGTTGCTGAAAATGTGGGAGCAGCACGAGTTGCTGCAACCTGACCCGCAGAAACTCAAAGCCTACGCCGCCACGCTGGCTCGCAACATCTGCCTAAACAAGCAGAAGCACCGCCGGCGACACCCTTTCCTAAGGTTCCTTTGGGGCGAAGAGCGCGAAGAAACGCCCATGCCCGAGCCGGCAGAAAGGGAAACGCCGCACAGCAGGCTGGAAAGCGAGGAAATGCAGCGCGTGTTCCGCACGGCACTCGCCCGACTGCCTGAAAACCAGCGCAAAATCTTCCTGATGCGCAGCGAGCACGACCTGCCGTTCTGCGAAATAGCCAGCATTTTGGGCACATCCGAGTCGTCGGTGCGCGGCACGCTCTGCAAGGCGCGGGCGCGGCTTTTGGAACTTATTAAAAAAGAAATCAGATGAACAACCAAGCGAATTAAAAGAACCCACCTTATAGAAATAGATGAACGACAAGGCATACATACAGCATTTGCTCGACCGCTACATGACGGCCACGGCATCGGAGGACGAGGAACGGCGGCTCCGGGAATGGTTTGCCGCTCAGGACAATGTGCCCGAAGAATGGCAGCCCTACGCCATACTGCTCACGGGTCGCGCGGCCGCCGCGCCGCGCAGGCATCGTCTGGCAAAATGGGCGGCGAGCGCGGCAGCAGCCGTCGTGATTGTGGCAGCGGGGCTGTTTGCCCTTCACGCGCCGCAGCAGCCCGCACAGCCTGTGGCGCAGACCGTTGCCCCTGTTGCGCCTGCCGCCGTCCATCGTCCCGAACCTGCGGAAAAGGCCGCACCTGCCGCACCCCGTCTTGCCGCCGCCAAGCGCAAGGCACAGCCGGCGCTGCGCAGTGTCCCCGCCGCAGCGGAGCGTGCTGAGGAAGTACCCGCACCCGCAGAGCCGCCGGTAGAAGATGCCCCGCCTTCGCCCGAAGCGCTCCAGTTGGTGGAAGAACTGCTGGCGCAGGCCATGGAAAACAAAGAGGACAAGGAAGAGCGCATGTGCCGCGAACTGATTGAGGAAGTTTTACACAATATATATTATACGTCTCACCAAACCGAACTGACATTATGAAAAACCTAATTCTTCTTTTCGCCGCCGCGCTGGCATGCCTCACCGCCACGGCACAGACCGCCTCCCTGAAAAATGCAGAAGCCTTGTTCCAAAAAACGAAGAACTGCACCCAGACGAATTACAAATCCGAGCAGGGGCGCGACCGCTTGGACTCCACGTATTACCTCCGCTTGAAAACCTATGCGATGCCCTACGACAAGAAAAAGGACAAGGCAGCCTGCGACGCCGTGGTAGCCGAACTGCTCGACACCTATCAGAGAGAATCTCCGTCGGCCTCGGCCGGATTTTGCCAAAGTCGCCCCTTGAACGTCGCTGCCCACGACCAACAGCAGGTGAGCATATATTACGCCGAAAACAAAGACCCGTTCATCGCGGGCACCGAGGGGCGCAACTATGCCTTGCTGCGCTATGCCGACCAGAACAACCCGACCTATCGCCGCGTGCACGGCGTGGAATGGTGGTACGACAAGGTAAATCGCCAAGCAAACTTTCGCGTGTTCCACATTTTCGGGCCTGGCACGAAGCAGGCTTATGCAAAGTCGATCTTGAACGGCAACTCTTTTGAGAAAGAGGCAACTGGATTGTTGGAAAACCTGCTCTACCAAATCGAAATCCTTGGAAACTTTTACAAAAACGAGGATAACGAAATAGATCGCGCCACCGTGCAACTCATCAACGAGCGCATCGACGCCTATCTGCGTTCCCAGAAAAAGCCAGACGAACTGAACGCCCTCCTGATGAAACTTGAAAAAATCCCCGGCTACTACACCGAAGTGCTGGAAGGCAAAGACGAGCGCAAAGGCTACTCGCCCGCCGTGGCGGCACAGATGATCAGCGAAGAATTGCAGGGCAAAATATTCTGCATCACCACAGAAAGGCGCGGCAGCGAAGATTGCCGCCGCTACGGCGACAAGTCCAAGAACTTCCTGATACAAATCATTTTGGACAAATAGGCAGAAAGAACTTTCTCAAAAGTAGGAACCAGTCTATACGCCCTCAAAATTATTGCCCAAATGGTGCTTCTTAATTTATAACTCGGCGCAAAGTCCGAAAGATAGTGCAAGGCGAGCGCAATAGAACTTGCTCTAATTGCCGAGCCGCCGCCTATCTTATGCAAAAAATCTGAGATTGCGCCAACTTATAACCTTATAACCTGGCGCAATCTCTGAAAAAAGCGAAGATTGCGCCGAGTTATAAATCTTTGAAAGCAATTCGTTTCCACAAATTCGGGCTTCCTTATAAGCAAAATGGGTTTTATAGCCGCCTTTTTTGCTTGCCCTCACTATTTTTACGTATCTTTGCAAACAATAGCAAGAAAACTCATAACCCTATCAATATTAAAAATCTAATATGATGAAAACAAAATCTTTGTTGCTCGCCTGCCTCGCTGCGCCTGCGCTGGCTATGGCGCAGCCGAATGCGGAGACGCAGCCGCTCGCCGGCTTCTTTTATGGCGACATGCAGGCTCCGACCGGCTGGGAATGGCAAAGCCCCGACTCGCTCGCTTACAACAAGCAGCAGCCGCACGCATGGTTCTTCTCCTTTGCCGACACCGAAAGTGCGCGAAAGGTGCTGCCCGAACACAGCACGCTGTTCCAGTCGCTCAACGGCACATGGGATTTCCACTGGGTGCGCACACCCGAACAACGACCCAAGAACTTTTACGAAACATCTTTCAGCACCGCCGATTGGGATAAGGTGGAAGTGCCGATGTGCTGGAACATCGCCGGCATCGGCAAGGACGGCAGCCTGAAATACGGCTTGCCCATCTACTCCAACCAGCGCGTCATCTTCCACCACAACGTGGCAGTGGGCGACTGGAAGGGCGGCGTGATGCGCGAGCCGCGCAAAAACTGGCTGACTTACGACTACCGAAACGAAGTTGGCTCTTACCGCCGCACGTTCACCGTGCCCGCAGACTGGAAAGGGCGCGTGGTCTACCTCAACTTCGACGGCGTAGACTCTTTCTTCTATCTCTACATCAACGGCCGCTACGTGGGTTTCTCGAAAAACTCGCGCAACCTCGCGCAGTTTGACATCACGCCTTATCTGAAAGAGGGCGAGAATGTTTTGGCGGTCGAAGTATATCGCAACAGCGACGCCTCGTTCCTCGAAAGCCAGGATATGTTCCGCCTGCCGGGCATCTACCGCGATGTATACCTCACGGCGAAGCCCAAGGTGCAGGTGCGCGACATCGTGTGCATTCCCGACTACGATGCCACCTATACCAACGCCACGCTCAACATCACTGCCAAGGTGCAGAACCTTGACAAGAAAAAGATTAAGGATTATACCATCGACTACGCCCTTTACGAGAACGAACTTTACGGCGAAAGCAACCAGCCCGTTGCAGGCGTGACGGCCGTTGCCGCCCTCAAAGAACTGCTGCCCAACGTGGAGCAGGACGTTTGCGTGCGCCTCGAAGCCGGCACAAAGGTGAAGCCCTGGAGCGCAGAGCGCCCGCAGATGTATGTCCTCGTGGGACAACTCAAAGACAAGAAGGGAAAGGTGGTTGAAACGTTCTCCACCTCCGTGGGCTTCCGCAAGATCGAAGTGAAGCAGACGGAAGCGAAAGATGACGAGTTCAACCTCGCCGGCCGCTACTACTACCTCAACGGCAAGCCTATTAAGATGAAGGGCGTGAACCGCCACGAGAACAATCCCGACCGCGGCCACGCCATTACCCGCGAGCAAATGAAGCAGGAAGTGATGCTCATGAAGCGCGGCAACATCAACCACGTGCGCAACTC
>JALFJC010000157.1:0-3828 GCA_022775595.1 Bacteroidales bacterium | reverse complement strand
TGGCTGCGGTCGTTTCCCGACCGCCCACACCGAACAAGCAAAAAACAGGAATTTTCGTGCAAGCGAGCGCAATAGAGCTTCAAACGAAGTAAGCGGTTTTTATGGTTTTTGTCAAAATCCTTAGTCGAATACTATTAACTGGATAAGTTATTGATTCCTCCAAAAGCCACACAACTCCATGCAAAAAACGCTTTTGTATCCTATCTGCAAAATCAACATCGGGCTGTATGTCGTTGAAAAGCGGCCCGATGGCTACCACAACCTCCAAACACTCTTTTATCCCGTAGGCCTCACCGACTCGCTCGAAATCTGCGAGCCGCGCGACCGCCATGTGCCTTACGCCCTCTATGTGAGCGGCGTGAAGAACCTGTGCGCGCCGGAAGACAACATCGTGGTAAAGACTTATCTCGCCCTGAAAGAGGAGTTCGACTTGCCGCCCGTCGAGATTTTCCTCTGCAAGCGCATTCCCACCGGCGCGGGACTGGGCGGCGGCAGCAGCGACGCGGCGGAGATGATAAAGGGACTTAACGAGCGCTTCCGCCTCGGTCTGACTGACGACGATATGCGGCGACGCATCGCCCGCTTCGGCGCAGACTGCGCGTTTTTCATCGACGGCAAGCCTGCTTACGCAGAGGGCATCGGCGACGTGCTGACGCCGGCTGACGTGTCGCTCAAAGGCAAGACCCTCGTGCTGGTGAAACCGCCCGTGGCCGTTTCCACACGCGAAGCATATTCGGGCGTGGTGCCGGCGCAGCCCGAGCACGATTTGCGCGACGCGCTGAGCCGCCCCATAGAAACGTGGCGCGACACGGTAAGCAACGATTTCGAGCGTTCCGTGTTCCGCCTCCACCCCACTATCGAAGCCATCAAAAACACGCTCTACGACCTCGGCGCGCTCTATGCCTCGATGAGCGGAAGCGGTAGCACCGTGTTCGGCATCTTCCCCCACCGCATGGAAAGCATCGAGGCGGCGTTTAAGGACTGCTTCGTTTATCAGGAACAAATAAGAAGATGATACTATACTTTTCAGGCACCGGCAATTCTCTCTTTGCCGCCCGCCGTTTGGCGGAACTCACGGGCGACAGCGTGCGCCCCTTGCTCTCCCTGCGCGAAACGCCTTTGGAGAAAGGCGAGGCAGCGGTGGGCATCGTGTTTCCCGTTTACGCATGGGGTATGCCGCGCATCGTGGAACGCGTGCTGCGCGAAGCGGCAGCGGCGGTGGCAGCGGCGCACTATATATATATTGTATGCACCTGCGGCGACGACATCGGCATGACCGATGTTTTTGTAAATAATCTCCTGAAACCTTATGGTCGCCGCGCAGACGCGGCGTTCTCGGTGCAGATGCGCAACACGTATGTCTGCCTGCCTGGCTTCGATGTGGACAGTGCGGAAACGGAGCGGCGAAAGACGGCGGCGGCGAAAGCGAGGCTGGAATACATTGCCGAGAAAGTTCAGGCACGGCATAGCGGCGTGGCGGAGGTGGTGCGCGGCGCGGTGCCGAGGATAAAGAGTTACGTGCTGCGCCCGCTCTTCAACCGCTTCCTGACGGGCGACCGGCGTTTCAAGACAAAGCATTGCGTGGGCTGCAAGCATTGCGCGGCGGTGTGCCCGGCGCACAATATCATTCCCAACAAGAAGGGCAAACCCAAATGGCAAGGCCATTGCTACGACTGCCTTGCCTGCTACCACGCCTGCCCGCACCATGCTATTCGCTACGGCCGGTATACGAAAGGCAAGGGGCAAGTGCGCGTGCCATTCAAGGGGGAATAAGGAAATCTTTTGCCGTTTTGCATATAAGATAATATCAAAAAAACGTGCAAATCGTTTTGCCTTTTTTCTGACTAACGGTAATTTTGCACTTTCTTACCGCGAAAACGACTTAATTCAGCACACTATGGGTGGTTTCTTTGGCGCAGTGTCACGCAAAAACTGCGCTGCCGACCTCTTCTACGGCACCGACTACAATTCGCACCTCGGCACCCGCCGAGGCGGCATGGCAGGCTACAACAAAGAAGAAAAAGCCTTCACGCGTTCCATTCACAACTTAGAGAACTCGTACTTCCGCACAAAATTTGAACCGACGCTCAGCCGTTTCCAAGGCTGCACCTCTGGAATCGGCGTGATTAGCGACACCGACGCCCAGCCCCTCGTCATCAACTCCCACCTCGGGCGCTTTGCCATCGTGACGGTGGCGAAAATCCAGAACCTCGACGAACTGGCGCAGCAACTGCTCGACCAAAACATGCACTTCGCCGAACTTTCTTCGGGGAAGACCAATCAGACCGAACTTATCTCGCTGCTCATTATCCAAGGGCGCAACTTCGTGGACGGCATAGAGAATGTATTCCGACACATCAAAGGCTCCTGCTCCATGCTCCTGCTCACGGAAGACGGCATTATAGCAGCCCGCGACAAGTGGGGGCGCACGCCGATCGTCGTGGGGCGCAAGGCAGAAGGCTTTGCCGCCACGTCGGAAAGCACGGCGTTCGACAATTTGGACTATGAAATAGAGCATTTCCTCGGCCCCGGCGAAATTGTGCGCCTGCGCCCCGACGGCATCGAGCAGATGCGCAAACCCGAAGAGCGCATGCAGATATGCTCCTTCCTGTGGGTGTACTACGGGTTCCCCACCTCGACCTACGAAGGCCGCAACGTGGAGGAGGTGCGCTATGCCAACGGCCAACTGATGGGCAGCGAGGACCAGACGGAGGTGGACTGCGTGTGCGGCATCCCCGACTCGGGCGTCGGCATGGCGCTCGGCTATGCAGCCGGCATGGGCAGACCGTACCAGCGCGCCATTAGCAAATATACGCCCACGTGGCCGCGCAGTTTCACCCCCGCCAATCAGGAGATGCGTTCGCTGGTAGCCAAGATGAAACTCATAGCCAACCGCGCGATGCTCAAAGACAAGCGCGTGCTCTTCTGCGACGACAGCATCGTGCGCGGCACTCAGCTTCGCGACAACGTGAAAGTGCTCTTCCACGACGGCGCACGCGAGGTGCACATGCGCATTGCCTGCCCGCCGCTCATCTATGGCTGCCCGTTCATCGGCTTCACGTCCTCAAAGAGCGACATGGAACTGATTACGCGCCGCATCATCAAGGATTTCGAGGGCGACGAAAATGCCAATCTCGACAAGTACGCCGCGACCGACTCACCCGAATATACGCGTATGGTGGAGGAAATACGACGCCAGTTGGGACTTACCTCGCTGCGCTTCAACAAGCTCGAACAGCTCGTCAAAGCCATCGGACTGCCCAAGTGCAAACTCTGCACGCATTGCTTCGACGGCACGGGCTGCTTCTAAAGAATTAATTAACACAAAATTCGCCCGCCCCAAAAATTCCAAAGCAGGAATGTTTGGGGCGGGCGAGTTATATTATTATCTCTTCTCTGTTCGTTTTCTACAGACCTTTGGCGGCGGCTCGGCATAATTCAAGTAAACTTGGCTTCTGCACTCGCCTTGCACAAACGTTCATATAAATGCATAATTTCACTGCGTTGGCTGCACAAGTGTGGCGGGCTGTAAGCCCAATTGCTGCACTCAGCCCAGGGCAGCGCCCTGGGGGAACGTTGTTGCATTAATTAAAGTGTCGCGCTCTGTAAGAGCAGCCTGCATTATGAGGGGCAACGCCCCGTGTGGCGTTAAGGGCGTAATGGGTTACGCGCTTTCGGCGCGTGGCTTTTTTGCGCCGGCGCAAAAATGCCGAATGTATCAATCGCGGTCTACGTTTCCCCAGGGCGTTGCCCTGGGCTATGGGAAACATTTGGGCTTACAGCCCGCCCCAATCATTTACCGGGCGTTTGTGCAAATTGGTTCATTTA
>JALFJC010000143.1:0-5357 GCA_022775595.1 Bacteroidales bacterium | reverse complement strand
CATGGGTTCGTAAAGGAGAAACACGTCGCGGCCGCCGGCATGCTCGGCTGAGTCGCGCACGGCACGCAGTTCAACTTCGGTAGAGCCGGAAGGCACGCCGATAACCATGCGCAACGAAGGCGAGAAGAGGCGATGCCCTTTGTGTACTTTCTTAATAAGGCCGCGCAGCATTTGCTCGCAGGCATTGAAGTCGGCAATCACGCCGTCGCGCAGGGGACGAATCACGCGGATGCGGTTGTTCGTCTTTTCGTACATCAACTTTGCGCGGTCGCCCACAGCAATCATCTTTTCAGAATGCTGGTCGAGCGCAACGACAGAAGGCTCGTTGACAGCGATGCTGCCGTCGGCTATGATGACCGTGTTGGCAGTGCCGAGGTCGATGGCCAATTCCTGCGTGAAAGAAAATAAATTTGAAAAGAATCCCATTTTCTTTTACTCTAAATTATTGCTGTGAGAACCAGTTGTGGATAGCCGTGTCGTAGTGGCTGCTAACGCCGAAGGCGCGGGTGGCGAAGAGGCGGCGCTCTTCGAGGCTCGTCTGCGCTGCGCCGTGCTTCTGAAGCATTTCGAGCAGCATGCCGTATTCGGCCTTTGAGGGAACGATGACCACATCGTTGAAGTTCTTTGCGCCGGCGCGGATCAGGGAGATGCCGCCTATGTCGATCTTTTCGATGATGTCGGCAGCCGATGCACCGCTTGCCACGGTCTGTTCAAAGGGATAGAGGTCTACGATGACAAGGTCGATGGCGGGAATTTCGTATTGCGCCATTTGCTCGCGGTCGCTTTCGAGTTCGCGACGGCCGAGAATGCCACCGAAGATTTTGGGGTGCAGGGTCTTAACGCGGCCGCCGAGGATGGAGGGATAAGTGGTTACGTCCTCAACTTTCTGGCAGGGATAGCCGAGCGATTCGATAAACTGCTGCGTGCCGCCGGTTGAAAGGAAGGCAACGCCCTGCTCGTAGAGCGTTTTGAGCAACTCGTCCAAGCCGTCCTTGTGGAACACGGAAACGAGCGCGGTCTTAATGGGTTTGATGTCTGACATATTCTTGTAGTTTTTGGATTATCTTATAAGGAAGTGCAAAGTTACATCTTTTTTATGGGCATTATGATATAAAAGCACGCTTTTTCGCAGTAAAGGAGTTATTGCATGCGCCCGTGAAACTATTGCTCAATTAGTAATACCATGCGGCGGGCGTTTTGCAAAACGCCCCAACTCTTCTACACCATTTCTGAAAAAGGAGAAATTGACGCTGCCGTAGGCGCGGTGCTCCAAGAAATCGGGGTGCGCGGAAAAGTCGTTGTGCTTGCCATGCTCCAACACGAAGATGCCACCAGGACGCAGCAGGCGCGAACCCAGCACTCGCTCGGGCAACTCGGGCAATTCGGGCAAGGCATAGGGGGGATCGGCAAAGACGAGGTCGAACGCCTCGGAACTCCTTTCGATAAAGCGTAGGGCATCGGTGCAAAGCGGCGCGGCCTCGCGTACCTGCAACTTGTCGATGCACGAACGAATAAAGGCAAAGTGGGCGCGGTCTTTCTCCACCGTCACCACGCGCCGGCAGCCGCGCGAAAGCAGTTCGAGGGTGATGCTGCCCGTGCCGCCGAAAAGGTCGAGCGCGCTGGTTTCCTCGAAATCCACGTAGGCACGCAGTACGTTAAACAGGTTTTCCTTTGCAAAGTCGGTGGTAGGACGCGCCTTGAACGTGCGCGGCACTTCAAAATGCCTGCCTTTATAGATGCCTGTAATGATTCGCATGTTAAATTAGTAGACGAGTAAACGAGTAAACGAGTAGACAAATATTATTTATAACAGTAACGTGATTAAGTCATAAGGCACATCGGGCGTGGTTGCCACGATGTTGCGGTTAAACTCTGCCTCGGGGTGCACGGCATAGACGTTTGCGGCATAGCGGCTTAGTTCTTTAATGGCCGCTTCCGCCTCATCAGCCTCGCCTGCCACGTAAAAGGCCGTTTCTTTCTCTTCCGACACCAAACCCGAGGCGGCATTCAGCACGTAATACGCCACGTCCTTCTCACCCAGAACCTTGAACGTGTTGAGGAAGCAGAGGCGCGACTCGTCGAATGCGATGACATCAATGGCCTGGTCGTGACAATATATATATATACGCTTCGTGGGGCCGCCGCACTGCGGCAAGCCGGCGAAATGCTCTACAACAGGCTTGAGGGAAGAGGTGTAATGCACCTTCTCGAAATTATCTTCGAGCGTGTGGCAAACGCTCTCTTCCACCGAGAAAAGCACCACGGCATTGGCGGAGGGCACCGTGTCGTAGAACACGCGGTGGTGCTGCTTGTCGGCAAAACAATGGCGGTAATACTTTGCAGCATCTTCTTCCTGAAAATCCGCAAGGGGCACGACGGTCACGGCATCGACCACCAGCGCCTCAACCCTTTCGATAGGCGCTTGCAGGATAGACTCTTGGCTCTTGGCCTCGCGCAGGTTCATCGTGAGCGAAGCATGATGCCGCACGCGGTAGCGCGAAAAGTCAAACACGGGTTCGCGCCCCGCTTCGTAGCGGGCGAAGCAGAGGTCGGTATCGGATATTCGTATGTAAAGCGTTGGAGACATTTTAGTAAACAAGTAAACGAGTAGACGAGTAGACAAGACAAGTTACTCATATTAAATAAATACTTCTCTGTCTGGTCTACTAATAGAGGGAGAAAAAGTATAAGATTACTTCCTAAACGCCTGCCCTATCACGGCGGCGAGGACCACGCCTACCGAATTGGCGAGAAAATCGCGCCAGTCTCCGCTGCGGCAGTCGGTGAGATATTCCTGGCACAGTTCGATTACGCCGCTCATCAGAATGGGGCACGCCACGGCCAGCAGCCAGTGGCTCACGGGCACGCGCCCTGCCTTATGGCTGCGCCAGTATTCAAACCACAGGAGCGAGCAGGTGCCGAAATACATCAGCACGTGCGCCCACTTGTCGGCATTCTCGAAATCGTCGAACGGTGTGCTCGGCACGCGCATTAGGCAGAGATACCATGTGAGGGCTATGCAGACAAGCGTCAGCGGATAGCGTTTCAGATGTACAATGAGGCATCGCATAGGCTGTTACCAGAATTTATTGTGTTCGGCGCTGTATTCAAAACCGGCTTCTGCAAGCCGCCTTTCAAGTTCAGCGCGCTCAATGTCGAGGTCGTCGCAAAGCGCGTCGAGCGACGCATATTGGTCGCGCAGTTTCATATTGACGACGCTGAATAGCATCATCGGGTCGTTGGGAAGTTGCAAGGTCTTATTATGATTAAAACATTTTCCAAAGACAGTGCAAGGTGAGCGCATAAAGTTTACTTTAATGCCGAACCGCAGCCTGTCTTATTAAAAGCCCTAACCCCTCTGGATAAGGGGCGGTGACGTCGATTGGCTGGTGCGAAACGGGATGTTCGAAGCATACGTTGCGGGCGTGAAGGCAAATACTGCCGTCGGGGTTGGAGCGCGGCGCGCCGTATTTCAGGTCGCCCTTGATGGGGCAGCCGATAGCGGCCAGCTGGCAGCGTATCTGATGATGCCGCCCCGTGTGCAGCCGCACTTCGAGCAGGGAGTAACGTTCGGAATGGCCAATTGTGCGATAGTCTAAAACGGCCCGTTTGCTGTCCTTCACCTCCCGGGGGTGCGCGTAGGCTTTGTTCTGCCGCTCGTTGCGCGTGAGCCAATGCTCCAGCGTGGCGGCCGCTTGCTGCGGGGCGTTGGCCACGATGGCGTGGTAGGTTTTCTTCACGCTGCCCGTGCGGAACATCTCGTTGAGCCGCGCCAGTGCCTTGCCCGTCCGCGCAAACACCACAACGCCGCTCACGGGACGGTCGAGCCTGTGCACGACACCGAGGAACACGTTGCCCGGTTTCTGGTATTTCTCTTTAATATAGAGTTTCACCTGTTCCGACAGCGGCGTGTCGCCCGTCTTGTCGCCCTGCACTATTTCGCCCGGGGCTTTGTTTACAATGATGATATGGTTGTCCTCGTAGAGTACGTTCATAAATAAATAGGGGGCGCGTTTGGCGCGCCCCCTTATGAATTTACATATTCATGCCGCCGTCCACTTGGATCACCTGACCGCTGATATACGAAGCGAGGTCGGAGGCGAGGAAAGTGGCCACGTTAGCGATATCTTCGGGCTTACCGCCGCGACGCAGGGGAATTGCCTTCATCCATTCCTTGCGCACCTCTTCGCTGAGGGCGGCAGTCATGGCCGTCTCGATGAAGCCCGGGGCAATGGCGTTGGCGCGGATGCCGCGGCTGCCCATTTCCTGAGCCACGCTCTTGGCGAGGGCAATCATACCGGCCTTAGAGGCGGCGTAGTTGCTCTGACCGGCATTGCCGTGCACGCCGACAACCGAGGCCATGTTGATGATAGAACCGCCGCGCTGGCGCATCATGATGGGCGTGCAGGCGTGGATAAAGTTGAAAGCCGATTTGAGGTTTACGCCGATTACGGCATCCCACTGCGCCTCGGTCATGCGCATCATGAGGCCGTCCTTGGTGATGCCGGCGTTGTTTACGAGAATGTCGATCGAGCCGAAATCCTCATGCACCTTCTTCACCACTTCTTCCGTCTGCGCGAAATCAGCGGCGTTGGAGGCGTAGGCGGCGCACTTCACGCCCTTGGCTTCTATTTCAGCGCGTGTAGCTTCGCCGTTCTCGTCGATCACGAGGTCGGTAAATGCGATGTTAGCGCCTTCTTCTGCGAATTTCAGGGCAATGGCCTTGCCAATGCCGCGGGCAGCACCCGTGATGAGTGCCGTTTTACCAGTGAGTAATCCCATTTTCTTTATTTGTTTTTTAGTTTATAGGGTTTTGTTGATTCTGTTAGTACACAATATATATATTAAATATTGCCTTCGATGCCGATGGCGCGGCCGATGATGTCTGCCACTATGGGAATGGTTTCCTCTTCGGTCAGACCTTCGCCGAGGCGGTCGTAGATGTAAGGCACTTCCAGGCCTTTCACGCAGTAGTGAATGATTTCCGCCATGAGGCGCACGTTCACGATTTTGAACCTGCCCGCATCGCAGCCTTCATGCAGCACGCGCTCGAGGAGGTTAAGTTCTTCGATGTCGAAGGCGCGGCGCACCTTCTCTACATTCCAGATATTTCTGAAAAACTCCGCCCGCAGCGACCCGTTGCGCGCCACGGTTTCGCGCATGGCGTTGAGGTGTGCATAAATGAGCGTCAGGATTTTTCGCTCCGGCGCAGCATCTTGCGCCGCCACGAGTTCCATGCGCTCCGAGAGGCGTTCGAGTTCTTCCTCCACTACCGCCTTGTAGATTTCTTCCTTATTGCGGAAATACGTGTAAAGCGTGCGCCGCCCTTTGCCGGAGGCTTGGGCGATGTCGTTCAT
>JALFJC010000117.1:0-4231 GCA_022775595.1 Bacteroidales bacterium | reverse complement strand
GATGAGCCGCTCCACTTCCTCGGGTGCCATGCCTTTTGCCTCGGTCATCACCACTACGGTGGGCGCGTTGAGGTCGGGGAACACGTCGACTTCCATCGTCCTGGCCGTGTAAAGGCCCGCGATGACGAGCAACGCCGCGCCGAGGAGCACGGCAAGGCGGTTGCGCAGCGAAAAAGAGATTATTTTGTTAAGCATAATTGTGGATTATGACCTTTTTATTCGTTTAGATAATGGTAGACGAGTTGATAAGTTGATGAATAGAAGAATATAAAGTAGAATAATTTTTTACGACAACTGGGACAACTATAGACAACTTGTTTCTTTTGTTGCCATTTAATAAGACGACAACAGGGACAACTTTCGACAACTTTCAGTTGTCTTGCTGCATGCGAGGCGGGCGTATAAAATACGCCCCGTTGTCTTTGTTGTCGTCAATTTCATAAGTTCGTTGCGCTCAGTAATAAGAGTTGTCTATTGTTGTCTGTGTTGTCGGATTTTTCTAATTCTCTCAATTACTCAATAACTCGTTTGTAAAATAGTTTAATGGCTGTGCCCGTGCTCGGGGATTGCGTTGCCCGCAGCGGCGAGCTTGATTTGTATGGCACCCTGCACCGCCACGCGCTCGCCAGGCTTCAATCCCGAGCAGATTTCGATGCGGGCGCCGTCGGTCTCGCCCGTGGTCACGGCGCGTTTCACGTAGGCATCGTGCTCAATCTGCACATACACGAACTTCTGCCCCTGCGCATCGGTCAGGGCAGTTGCAGGCAGAGAGATGACGTTTTGGCGCGGCGCGGCGAGCAGCCATATTTCGGCGAATGCGCCCGGCGTGAGGCTGCCTCGGTTGTCCAACTCAAAGGTCACGGGCACGTAGGGCGTTCCGTCGGTCACGCTGCGCCCGTACGACAATAAGCGGCCGCCGAAATCTTCCAGCCGCAACGTCTCGCCAGAGCCCGCGAGGCGGAAATTCGCGCCCGTTATCTCGTGCAGCCGCGCGGCGAGGTGTGCCGGCACGTCGGCGCGGAGTTGCACGCGGCGGCTCTGCGTCACCACGGCAACGGGCTGCCCCACAGATACATAGTCGCCCTGTGCAGCGAGACGGCTCTTAATGAACCCGCTCACGGGCACCGTCACCGCCGTGCCGCCAGTAGGGGCGTTTTGCAAAACGCCCGCTGCCGCGCGCGCCGTTTCGTAGCGCAGACGACGCGCTTCAAATTCCCTTTGCGAGATGATGCGTTCCTCCACCAGTTTCTGCGCGCGCTCATATTCAGCCTTGGCGGCCTCATATTCTGCCCGCGCCTTTTCGGTTGGGTCGCCGTCCTGCAAGTCCTTGGCCGACACGGTGGCAATCACCTGACCCGCACGCACCGCAGCGCCTTCCGTCAAACTGCCTCCGGTGAACGAAATGATGCCTGCGGTCTTGGCAACAACGGTCTGCTCGTCTGTGCTTGCTGCCACCAGTTGGCCGCTCGCTTTGATGCACGAGCGCATTTCGCCAGAGCGGATTTCCTCCACGGCAATGCCCATTTCCTTGGCCTGAGCCTCGGGAACGATGATTTCGCCTGCATGTTCCTCATGATGTTCGTGCTTGTCGTCGCGTTCATGCTCGTGACCCGCGTGGCAGCCGCATAAGAGCGCGGCGATGCCCATTATAAATAAATGTGTTTTCATCTTTCAAAAATGCGAATTGTTCTTTCCGCTTGCAAATTTACTGCGCAGCAACGACAACCCCGTTGCAAACGGCCGCGCCTTTCTCCTTGAAAATTTTTCTTTCCTTGCTGATAATTTTTCTTTTCTCCTTGATAATTTTTCCTCTCATATAAGATATTTTTTGTTACAAACTTTGTAACATGTATTACAAACTTTGTAATATGTGTTACAAACTTAGTAACGGCCGTTACAAACTTTGTAATAAACTTTTTCTATATGATAGTAAAAAATAATTCGGAGAAAATAAAAAAAGTCTGCGCAGACAGGGAAAATTGTCTGCGCAGACCGTAAAGATTATAAGGGGGGAAATTTTGCGAAGAGACTATGAAAGCGCGTTGAGATTGGGGCGGCTCTCCACTTCCTTGCCGGCTACATACACTGCCAAGGGTAGCGACAGCACAAAGGAGCAGACCGACCACAGGGCGGCGGAGATAATGAGCGCGAGGGCCGAAAGCAGATAGAACGTGCCGGAGAGCGCGGCGGGGTCGCCTTGGAGGAATGAAACGGAAGCGTAATAACCCGTGGCCGCTACCGTGGCAAATGGCAAGAAGCAAGCGAGCGCGGCGAGCGACATGGGGATATAAGTGAGCAGTCGCACGATGTAATAGCCGCCCACATAGTTGCCGCCTTTATCAAATACCTTGCGCCAGGCGGCTATCGGCGTGGCGGCGTGGCCGAGCACATAGTGCAGGCGCGCCACGCTTTGCAGCGTGTGGAGCAGGAAGAGCAGTATGGGCAGGAAGAGCATGATCCACCAAGAATACTTGGCGGAAAGCCACGCGATGCCGCCCGCGAGGAGCAGGAGGAGGAAGAACGCGGGGAGGTCGAACACGAGCATCGCGCCCCACGCCTTTATTGATTTGATGGGAGCGCGGAAGAAACTGCCGCCGATGTGTGCCAGTGTGGTGTGTTCGGCATAGTGGCGCAGCAGGCGTGCGCGGGCGGCACTCTGTATGCCGTAGCAGACGGAGGCTATGAGTAGTGCGCCGATGAAGCAAAACAAGGCGGGAAGCGAGGGCAACAGGAGGCCTGCCGTGCCCGGCGTGCCGATTTTGGTGTATACGTGCCAAGGTGCGAGGCACTCGGTGAGGTAGGGCAGGGTAAGGAAGGCCACGGCCGCCATGCCGAGGCTCACGGCAAGAAGGCTCGACCAGCCGAGGGCTTTGAGGAAGTCGGCGGCGTGGAGTGCAAAGAGTTTCCAGCCTTCGAGCATGCTGCTGCGAATGCCGCGCTCGGCATAGAGCGGCTGATAGGGGGCGGCTTTGGGTTTCTCGGTGGAGGCAGATACGTTTTGGGACATATATATAATATTGTATGGTGCGTTTTTAGTAGACGAGTATACAAGTAAACGAGTAAACGAGACAGAAATCTGCTGTCGCAAGTGCAAAATTAGTGATTGCCTAATAATAAAAACGGGTTTTAGCGCATTATTTAGTAAATTTGCACGCCATTAACAAGCGGCGGGGGACATTCTGCTTGCTTTCCAGGCACGTATAATGTAAAAAGTTAAACCCCGTTGGATGGCATAGCATATAATCACGAAAAATCTTTTCTCTCATAGATGAATATAGTCCTCTAAAAATTTTTTTTGCCCACGAATCTCACGAATCTACACGAATCTTGTGCTTTGCGTTTTAAATGGCGACCTGTTCGGTCGCACGAATTTTCACGAATGCAATGCCTTTCTTTCTATAAGATTGAATTAGTGAGATTCGTGCGACCGTACAGGTCGCCTTTTATTCATTGAAAATGTTTCGTGTAGATTCGTGAAATTCGTGGGCAAAAAAAAAAATACCCGTGGACAAAAAATATTTTGCAGTTGATCCAACCAACGCATAAGTTAAAACTCATGCCACAAATCAATATCTCTGATTTTTCAGCCGTGCTTTTCGACCTCGACGGCGTTATCGTCGATACGGAAGGGCAGTATTCGCGGTTTTGGAAGCAGATCGGCGAGGAATATTTGCCCGGCGTGCCCGATTTCGCGCCTGCCATCAAGGGGCGCACGCTGACGCAGATTTACGACACCTATTTCCCCGATTCCGCCGACCGTGCCGCGATAACCGAAAGGCTTTATGCCTTTGAACGGCAAATGGATTTTCCCTACATCGCGGGAGTTCGGGAGTTTCTTGAAACATTGCAGGAGCAGGGCGTGCCGACGGCAATCGTAACAAGTTCGAACTGCGACAAGATGGTTTGCCTCTACGCGTGTCATCCCGAGATAAAAAATCTCGTCACCGCCGTCCTCACGGCAGAAGATGCGCGGCGCTCCAAACCCGCTCCCGACTGCTACCTCGCCGCTGCCGAACGCTTGGGCGTGGAAATAGGGAAATGTCTCGTCTTTGAAGATTCGCCGGGCGGACTTGCAGCAGGACGTGCCTCGGGCGCGTTTGTGGCAGGTGTCTGCACCTCGCTCGCGGCGGCGGAAATTGAGCCGATTTGCGATATGTATATTGAAGATTTTAAAGGATTTATATAAAGATATTAACTTAAACCTCAAAAATAGAACTATGCCAGGTTATTT
>JALFJC010000102.1:0-36969 GCA_022775595.1 Bacteroidales bacterium | reverse complement strand
CAGAACAAGAGAAAAACCGGTAAAAACCCATTTGCAATGAAAGTTACATTCGTGGTTATCTTGATGGCATTAAGGCCTCACGGGTTTTTCATGGTTTTTACCTTGCGATGTTTGAAGCGGGCGGGAACCGACCGCAGCCGCAGGGATTAAAGGCGAGCAAAAGCCGAGAGGCTTTTAGGCTCGGCGTTAAGACTGGCGGCGTAGCCCTTGGGCTTCAAACGGAGCAAGATGTTTTTCATGGTTTTTATCCATAACCCTTTGCCTGTACCAGCCCATTTGACAACAAACAAAGCACATAAAAAGCAAAGTCTGCATTGCAAAATGAAAGCAATGAGTTAAAAAACAATGACGAATGGCAGATTTTTGACCTTTGCCCTTGCAAATACGAAAAATGCGCGTAACATTGCATCGTGTTTTTCATAGTATTAGATTTAAGGTTAACAAGGTTGGGATACAGAGGTATCCCATTTTTTTTACCCTTTTGTTATATGCCCTTACGGCGTTTTTCGTACCTTTGCAAGTAAGAAAACGCGGAATAATCCACACTCAATAAATATTTACAGTTATGGCATTCTTAACGAACGACAAGTTAGTTATCGTTGGAGCAGCCGGTATGATCGGCTCCAACATGGTTCAGACCGCCCTTATGATGGGCCTTACGTCAAACATCTGCCTCTACGACGTGTTCTCTGCCGAAGGCGTGGCAGAAGAAATGCGCCAGAGCGGTTTCGGCAACGTGAACATCGTGGCTACGACCGACGTGGCAGAGGCTTTCAAGGACGCTAAATACATCATCTCCTCCGGCGGCGCTCCCCGCAAGGAAGGCATGACGCGCGAAGACCTCCTGAAAGGCAACTGCGAAATCGCCGAACAGCTCGGCAAGAACATCAAGACCTATTGCCCCGACGTGAAGCACGTGGTCATCATCTTCAACCCCGCCGACCTCACGGGTCTCGTAACGCTGCTCTACTCTGGCTTGAAGCCCTCGCAGGTAACGACCCTCGCCGCCCTCGACACCACGCGCTTGCAGAGCGCACTGGCCAAGAAGTTCGGCGTGATGCAGGACGAAATCACGGGTTGCGCCACCTACGGCGGCCACGGCGAGCAGATGGCCGTGTTCGGCAGCAACGTGAAGGTTGCCGGCCGCGCTCTGCACGACATTATCGGCACGCCCGAGTTTACCGAAGAGGAATGGGAGCAGATGAAGAAAGACGTTACGCAGGGCGGTGCAAAAATCATCGAGCTCCGTCGCCGCTCTTCTTTCCAGAGCCCCGCATACCTCAGCGTTGAGATGATCCGTTCCGTGATGGGCGGCGAAAAGTTCCGCTTCCCCGCAGGCACGTACGTGAACAACGAGAAGTATCAGAACATCATGATGGCTATGGACACCACGCTCGACACCACGGGCTGCCACTACGAGATGCCGAAGGGCGAAGCTGCCGAAATGGCTAAGCTCGACGCTTCTTACGCTCACCTTTGCAAGATGCGCGACGAACTCGTGACGCTCGGCATCGTGCCGGCTATCAGCGAGTGGAAGAGCATCAACCCCAACCTCTAAGATTATATTCCCTATCTATACAAATATGCGGCTGCACCGATCGGTGCAGCCGCTTTTTTGTCTTAGCATATCAATATTTAAACGTGCTTCCGCCGAGGAATTCGCGCAGGAGCGAGGTGGGCGGCAGGCCTTTCGTGGAAATCGGTTTGAGATAGGAGAGGAACTTGCGCAGGCGATAGGCCTCGGAATACTCGGGCGCATTCTCCGGCACCTGTTCCAAGAGCGGCAGGGCCTGCGAGCGGAGGGCGGCGAACTCGAAGAGCAGCGCGGTGTTGATCATCACGTCGGCCTGTTCCTGGAAAGGGAAAATCCAGCGCTCTTCGCCAGCCCGCACGGCCGGCCAACGGCTGATGGTGTCCTGCGCCGAATAGCCTCGGTATTTGTAGTCGCGCACGATGCGGCGCAGCAGGCGGTTGTCGGTGGTGGGGATATAGTTGTGGTCGTCGAGGAGAATGGTGGTCAGCGCGGAGGCGTAGATTTTGAATTTGTTCTCCTCGGGAATATCCTTCGTTAGCATGGGGTTGAGGGCGTGTATGCCTTCGAGAATGAGCAGCATGTCGGGGGCGAGGCGCAGGCGGTTGCCGCTCTTCTCGCTCAGCCCCGTCTGGAAATTATAGCGCGGCAGTTCCACCTCTTCGCCTTGCAGCAGGGCGTTCATCTGCTGGTTGAAGAGCGGTATGTTCATCGCCTCGATATGCTCGTAGTCGTATTCGCCGGCGGCGTTGCGCGGCGTCTTCTCGCGGTCCACGAAGTAGTCGTCGAGCGAGACTGGGATAGGCTTTACGCCGCAGGCCATGAGCTGCACGGAGAGGCGTTTGGAGAACGTGGTCTTGCCGCTCGAAGAAGGGCCGGCTATGAGAATGACTTTCAGCTTAGGGTTGGCGGCGATGCGGTCGGCGAGCTGGCTGATTTTCTTTTCCTGCAAAGCCTCCGTCACGTTGATGAGCTGATTGGTGAGGCCGCGGTCGTTGGCCTTGTTGAGTTCGCCTATGGTGCTCACGCCGAGGATTTCCTGCCAGCGGTGCTGCTCGCGGAACACGTCGAACATCTTGCTCTGTTCCACCATAGGGCGCAGCTGCTCGGGGTTTTCGGGGTCGGGCAGGCGGAGCAGCAGCCCGTCGCCGTAGGGCACGACGTCAAACAGCCGGATTTGCCCCGTGCGAATGAGCAATGAGCCGTAGAAATAGTCTGCCACGTCGTCGAGCGTGTAGTAGTTGGTATAGAGCGAACCGAGGCCTTCGAGCAGTTTCGCCTTGTTTTCAAGCCCGTGCTCGCGAAAGAGGGCGATGGCTTCGGAGGTGTGGCAGGTGATGCGGTGGAACGGCAGGTCGGCATCTACGATTTCCTGCATGCGGCGGCGGATAACGTCCACATCGAACTCGCCATCGAGGCGGCAGTAGTAGCCGTTGCTCACGGGCGTGTCGATGCGCAGGCGGCCCTTGGGGTAAAGGTCGTGCACAGCCTTGTAGAGCACGAAGAAGAGCGAGCGCGTATAGGTGCGCATGCCGGAGGGCGAGGTGAAGTCGAGAAACTCAATGTCCTTGTCGTTGAAGAGCGTGAAGTGGAGCCCCTCCACCTTGTTGTTCACCTTGGCGCTAGTCACGCCGTGCGGCATCTCGATTTCCAGCAGTTCGTAGACCTCTTCGAGGTTGAAGCCGAGGGGCACGCGGTGCGTGCGGCCGGTGTTCTTGCAAAAGATAGTTACAGTTTTTCCCATAGTGGTTATGGTTTGTATTAACGTGTTAATCAAAGGGATTTAGACAAAAACATTCAAAACCGCTTGTCCTGTGTGGGCGGGCGGGAACCGACCGCAGCCAGTAGGGGCGTTTTGCAAAACGCCCGGCAATCGGTTAACTGCATTAGTCGAGCCTTTCGGCGCAAACGGCGGGCGTTTTGCAAAGATAGTGCAAGGCGAGTGCAATTAAGTTTACTTAAATTGCCGAGCCGCAGCCTATCTTATTAAAAACGCCCCTACTCCGATAAGGCGAGCCGCAGGTCCACACAGGACAAGCGATTTTAATTGTTTTTGTCCCATCCAACCTAAAATGGTTTATTAAAAATCTCACAGCACCCCGCTTTCCACCTGCCTCACGATGCGTTCCAATTCCTTGTCCTCGCCCTCGGGGTCGTAGGTCTTATTGAGACTTTGGCCGAAGAGTATGGCGATGCCTTGGTAGAGGTTGGCCTTGAACGCGCCGACAAAGGCCTTGGCGATGTTGTAGCCCGTCTGGTTGCACTCGCGGTCGATGAGTTTGATGAGGATTTTGCCCTGCGAGCGCGTAAGCTTCTTCACCACGGGCGCATATTGCCGCTTGATGCCTTTCTCCACCAGTTTGATATGCTCGGCGCGCGCCTTCTTGTCGGGCAGCGTTTCGAGGAAGTCGTAGGTTTCGATAATAGTGTACTTGGCCAGTTTGGCAAGCGGCAGGAGTTTCTTCACGTTGTAGACCGTGCGGTTGTAGCGCGTGCGCTGCCGGTCGGTCATGGCCGCTTTCGGCAGATATTTGGGAAGGGTTGGGAAGATGACGTGCGGAATGCTGTCGCCCTTGTATGCCGCCTTGCCCACGCGCAGCTCAATGGGCGTTTCGGGCGGCAGGTCGCCCTGCTCCCCCTTTTCGCTCTGCGCGATCAGCGGGAGCGGCAGGCACATGGCACACAATATTATATATAGTGCAACGACTAATTTATATGCTAAGTGCCTGGAAGGCACTACAGAGCGAAGCGATAGTAACCGGGGACGAAGTCCTCGGAAAGGCGAGGCAAGAACGATGTGCCTGGAAGGCACTACGCCACAGGACCTGTACTTAACACATCGCCACAGGCGTACTGCCTTCCAGGCAGAACTTTTGTGACAGCTTACCCCGAGGACTTCGTCCCCGGTTACTATCGCTTCGCTCTGTACTGCCTTCCAGGCAGATAATACCTTTATCATATTAATATCTAATTATGCCATGTGTGTATATTATTAGCATCATGACAGCGGCGAAATTAGTAAGAAAATTCCGTTTTATGCCGTTATTATATCTTAATTGCAAGCGCCTTTCCCCAAAATGTCGTTACTTTGCATATAAGATAATAGCAATATTCCCATTTTATGGCAAAAAAGAACAAAGAGAAGGCTACGCGCCTGACGAAGAAAACGGCCTTGAAGCAGTTGCTCGAACTGTTTGAAAGCAACCCCGGGACAACTTATGAGGTGAAAGACCTCTTTCCGATACTCAAAGCAAAGAACCACCCCGCAAAGATGCTCGTGATGGACGCCTTGCAGGAACTCGTGCTCGACGACTATCTTACTACCGACGGCAAGGGACGCTACACCTCCGCCACCCGCTCCAACGTGATGGAGGGCACGTTCCGGCGCAAGCGCAACGGGCGCAACTCCTTCGTGCCCGACGACGGCGGCAAGAGCATTCTCGTGTGCGAGCGCAATTCGCTCGGCGCACTCGACGGCGACCGCGTGCGCGTCACGATGCTGGCGCGCCGCCAAGGCCATGCCCGCGAGGCGGAGGTGACGGAAATCATCAAGCGTGCCCACGACCAGTTTGTCGGCACCGTGCAGGTGGAGCGCGGTTACGGTTTCCTCGTGTCCGAGAGCCGCGCCCTCGCCACAGATATTTTCATTCCTAAGGAAAACCTCGGTGCAGCGAAGAACGGCGACAAGGCCGTGGTGAAAATCACCGACTGGCCCAAAGGCTCTAAAAGCCCGGTGGGCAAAGTGGTCGATGTGCTCGGCCGTCCGGGCGACAATCAGACAGAAATGCACGCCATTCTCGCCGAATACGGCCTGCCTTACAAGTATCCGCAGAGCGTGGAACGCGCCGCCGAACGCCTCAATGCCGACATCACGCCTGAGGAGATAGCCCGCCGCGAGGACTTCCGCAGCGTCACCACCTTTACCATCGACCCCCACGACGCTAAGGACTTCGACGATGCCCTCTCGCTGCGCACCCTCTCCGACGGCACGTGGGAAGTGGGCGTGCACATTGCCGACGTGTCCCACTACGTGCAGGAAGGCGACATCATTGACCGCGAGGCGCAGAAACGCGCCACGAGCGTCTACCTCGTGGACCGCACCATACCGATGCTGCCCGAGCGGCTCTGCAACTTCATCTGCTCGCTGCGCCCAAATGAAGAAAAGCTGGCCTATTCCACCATCTTTAAGATGAACGCGCGCGGCGAGGTGCTCTCGTGGCATTTGGCACACACGGTCATCAAGTCCGACCGCCGCTTCACCTACGAAGAGGTGCAGGAAATCCTTGAGCGTAACCGCGCCGCCTCCGAAGAAGACCTCGCCCTGCCTGGCGAACACCCCGAACCCCTGCCCGAGGGAGCGCCGCTCGAAGGAGAGTATGCCGAAGAACTTGTCACGCTCAACCGCCTTGCCAAACTCTTGCGCCAAAAGCGTTTCAAGAACGGCGCCATCGGTTTCGACCGCGCAGAGGTGCGCTTCGAGATTGACGAGAAAGGCCACCCTGTGAGCACTTACGTGAAGGTGGCGAAAGATGCCAACAAACTCGTGGAGGAGTTTATGCTCCTCGCCAACCGCAGCGTGGCTGAAATGATAGGCATCGTGCCGAAAGGCAAGAAGCCCAAGACGCTGCCCTACCGCATACACGACGTGCCCGACCCTGAAAAACTCGAGAAACTCTCTGCCTTTGTGGCCCGCTTCGGACTGAAAGTGCGCACCGACGGCAGCAAGACGGAAGTGAGCAAGAGCCTCAACCGCCTGCTCTCCGACGTGAAAGGGCGCAAGGAAGAAAACGTGGTGGAGATGGTGGCGCTGCGTGCCATGATGAAAGCCCGCTACAGCGTACACAACATCGGGCACTACGGCCTTATGTTCCAATATTACACGCATTTCACCTCGCCCATCCGCCGCTATCCCGACACGATGGTGCACCGCCTCCTCACGCGCTACGCCGAGGGCGGGCGGTCTGCCAATGCCGAAAAGTACGAAGACCTTTGCGAGCATTCCAGCGCCATGGAGCAGCTGGCGGCAACTGCCGAGCGCGCCAGCATCAAGTACAAGCAGGTAGAATTTATGGCCGACCGCCTCGGGCAGGAGTTCGACGGCACGGTGAGCGGCGTCACGGAGTTCGGGCTTTATGTGGAGGTGGACGAGAATAAATGCGAGGGTATGGTGCCGCTGCGCCAGCTGCTCGACGACTATTACGAGTTCGACGAACGCAATTTCTGCCTCGTGGGCCGCCGTTACCATAAGCGTTACGGCCTTGGCGACAAAGTGCGTATCCGTGTGGACCGCGCCAATATGGAGAAGCGGCAGCTCGACTTTGTGCTCGTAGGCGACGGCAATGCGCCGAAACCTGCGCCCGCTCCCGCGCCGAAAGGAAAGGATAAGAAGAAAAGAAAAAGATGATCCATTAACCTTACAAATATTACCATGAAGAAAATCTTTATCATTGCAGCCTCTGCTTTGCTGCTCGCCGCTTGTGGCGGCAACAAAACCGAAAATGCCTCCGGCGAAAACGCCGATGCTTCCGTTCAAGAACTTACCGCCGAACTCGACCAAGCACTTGCCGGCGAGCAACCTGACGGCAAGGAAGTGGAAGACCTTATGAAACGCGGGCAAGATGCCGTGCAAGAACTGATGGCCAAGGGCGACAGCGCAGCTGCCCGTGCCTATGCCGACCGCCTCAATGCCTACGTGCAGGCCAATATCGAGAAGATCAAGGCCGCCGCACCCAATGCCGGAGGACTTTTAGAAGAAGTGGCCGCCAAGGGCGAGCAAACGGTTGATGAGGCAAAGGAACGTGCCGAAGAAGCCGTTGAAGAGGCGAAAGACCGCGCTGAGCAGGCTGCTGCCGAAGCCAAGGAACAGGCAAAGGCTGCCGCCGAGCAGAAAGTCACGGAGGCCGAAGAGGCTGCCAAGGCAAAGGTGAACGATGCTGTAAACAAAGGTATTGACCGCCTTAACAATGCACTGAAAAAATAAGGCGCACGCCCATATATTTACCAAAAGAGAGGTCTCTGTTAGTGCAGAGACCTCTCTTTTGGCTTTTCCGCCCTTTATGTTTATTCGGAAAAGGCGAGGGGAAAAAGTTTTTTGGTGTTTTGCAGGAGTTGCTCCGCCACAACATCGGGCGCAAGCTCGTAGATTTCCGACAACTTTTGGACCACAAGCGGCAGATATGCCGGTTCATTGCGCTTGCCGCGGTGAGGCGTGGGGGCGAGATAGGGCGCGTCGGTCTCTGCCACGATGCGCGAGAGCGGCACGGCAGCGCGGAGCGCGGCGGGCAGGGGGGACTTCTTGAAAGTGACTACGCCGCCGATGCCCAAAGCAAAGCCGGGGAACGTTTCAAGCAATTCGGCGGCCTCGTCGGCCGTGCCACCAAAGCAGTGGAACACGCCCGTGAGCCGCGAAGCATAGGGGCGCAAGGCTTCTACGGTTTCCCAATGCGCGGAGCGGCTGTGCACCATGAGCGGCAAACCATAGCGCAACGCCCATTCCGCCTGGTGCACAAAGGCAGCAATTTGCTCCTCGCGCCGCGATGCGTCCCAATAGAGGTCAATGCCGACTTCGCCGACGGCAATAAACTCTGCCGAGTGGCTTGTAAGCATTTGCTCCATCTCATCAAGCACGGGCTGAGGGTCGGGCGGCAGTTCCGTGGGATGGAGGCCTATCATGGGGTGGCACAAACCGGGGTATTGGCGGCACAGACAGAGCATCGCTTCCACGGAAGCGGCGTCAATATTCGGCAGGAAGAGTTTCTGCGCACCGGCCTCAATGGCACGGCCGACGACTTCTGAGCGGTCGGCATCGAAGTCGTCGGTATAGATATGCGTGTGGGTGTCGATGAAAGGGAGTGGCAAAATTTTATTAGAGTCAAAAGGGTTGTTATGATTTGCGTCCGAGCAGAGAACCAGCGTATTGCCGCAAGGGTGCGACCCGCTCTGCCGGCAAAGAAAGGGCATCGAGGGCGGCGAGGGCTTCTTTATAAAGATTGTCTATGGTTTGGAGCGTGAAGGGGCTGATGCCGAGTGCATCGTAGATATGCGTAACGGCGGCAATCTTTTCCGCAGCGGGCATATCGCCGTCGGCAAGGAGCGCGAGCAACCGCTGCTTCTCGGCGGCATCGGCACGGTTGAGGGCATTGATGAGCAGATAAGTTTTTTTGCCGCAAAGTATGTCGCCGCCGATTTTCTTACCGAACACCTTCGGGTCGCCATACACGTCGAGCCAGTCGTCCTGCACCTGGAAAGCCAAGCCCATCTTTTCGGCAAAGCGGTAAAGTGTGCCGGCATCTTCGGGCGAAGCCCCGGCGGCCAATGCCCCAGCCTTTGCGGCGCAGGCCAGCAGTACGGAGGTCTTGAGCCGTATCATCTCCATGTACTCACTTTCCGTCACGTCGCAGCGACGCTCGAAATTTACATCGTATTGCTGTCCCTCGCAAATTTCAAGGGCTGTCTTGGCGAAGAGTTCGAGAATTTGCTCTTTGCCTTCGCAACGGGCTTCGATGAAATGGCGGAAAGCAATAATCAGCATAGCATCGCCCGAGAGCACGGCTGTGTTGGCGTCCCACTTCTTATGCACCGTGGGCTTGCCGCGCCGCACGTCGGCGTTGTCCATAAGGTCGTCGTGCAGGAGCGTGTGGTTGTGGTAGGTTTCAAGTCCTATGGCCAGGGGCAGCGCGGTGTCGATATCGTCCTTGAAGAGTGAGTAAGAAAGCAGCAGCAGCGTGGGGCGCAACCGCTTGCCGCCCATAGAGAGCACGTAGCCAATGGGTTCGTAAAGCCCTTCTGGCTGAGTGGGATAAGGGATATGCGACAAATAGTTTTCTATTGTTTCTGTGAGCGTCATGGGGTATATATATATATTATTGTATAGAATTGACTGCCTTTTGAAATGCCTGCCACAACCACTCGTCTTGTTCCTCAATCGTCATGTGGCTATTGTCGAGCACGAGTGCATCGGGGGCTTGGCGCAGCGGTGCGACGGCGCGGTGGGAGTCAATGTAATCGCGCTCGCGCACATTTTCCAAAATCCGCTCAAACTCCACATCTTCGCCCTTTGCCCGTAGTTCGTCGTATCGGCGGCGGGCACGCACCTCGTCGGAGGCGGTGACAAATATCTTGAGCTCGGCATCCGGGAAAACGGCTGTGCCGATGTCGCGGCCGTCCATCACGATGCCTTTTTCCTTTCCCATGAGTTGCTGCTGGCGTGTCATAGCCTCACGCACAAAGGGAAGGGCCGCCACAGGACTGACGCGGTTGCTCACCTCCATGCCTCGGATTTGCTGTTCCACAACCTCGCCGCCAAGGCACGCGAGTGGCTTGCCCGTCTGTTCGTCGAGGCGGAAAGAAACGGAGACGCCCGGCATCAGGCTTTCCAAGCGCGCAGCGTCGAGGCTTCCATCTGCTGCAAAGCAACCGTTCTGCATGGCGAAAAGCGTCACGGCGCGGTACATCGCGCCGGTATCAACATATATATAGCCTGCCTCGCGGGCAAGTTTTTTGGCCATAGTGCTTTTGCCGCAGGAAGAATGCCCGTCAATGGCCACGATGATTTTTTCCATAATGTTTTTTTTAGTAAACGAGTAGGGGCGGTTTGCAAAACGCCCGAAAGTAAACAAGTAAACGAGATGCTTTGTTATTTAAACGAATAGGCGAGGCTGCCCATAATGGAAGATGCCGCCAAATGATAGCGCGCGTACGACAGTCCGAACTTAAATCCTTTAAGGTCAATGCCTGCGCCGAAAGAGAGGCCTGCCAGTTTGGAAGAGCCAGAGGCTTTCAGTTCGTAGGCGCGGCGGAAGTTATAGCCGGCGGCGATGTAAAGATAGTTAGTCGGCAAGATGTCCAGCCCCACGGCGAAATGGTTGAGCAGTTTCGAGCCGAATGTCACTTTCTTGGAGTCGGCATCGGGCAGGGCGTAATAGTCCGACTTCCAGCGCGTCACGTCGGTAAATGCCGCATGAATGCGTACGGGCAGGTGGTCGAAGCCTTTTGAAAAACCGAGCATGAGGGTGAAAGGCAGGTGGGTTTTCATACCGTCGTCGTAAGCCTTAACCTGCGTGCCGGTGTTCTGCACCGAGAGCGAGGCAGAGAGGTCTTGTTCTTCGTCGAAATAGTTTAGACCGAGGTCGACGGCAAGCGCTACGGAGGAGTAGTCCGCCAGTTTGGAATAAATCATCTTCAACGCCGCGCCGCCCGTCCAACGGTCGGAAAAGAGATAACTGTAGCCGCAGTTGATGACGATGTCTTTCGGCGCGAACTCGCCGAGCACGCGCCCCTCCGCGTCCGTTTCGTCCATCTTTCCGTAGTTCATATATTGCATGGCAAGCGCAGCCGTGTGGCGTTCGCCAAAGGCGTGTACATATTGCGCGCCCATCCACGACGATCCGCCGGCGTAGGTCATAAAGTCCAGCCCTGCCGACTTGCCCGACACGTTGGCGTAGAGCGCAGGGTTTGCCCAGCCTGCTGCCGGCGTGTCCTCCACAAGCGTGTTGTTCACGCCGCCGAGCGCGGCCACGTGCACCGACACCGGCAACCTCACGGCGTTGAATGAGGAAGAATATTCCTGCGCACGTCCCGAAAGGAATACGCTAAACAGGAAACATAAGGCTGCGGTTAGGCTTTTTTTCATTGCTTAAACGGAAAATAGTGGTCAAAGATACTATAAATTTAGTTTTTGGCAGTAATTTTGCCGTATGAAAAGCCCGTTTTCGGCTCTTCGGCGATGTTTATCTCGTAGATTATCGGCACTCGGCAGTAGGGGCGTTTTGCAAAACGCCCGCCAAGTGCGCCGCATGGTATTAATCAATGAGGCAATCATTCACCAGGCGTTTGGCAAAACGCCCCTACTCTTTATATAAACGTGCGCGCCCCCGATTTATTTTCTAAAGAATGGTGTAATCTTGTTTTTGAAGGCAGAAACAAGGATTACGGTGCATACGCCATACGCAGCCGCGCCGGTAAGCGTTACCGTCGCGCGCTGTTGGCTGTTGTGCTTGTGCTTGCGCTATGGGTGGCGTTTCAGGTGGGATACGTGCTGATAAAGCGCAATGCCATAGAGGCGGGGCTGAAAGCGGCCGAAGAGGCGCTTGCCAATATGAAGCGGACGAAGGTGAAAGATGCCTACGAACTCAAATTCGTTTCCACCGGTCGCCGTCCCGTCGCAGCGCATCAACTGAAAGGAGAAAGCGCCGCCGTGCCCGAGATTACGGAAGAGGCTACGGAACTGAAATCTTTCGGCTACGATGTCCCTGCTTTGACCGTAGAAGATCTCGACCAAATAGTTTTGCCAGAGGAAACCGCCAGCCCGTTGCAGCAAGACACGCTTGCCCCAGTCGTGGGCAAGGCGTTTGTGCCCACGGAGGTAGTAACGCAGATGCCGCAATTCCCCGGCGGGCCGAAAGCGTTTATGAAATGGCTCGACGAGAACATTCCCTATCCGCGCCGCTGCCTTAAAGCGCACATTGGCGGCGAGGTGGTAGCCTCGTTCATCGTGCTGCCCAGCGGCAAGACCGTAGATTATGAAATCGAAAAGAGCGCACACTCCGACCTTGCCGGCGCCGTGCTTATGGCACTCAGGCGTATGCCGGGCTGGCAGCCGGGACGCGACGAACAGGGACTGCCCACGCCGGTGCGCGTCACCGTCCCCGTGAATTTTGAACCGTAAGAATACTTGTTTTCTTGTTTACTCGTTTACTTGTTTACTCGTTTACTTGTTTACTTGTTTACTCGTTTACTGATACATCTTTATATTTATATATATCATCATGCCCAACCTTCCCACCATAGAAATTGATGAAGCCTCCGGCTTTTGCTTCGGCGTAACGACTGCCATCAGCAAGGCAGAAGACGAACTGCGCCGCAGCGGCTCGCTCTACTGCCTCGGCGACATCGTGCACAACGGCAGCGAGTGCGAGCGCCTCCATGCCCTCGGGCTTGCCACTATCGACCACGACCGCTTTGCCCGCCTGCCCGAAGGTTCGCGCGTGCTGCTTCGGGCGCATGGCGAGCCGCCTGCCACGTATGCAGCCGCTGCCGAGCGGGGCATCGCGCTCATTGATGCCACCTGCCCCGTGGTACTGCAACTGCAACGCCGCATTCGCAAGGTGTATGAAGAAGAGCAACGCCCGCAGATCGTGATTTACGGCAAGCGCGGCCACGCCGAGGTGCTCGGGCTTGTGGGGCAGACGGAGGGCGCGGCCGTCGTGGTGGAACAGCTCTCGCAATTAGACGCGCTCGTAGACTTCCGCCGCGACATCTGCCTTTTTTCCCAAACCACCAAACCGCTTGAAGGTTTCCGCGAAATAGTGGACTACATCACGGCGCACATCGTTGCGCCCGCCACGTTCCGCTATTTCGATACTATTTGCCGCCAAGTGGCGAACCGCCTGCCCAACATACGCGCCTTTGCCGCCCGCCACGACGTGGTGCTTTTTGTCAGCGGTCTGAAAAGCAGCAACGGCCGCGTGCTCTATGAGGCATGCCGCGAGGTCAATCCCCGCTCGTATCTCATAGACGGGCCCGCCGCAATAGATTTCAGTTGGCTGCACTCTGCCGCCAGCGTGGGCATCTGCGGCGCAACGTCTACGCCCAAATGGCTTATGGAGCAATGCCGCGAAGCGGTGAGCAATAATTTTAGGGAAGAATAAAAGCACTTGATTTATTGCAAAAGTGAACTTTTCCCGTTTGAAAGCACTCTTTACCTTTTTGGCTTTTTGATAAAAACAGTAAATTTGCAAAACTAAGGCACGATAGTGCAGGAATACGCATTCACTCCTGCTGCCGACATTAAGACAGAATGCAAGGTTTCACTTAATCTCTATTTATTAAGAAACAGACATAAACGAACGACCCCGAGAGATTTTTATTCATTATTTTATTAACCTCGGCGCGTTCCATTCCAAAAGCATACAATAATATTAAATATCTGAGCTTTTAGCTCTTGTTCTCTATTCTCGAATACCGCCAACCATTCAACGACTAAGAACAAGCAGTTTGAAAGTTCACGCTGTATCGGCGTGAACTGTTCTATGCTTGTTAGTCGTAATGGTCACTTGGCGGTAACCAGAGAATAGGCAAGCAACAGAATGGTGCACGCCTTTTTATTACCCCAAAACAAATGAAAAAGTTATTTATACTTTTTGCAATAGTTGCAATGATTAATACACAAAATGTTTCGGCTCAACAAGAAAATACAACAGGGAAATACCGAGTTTATTGCGAATTATTAGGACGAAGCAATCTATCTCAAACCAAATACAAAGTAAGTGTTGATTTCGGTCAACGATTAACATGGAGAGGTGTAATGGCTAATGAGTTGGTTGACGAAAATGGGGAAAAAATTGTCTTCAACTCAATGATAGACGCAATGAATTATATGGGTGCTCTTGGTTGGAACTTTGTGCAAGCTTATGCAATAACAATGGCAAACTCCAATGTATATCATTATATTATGTATAAAGACATAGATGATGATTCCCAAATAACAGAAGGTTTTACAACAAAGCAACAATTTAGGGAGATGCAGAATGCAGAGGACGAGTCGGAAACTACTGACGAAACGAATGAGCAACCTACAGAATAACTAATCAGAAGAAAAACATGTTGTTTGATTTTTCGCCAACAAATATCACAATAAAGTCGGCGCACCGTTTCCACTGCGCCGACTTTTTATAGATGTCTTAAATGTTTCTTTATCCAGATCTTTCTTATGCAAAAGTAGAGTTTTTATTTATTGCCAGTAAATAGAATCAGGCATTTTTATTTATTGCCAGTAAATAAAATCGGCTTTTATCGCCCGCCGATAAACAGGCACACCATACTCAGCAGCACGAGTAGGAGGTCGAAGGCTTTGGCGCGCAGGTTCTTTTCGCGGAAAAGCCATGCGCCCACGCAAAACGACACGAGCACGCTGCCGCGCCGCACCATCGACACAACGGATATCATGGCGCCGGGCTGGCTCAAAGCGTAGAAATAGGCGAGGTCGGCGGCGGTAAGGAATAGGGAAATCAGCACGATGCTCCATTGCCAAGAGAAAGGCTGCGCCTCGCCGCGCCGCCGCGCGGGCAACCACAGTACGAGCAGCACGGCGGTCATCATGACGGCCTGATAAAGGTTGTACCACCCCTGCACGAACACACGGTCGAGCCCCGCGCCGCCCGACGCTTCGGGCGCAAGCAGGTATTTGTCGTACAGGCCGCTCATTGCGCCCAAGAGGGCGGCAGCCACTAAGAGCAAGATTTGGCGGTTGCGGGCAAAACTGATGCCTTCGCGCTTGCCGCTGCGCGAAAGCAGGTAGAACGACGTGACGGCCAGCACCACGCCCGCCCACTGCCAGGCGTTTAGCCGCTCACCGTAGATGAGCATCGCGCCGAGCAACGTCAGCACGGGGCGCGTGGCGTTAATCGGCCCCACGATTGTGAGCGGCAACTGCTTTATGGCAAAGTAGCCGCACAGCCACGAGGAGAGCACGATGCAACTTTTAAGCACCACGAACGCGTGCGCCGCCGGCGTGCCGCCGGGAATATAGTACGCGCTGCCCTCGCCTATCGCACCCACCCCGGAGCCGACGATACCGGGCAGGAATAGGGCGCAGCAGATGCAAGTGTTGATGCAAAGCACGGGAATGACGGCATTGCCGCGCAGGGCGTGCTTCTTACACACGTCGTAGCAGCCGAGCAGGGCGGCAGAAAGAAAAGCAAAGGCGAGCCACATAGCGTTTAATTTAAGGTGGGTTCTATAAATTCCCACCGTAAAAAATTACAATAATATTGGGTTGACGTTTTGTCATCTTTTGTTTTCTTTTCGGTCTAACCGACGAACGAGCGAGCGGAGAGCCGAGCTTGCTCGAGCTATTCCGAGCGAGGAGGAGGAAGGCTCGCCAAATCGTAAGTCTCATCGGTCACGTAGCCCGCTACGCTCCCTCTTCAACTTACAATTTATCCTCGAAAATAAATCCAAAATCTGCCAAAGCGAATTAATAGAACCCACCTTAAGGCAGTCAATCTTCCACAAACAATTCTTCCGGATACACGATATTCACCAGCGATAAGGCATTGGCGGGCACCGACTCGCCTGCCGCGCAGCGGTCTTTCTGCGCGATGATATCGGCAAAGCCCTTTTCGGAAATGCGGCCGCGCCCCACGTCGATGAGCGTGCCGACCACCGCGCGCACCATATTGCGCAAGAAGCGGTCGGCCGTGATTTCAAACCGCCACAGCCCCGGCTCCGTCTCTTCCCATCGCGCCTGCGTCACGCGGCAGATATTCGTCTTCGCGTCCGTATGCAGTTTGCTGAAACTCGTGAAGTCGCGCGTCTGCAATAGCAGTGCGGCGGCGCGGTTCATGCGCTCGAAGTCGAGGGGAAAGGGGAAGCGTGCGGCGTAGTGGCGGCGGAAAGGATTTTTCTCGGTATATATATAATAATGGTACGTGCGCGCGAGGGCATCGAAGCGGGCGTGCGCCTCGGGGCATACGGCGACTATGCGTTTCACGGCTATGTCGGGGGGCAGCAGGCGGTTGAGCTTGAACGCCGTCCGCCTGCAGTCGATAGGCTCTGGCGCATCGAAATGCGCCGCCATATAGGCAGCGTGCACGCCGGCATCTGTGCGCCCCGCGCCCAGCGTTTCAATCTTGCTGCGGAGCAATAGCGAAAGCGCACGGTCGAGCTGCTCCTGCACGCTTACGGCATTGGGCTGCGCCTGCCAGCCGTGGTAGTTCGTGCCATCGTAGGCAAAGAAGATGAAATAGCGCATTGGAGGGGGAGTATTTAGTAAACAAGTAGGGGCGTTTTGCAAAACGCCCGAAAGTAGACAAGTAAACAAGGAAACGAGTATACAAGACAAGTTACCATATAAAATATAATTTGCACGACATCTGTATTGTCTACTTGTAAACTCGTTTACTAAAAATCAATAAACACAGAGGCTGCGCCTATCTCGGCACAGCCTCTTTATCTGTTAATCTGTCTTTTTGTTTTGAAACAAGAGATGCGGATTAAGCCTCAGCAGCGGTTTCATCTGCGGGCGTTTCGGCGGGAGCCTCTGCTGCGGGAGCGGGAGCTTCTTCGCCTTCTGCAATCACGGTGAAGGGTACTTCGACGCTGATTTCCTTGTGGAGCTTCACAACGGCGGTGTATGTACCTACTTCCTTCACGTCCTTAACGGCGATAATCTTGCGGTCGATTTCGAAGCCGCGCTTAGCCAGTTCTTCGGCGATGTGCAGGTTGTTCACAGAGCCGTAGATAGAACCGCTCTTGCTCACCTTCGTGGCGATAACGATAGGTTCGATCGTGGCGAGCTTATCGGCAACGGCCTGAGCGTCAGCCTTGATTTTGGCAATCTTGTGAGCGCGCTGCTTGAGTTCTTCTGCGAGCATTTTCTTTGCCGACTCAGAAGCGATGACAGCCTTGCCCGTGGGGATAAGATAGTTGCGGCCGTAGCCCGACTTAACGTTTACGATATCGTCCTTATATCCGAGGCCGATTACGTTTTCTTTGAGAATGAGTTCCATATATTCGTATCCTCCTCTTTTTTATTTCGACATGTTATCGGTCACGAAGGGAAGCAGGGCCAGGTGGCGGGCACGCTTAACGGCCTGTGCTACACGACGCTGATATTTCAGCGAAGTTCCCGTGATGCGGCGGGGCAGAATGCGGCCCTGCTCATTGAGGAACTTTTTGAGGAAGTCGGGATCTTTGTAGTCGATATACTTGATACCGCTCTTTTTGAAACGGCAGTATTTCTTTTTCTTCACGTCCACAGAGGGCGGGGTGAGATAACGGATTTCAGATTGTGCTTGTGCCATTGTTTAGTCCTCCTTCTTAAATTTGTTACGACGTTTTTCGGCGTATGCAGCAGCATACTTGTCAAGTTTCACGGTGATGTAGCGGATAATGCGCTCGTCGCGGCGATAGCCGGTTTCGAGTTTCGCAACCGTTTCAGGCGTGGCGTTGAACTCAATGAGTTCATAGAAGCCGGTGGACTTTTTCTGAATCGGGTAAGCCATCTTTTTCAGGCCCCAACTCTCTTCATTGACAATCTCTGCGCCCTGGGCGGTGAGAATGCCTTTGAACTTTTCGACCGTTTCCTTCATCTGTTGGTCAGACAAAACGGGAGTCATAATGAAAACGGTCTCGTACTTGTTCATCATACTCAGTGATAAATAGTTTGGGTTATTTTGCAAAATTGCGGCGCAAAGTTACTAACTTTCATATAAGCGGCAAAACAAAACCGCTCATTTTTTGCGATTTGCACGTAAGAAAAGCGCGAAAGCAACGCCAGGGCGCTCTCTCATAATACAATTTTCACCGTCTGCACAGACTGCATTGACTATTTGCACAGAGCGTGAAAACTATCTGCCTGACAGTTTTTATTATCAGCAAGATAATTTTTCCTTTTTCCCTGATATTTTTTCCTGTCTGCGCAGAAAGTTTTTGTTACAAAGTTTGTAATACGTGTTACAAACTTTGTAACAAAAATTTTCTTGGGGATAATGAAAAATGTATGCGCAGAAAGAAAAAAATATCACGGAGATAATGAAAAATATCTCCGTGATAATCTGAAAGAACGTTTGTGCAAGGCGAACGCAGAGGCCAAGCTTGCTTGGACTATGCCGAGCCGCAGCCAATTTTCGTGCAAGCGAGTGTAATAGAGCTTGCTCATATTGCCGAGCGCAGCCGAAAATGTCAAGAAAAGGTGCATGTATATGAACTTATAAGGCGGTCTGGGTGTGCAGGGGAGGAGGTCACTCTATCTTCTTGACGAGTTCGTAACCGCGCCGCACGATGTCGTTTTTCGTATTGAAGAGGCGCAGATACTCGCTGCGATCCCAGATGTCGTATGCTATGAGGGTTTTGAGCGTGAAGCGGAGGTCTTCGATGGCCGATTTGCGCTCGGCATCGTCTTTGGGCTTCACGCCTTTCTTCTCGGCAGCAGCGAGCACCTCGGCGATAAGGTCGTCGGGCGTGACGAAATTCTTTTCGTAGTCCGAAAAAGCCTGGTAACGCTTGAGCACTTTCGCGCGGTTGCGGTCTACGTAACGCAGGGCATAGTCGTTGATGAGGTTGTGGCGGCGTATGGCGAGATAGTATTTTGAATAAGTGGCGGTGTCGAGCGGCACGAACTCATCGGGCATGATGCCGCCTCCGCCGTAAACGATGCGCCCTTTGGCGAGCGTGCGGTAAACCTTCGTCGAGTCGAGGTGTATGCTGTCGATGCAGGTGAGTTCGCCGTGCTCATAGCGAGTGTTGAGGTCGCTGTCGTAGTCTTCTTTTTTGCCTTTCTCATAGGGCTTCTGAATGCAACGGCCGGAGGGCGTGTAGTAATGGCTCACGGTGAGGCGTATCATCGACCCGTCGGGCAAGTCGATGGGGCGTTGCACAAGTCCCTTGCCGAAGGTGCGACGCCCTACGACGAGGCAGCGGTCGTGGTCCTGCAAGGCGCCGCTCACAATCTCGGCCGCCGAGGCGGAATATTCGTCCACGAGCACTACGAGCGGCTCCTTTATCCACAGCCCGCCGCCTTTTGCGTCGAGCGTCATGCGCGGCGTGGACCGTCCGTCGGTGTAGACAATGAGCGAACCGCCTTCAAGAAATTCTCCCGCCACGTCCTGCGTTGCCATGAGGTAGCCGCCGCCGTTTTGCTCGAGGTCGAGGATAAGGCGCTTCATACCCTGCTCTTTCAGTTCCTTGATTTTGGTGCACAGCTCGCTGCCCGTGGTTTGTCCGAAGCGGTCGATGCGGATATAGCCCACCTCTTCGTCCATCATGTACGCGCCCTCAATGGTATGCACGGGGATTTTGTCGCGCTTCACTGTGAAGTAGAGCACTTCGGGCACGCTGCGGCGCACGATGCCGAGGGTCACTTTCGTGTCTTTCGGCCCGCGCAGTTTCTTCATGATGTCGGTGCGGTCCATCTTCACGCCGGAAATAGTGTCTTTGTCTACGAAGACGATGCGGTCGCCGGCAAGGATGCCCGCCCGCTCGCTCGGTCCTTTGGAAATGGTCTGTATCACGACGAGCGTGTCTTCCACCATGTTGAATTGCACGCCGATGCCCTCGAAACTGCCTTCGAGGGGTTCGTTGAGCTTTTTGGTCTCTTCGGGATTGGAATAGGAGGAATGCGGGTCGAGCTCTTTGAGCATTCCGCGAATGGCGTCTTCGGCGAGTTTCTTTTGGTCCACGGTGTCCACGTAGAGCGAGGTGATGGCCGCCTGCGCCACTTGCAGTTTTTTGAGTTGCTCAAAGTCTATATCGTTGAGGCTTTGGGCAGATGCCGCCAGCGAGCAAAGGGCGGCTATAAGGAGCAATGCTATTTTTTTCATCTATACAATATTATATATGCGTTAATGCGGCAGAAACTCCGACACGTCTTTGCCGAAGGCGAGCAGTTCGCGCACCACGCTCGACGACACGGCGGAATACTGCGGGTCGGTGAAGAGCAGCACGGTTTCCACGCCGGAGAGCGCCTTGTTCATCACGGCGATGTCGCGCTCGTATTCGAAATCCTTTACCGAGCGCAAGCCGCGCAGTATGAAATCCGCGCCTTCGCGGCGGGCAAGGTCAATGGTGAGGTCGGAATAGGCCACCACCTTGACGCGCGGTTCGCCAGCATAGAGCCGCGCGATGCTTTCCACGCGGCTGTCAGCCGTTTGCAGCGGCCGCTTGTGCTCGTTCACGCCCACACCGATAACGATGCGTTCGAACATGCCGAGCCCGCGCGCCACGATGTCGGCGTGCCCCACGGTGAAGGGGTCGAACGAACCGGGAAATATGGCGATTGAGTGCATAGGAATTTTTATTAATGCCTTTGGGCGAC
Organism: Bacteroidales bacterium; assembly: GCA_022775595.1. GTDB lineage: Bacteria > Bacteroidota > Bacteroidia > Bacteroidales > Bacteroidaceae > Alloprevotella. Next base: position 16,624 of record JALFJC010000102.1, on the reverse strand, counting down.
TACGGCGGGCGTTCGGAAGAACGCCCCTACTCTTCAACGGGGTCTTCTTCCACGACGAGATTGTCAATGATAAAGCCTTGGCGCTCCATGGTGTTCTTGCCCATGTAGTATTCGAGCAGTTCGGCCACCTTGTCGCTCTTGTGGAGCGTGACGGGCTCGAGCCTCATCTCCGGGCCGATAAAGTGGGCGAACTCGGGCGGCGAGATTTCGCCGAGTCCTTTGAAGCGGGTGATTTCGGGGTCGGGGCCGAGCTTTTCAATGGCGGCGAGGCGTTCCTCCTCGCTGTAGCAGTAAATCGTTTCAAACTCCGAGCGTTCAGACTGCTGCGTCTTTTTCAGGATTGCCGCGCCGGCGGAGTCGGCCTTGATGGTGCGGGGCGCGGTGTCGGCGGCGGCGCGGGTTTTCTTCTTCTTGTTGCGCACGCGGAAGAGCGGCGTTTGCAGGATATACACGTGGCCCTTCTTGATGAGGTCGGGGAAGAATTGCAGGAAGAAGGTGATCATCAAGAGGCGTATGTGCATGCCGTCCACGTCGGCATCGGTAGCCACGATGACCTTGTTGTAGCGCAGCCCGTCGAGCCCGTCCTCAATGTTGAGCGCGGCTTGCAGGAGGTTGAACTCCTCATTTTCGTAGACCACCTTTTTCGTCAGCCCGAAGCAGTTGAGCGGCTTGCCGCGCAGCGAGAACACGGCCTGCGTGCCCACGTCGCGGCTTTTGGTGATAGAGCCGCTGGCGGAGTCGCCCTCGGTGATGAATATGGCGGAGTCGAGGCGCGGGTCGCGCTCGTCGTCTTCCTCTTCCCCACCCTTGCGCTTGGTTTTCGGCGCGGGGTCGTTGAGGTGAATGCGGCAGTCGCGCAGCTTGCGGTTGTGAAGGTTGGCTTTCTTGGCGCGCTCGCGTGCCAGTTTCGTAACGCCGGCAATGGCCTTGCGCTCCGACTCGCTTTCCTGTATCTTCTGGCGGATTACTTCTGCCACGTCGAGATGCTTGTGGAGGAAGTTGTCTACGTTTTCCTTGATGAAATCGCCCACAAACTTATTCACACTCACGCCCGAGAGGGGGAAGGGATTGCCGTTTCGGTCCTTGTCGGGCGCCATGGTGAGCGAGCCGAGCTTGATTTTCGTCTGACTCTCAAACATAGGCTCTATCACGCGTATGGCGATTGCCGCTACGAGACCGTTGCGCACGTCCTGCACGTCGAAGTTCTTGTCGAAATATTCCTTGATGGTGCGGGCGATATGCTCCTTGAAGGCGCTTTGGTGCGTGCCGCCCTGCGTGGTGTGCTGCCCGTTCACGAAGGAGTAGTATTCCTCGCCATACTGTGCCGTGTGGGTGAAGGCGATGTCGATGCCCTCGCCTTTGAGGTGCACGATGGGGTAAAGCCCGGGGGCGGTCATATTGTCGGAGAGCAGGTCTTCGAGGCCGTTGCGGCTGATGATGCGGCGGCCGTTGTGGTAGATGGCGAGCCCCGTGTTGAGGTAGGTGTAGTTGCGGAGCATCGTCTGCACAAACTCGCCGCGGAAGCGGAAGTCGCCGAAGAGTTCCGTGTCGGGCTCGAAATAGATGTACGTGCCGTTTTCCTCCTCCGTGTCTTCGTACACGTCGCTCACGAGCACGCCGCGCTCAAAGGTAGCTTCGTGCATCTTGCCGTCGCGGTGGGAGCGGGCGATGAACTTGCGGCTCAGGGCGTTCACGGCTTTCAGCCCCACGCCGTTCAGGCCTACGCTGGCGGTGAAGACGGAGGTGTCGTACTTCGCGCCCGTGTTGAGTTTCGACACGGCGTCGACGAGGCTGCCCAAGGGAATGCCGCGCCCGTAGTCGCGGATCGAGGCCGACTTGCTCTCCTCCACGTTCACCTCGATGCGCTTGCCGAAGCCTTCGTTGAACTCGTCGATGCTGTTGTCGATGCTTTCTTTCAGGAGCACGTAGATGCCGTCTTCGGCGTGCGAGCCGTCGCCGAGTCGCCCGATGTACATACCGGGGCGGGTGCGGATGTGGTCGGTATCTTCAAGATGCCTGATTTTGCTTTCGTCGTAAATTACGGGATTGGGCATGGTCTTTGGAATGAATTAACTGCGAAATATGTTTTCCACGAAATGCTTTTTTGTCCTCGGATTTTTTGTCCTCGGATTATTTTTTTTGCCCACGAATCTCACGAATCTACACGAATCTTGTTCAATGAATAAAATGGCGACCTGTGCGGTCGCACGACTGTTCACTAATTCAATGTTTGCATTAGAGATTTATTGCTGTATTCAGCGTTATTCGTGTGATTCGTGCGACCGAACAGGTCGCCATTAATACAGAGGACATGTAATTCGTGTAGATTCGTGAGATTCGTGGACAAATAAAAAAATTTCGTGGGCAAAAAATATTTATCCGTGGCTTAGAAAAAATAGAGATTTATATGTCTTTCCGATAGCACCTTCTGCGCTTGTGCTGTTCGGTCTTGAAATATTGCCATTGGCTCTGCACCTTGTCGTTCTGCTCCAATTCCGGGTTGCTCTCGGCGTAGACAAAACCGAGTTGCTTGTAAATGGGAATGAGGTCGGTGAAGAGCAGGGCGTTCACGCCCTTGCCCTGATAGTCGGGGCGCACCGCCACGAGCAGCAGGTCGAGGGCTTCGGGGCGTTTCCAGAAGAGGGCTTTCAGCAAATGCCACCAGCCGAAAGGCAGCAGTTTGCCCTTAGCCTTTTGCAGGGCTTTCGAGAGCGAAGGCATCGAGATGCCCACCGCCACCAGCTCGCCTTCGGCATTCTCCACAAGCGTCACCATGCGCAGGTCGAGCACCGGCACGTACATCTTCACGTAAGCGTCGATTTGCTTCTGCGTCATGCGCGAAAAGCCGAAGAGCGGCTCGTAGGCATCGTTGATGAGTTCGAAGATCTTGTGCGTGATGCCCGAGGTGAGAGCTTCGTATTTGCTTTTGATTTTGCGGATATGCAACCCGTACTTTTGCGAAATGATATTGGCTATTCGTTGGTGCTTGTCGGGTATGCCTTCCGGGATATAGATTTTCATCTCCACCCAGTCGGTAGCCTTTTCGAGACCGAGGCGTTCGATGTGCTTGGGGTAGTAAGGATAGTTGTAAATCGTGGCCATCGTGGAGAGCTGGTCGAAGCCCTCGATGAGCATTCCCTCGGCGTCCATATCGGTAAAGCCCAGCGGGCCGGCAATCTCCGTCATGCCGCGCTCGCGCCCCCACGCAACGACCATGTCGATAAGCGCACGGCTCACGCTTTCGTCGTCAATGAAGTCAATCCAGCCGAAGCGCACCTGCTTCTTGCCCCACCGCTCGTTGGCGCGGCGGTTGATGATGGCAGCCACGCGCCCCACGACCTTGCCGCCTTTGAAGGCAAGGAAATAGTCGGCCTCGCAAAACTCGAACGCCGCGTTCTTTTTCGGCGAAAACGTGCCGAGCATATCGTCGTAGAGGTCGGGCACGGAGTAGGGGCAGCCTTTATATAATTCGTAGTTGAAGCGTATAAACGTTTTGAGTTCCTGTTTTGAAGAAACGCGCTTAATGGTTACAGGTTCCATTTTCCGAAAAATAATTATCAATACCCTTTTGATAGGAGCAAAGGGCATTTTGTTCAAGTTGCAAATTTAATTAAATATTTTGCAATATGCCGCTTTTCTGCGCAGACAGGGGCTATTTCTAAGAAATATCTGCCAGTTAGAAAGGGCAAAAAGTCAGGAGCGCAGGTGTAATTATCAAAAAAAGCCCATTGCCAACCCGTGTCGGCAATGGGCTTTCTTAGATATATATAATGTATAATGTGTAATCTGCTAACCTTGGTCGAAGAGGCTGTCGTCTACGTCGCCGCTGTTTTCCTGATCGTCCTTAGCAGCTTCGGCAAGTTCGCGCTCGAATTCTTCGTTTGACTTTTCAACGACGGGCGTTGCGCTGAAATCAACGCCGTCGATATTGGACATATTCAGAGAGGGGTCGGCAAGTTCGCCGCTTTCGCTGAACGATTTCTTAAATGCGCGGATTTCCTTGCCCTGCTGGCGCAGACGCTTGAGGAGGTCTACCATTTCGGTGGTGCAACGGCCGGTGAGCTGACCGCCAATCTTGACATATTTGCCATACTTGATGGCGTTCAAGCCGAGACTGGGCAGGGATGTTGTATAGGTTGTGGTCAGCAGTGCGAGGTTGGCACTCGACATGGTGAGTTCTGTGCAGGTTTTGATGAGTTCCATCGTTTGCTTGAGCGCAAGGTTCTTGCTGCGGATTGTGCCGTTCTGGTCCACCACGGCGCGCTTCTCGGTGACGGTGCCGTCGGCGTTGGTGACGCGGATTGTGGCCACGTGATAGAAGGTTACGCTTTCGCCGATGTACTTAAGCTTGTTAATCATCGTGTCGCACGTGTTGATGTACTTGTCAATCGATTCTTTGCCGGTAGCTGCGGGCTTCGTGCCGCCGGGCCAAACGATTTCTTTCTTTTCCTTCTTGTCTTTGTCGCCGCCTTTTTTCTTTTGAGCCATAGCGGGCATAGCCACTGCGAGTGCGAGTGCGCACACGAAGATTTTGAGATAGTTTTTCATTTTGATTAATTAGGTAATTTGATTAATTAGGTAAATGGTTTAAGGTTCTTATTTGCCGATTCGTACGTTAAGCGTCTGGTGGCGGTCGCCATAGATTGACTGCGTTTTCCGTATGGGCTTGCCTGGCTTCCCTCCCTCGAAAATCAAGAAAGAATAGGTATCGGGCTTAAGTTCGATGTGAAATTTGCCTTGTGCGTCGCATACGGTTTCGGGCGTACTAACGCCCAACTCGGTTGAGCCGGCATAGACGCGGCAGTTTGCCGCAGGTTCTTCCGTATATTTCTTCGCGTCCACATACGTCACCTTTCCCTCAATCACGATATTAAGGTCGTTCAGTTGATTGGTATATTTGTCGATATATTTCTTGAACCACTCGTCGCCCGTCGCGTCATAGAGCTGCTGCATGTTGCTGATAGCGGTTTTGTAGGCATTGCTTAGGAAAGAGTAGCGTGCCGACTGCCCCGTCTGCTTCTGGTGCTTAATAGAGTCGTTGAGCATCGACACTACGGTCTGCACGCGCTTCATCAGTTCTTTGTACGTGCCCATCTGCCCTGCCATTTCTTCTGCAGACGCTTTTTCGCTGGAAGAGATGCCCTCGGCAGCGGCGGCTTTTTTGTAGAAGTCTTCGGCGGTGGCGTATTTGCGGCTCTTAAAGGCGGTCATGCCTTGGTTGAGCAGGTTTTGGTATTCGCTGCCAAACTCTTTCGTGGTGGTGGGGACGACGGAATAGACGCGCTTCACGCGGGGACCGAAATCGGAGATGTCGAACGCGAGCGTATTCGTGCCGTTGGCAGAGAGGGTAATGGTGGAAAGGGCCTCGAAAGCGTCCTCAGCGGCAGCGGCGGTCTCTTTAAGCTGGTCGAGTTGCTGAAACTCGGCTTCGGTGGGCGTGTAATCGGCCGCACTGCACTTATCGTTGAGTTGGTCGTACGCCGCCTGCTTCTGCTCCCAGTCCGTTCGTGCGTCCGTCAAGGCTTTTACGGGAATAACCACACGGATCACGTTGATGGAGGCATCGCTGTCGAGCTTGTCGCGCGTCACGGTGCATTTCAATCCCTTGGGGCATTCCACGGACACGCCCGTGAGCGGCGTGCGGAACTCTATCATCGCGCCAGAGGCATCGGCATAGACTTCGCCGCGCGCGGAGATATCCTCGGAACGAATGGGATTTTCCACAGCCTCAACGCGATAGCCCAGGAACTTGTCTTTCACAAGGTTTTTCTTAAACTCCGTCTTTTGCGGGTCGCCCTTGCGCGAGCATATCACATAGACTTCTTTCTGCTTGGAGATGTCGGCCAATACGTAATATTCGTAAACGCCGGCTCCCGCGCTCACGGGTCCTTGCACCGTGAAGGGGGTCTTGGCTTTCGTGGAAAGGTCGATGATTAAGTCGTTGTGGGGCGACTGTATGAGCACGCCGCCTTTGCCTTGCAACTTGGCGGCATCGGCACGGTCAAGGCTGGCGAGCCGCTTGTTGAAAAACGTTTCGCCGCTTTGCGCCGCCGCCGTGAGGCTGACAAAGAGCAGCACGAGGAAAGATGCAATTCTATACATATATATATTATATATTGTGTACGGGTTACTACATACTTCCGAGGGCTTCCTCGAAATCACTGAGCGAGAAGATGTCTTCTTCTGCCAACTTCTGGCCGCCTACCCATTCGGGCTGCCAAGTACGCACGTGAATGATGGGCGAGCCATTCTCGGGGAACTCCCAAAGCAGGAACACGTAACCCTCATCGGAGTAGTTGGCAGAACGCCATTCCTGACGCAGGCGAACTCCAAAGAATTCCTTGCCGTTCTTGACGGTCTTGGTGATGCCGGCGCAGCCGCCCTGCTCACCGTTCTCGCCGATGTTGCTGAACTTCACGTCGATCCACTTGTTGCGCTTGAAGCAGATGGCGAGGTTGTTCATATACTGCTGCTTGGTCTGCTTGGTATAGCTCACCTTGCTCACAGGCTGCATATCGGTGCTGCGGGTGGTGACCACCTTACCCGTGATGATGAGCGCGTCGTCGCTGAACACCTGCTTCATAAAGGCGAGGTCCTTTGTGTTGTAGGCGGTGCGGAAGCGTTCCACGAATTGCAGGATTTGCATCTGCTGCTCCTTCGTGGCCGTCTCGCCGCAGTTTTCCATGCTTTCGGCAGTCTGCGCGTCGATGGCGAAGCGGAAGTCCGTGATTTTGCCTTGGAGGTCAAACTCCACGACAGCTTCCTGATACACCTCCGTGCCGGGCTTCTCAGGGTTCTTAATCATCAGGGGAATGTGATTGACCTGCATGCAGCGGTTGCCCTCGAACACCCAAAGGCGCTCTACCACTTCGCTGTCGTCCACATAAAACTTCAGGTTGGCCCAAAGCATCGTGAGCGACTCAATGGCAAACTGGTCCATAGGCAGGTCCTTGGTTTGCAAGGTGCGGTCGGCGCTGCAGGCGGCATTGATTTCCGAAAGCACAATGCCAAGGTTCTGCTCTGCTTTCGATATGCCGGCAGGACGGCTTGCGCCCGTGTCGGTGGTCAGCGTCACGGTGACACCTTGCGCAAAGAGGCTCATGCAACTAGCGGCAAAAGCCAAGATGAGATGTATGAATTTCCTTTTCATATTTTTGAGTAGATTTTTTTACTGTTATTTCAAAGTAAATCCGATAGCGGCGCAGCCGGGATAGTTGGCAAGCGCATCGGGCAGGACCGTCGTGGCGTTGTAACGCTGCGCACCGGCTGTGAGCACGGCTTCGATGGTGCCTTGGCGATTGTAAACCACGAGCAGGCAGTTGTCGGGGTCGGGCAGTTCCTTATATTTGCCGTAAACGCCGACCTTGCCTTGCGCTTTAAGTTCTTTGAGGCGCGTGCCAAACGCCTGAATGGTGGCAATGTTGGCCAGTTCCTTCACAAGCGGACTGATTTCAACCGCCGGCTTAGCGGGCTGCGGGTCAGCGGCGGGCTGCGGCTCTTCTGCTGTTTTCTGTTCGGGAATCGTGCCCTCTATGGCATCTTCGAGCGAAGGCTGCAGATCGGCAGGCTGCTGCGCCTTGTCATCTTTGGCCTCCCCTTCTTTCAGAGGATTGACATTCAGCACACGGACGTTGTCGCCGGTGATGATGTCGGACTTCTTCACATAGAGGAAGGCGCGCGTCATGTTGCCGCGCTGCAGCTGGTATTCTTCATAGTCGCTCTTCGTTTGCGCCACAATCACCTGCTTTGCGCCGCGCAAATTCTTTTCGTGCGCCACCCATATATTTATATTATTGTATAGCTGTTCTTCTGCCGCACTCTTAGCTTCTTCCGCCGTTTCGCGCGTGGCTTCGGCGTAGATATAGTCAGGGCTTTTCTTGATTTCGTTCACCTTGCTTTTCAGTTCTGCCTGGTTTTCCTGTGCCCCGGCAGACAGGCAAGCCATCAGAATGAAGGTAAGGAAAAGGGGAATGTGCTTTTTCATGGTATATCTATTTTGAGAAATTTTTCGGTCACATTGTGCAGCGGCACGTAGCAGAAGGCGCGAGCCTCTATTGTGCCGCCCTGCACCAGCGTGCGCTTGGGCACGCGGAAGGAGATGACGTGGTTGTAGCCGTAATCGCGTTGCAGGGCAAACACGGAGCAGAGCACGTCGTCGCCCTTGCGCTCTTTCACGCCGAAATAAAGTTCGCAGCCCTCCTGTTGCAGGAAGGTGATGAGCGAGGCGAGCGGCAAGTGCAGAGAGTCGCAGGCATAGCCGTATTTGTCTACTTTAAGCGACACGCTCACGTGGTTTTTGCTGATGCCCGTAAGGAGCATATTGCCCACCGACTGCACGAGCTTCACAGTGTCGGCAATCAGGGCATAGGTCTTTTTGCCCCCTGCCTTGTCGAGGCGCAGATAGATGCTATTGTGGATGGAGGGGCTGAGATATTCCTTGCCGCCGAGCACGCGGTAGTTGGCCTGCTGCTTGGTGGAGTCGCCTGCGCTTTCGGGCTGCGGCAGGTCGAGGGGCTTGAGGTTGGGCGCGGTGCGCTTTATGTCGCGCACGAAGTTGCGTTCCAGCTCAATGGCATCGCAGCCCATAAGGAGTTGGCAGTCGCAGGCAAAGGCCAGTTGCAGGCTGTGCCCGCCGCGCTTGAAGTTAAAGTAATACTTTTTCAGTCCTTCCTTGCGCAGCGAGAAGTCGTTGATGTCGCCGGCGGCGGTGAGTGCGTTCCAGTCGCCCTTGGCCGTCATCTGGTCGCGATAAATTTTGATGTCGCGTGTCTGCCCCGAGAGGTCGAGTTCGAGGGCGTAGCGTTCCAGGAAGTCGTAGACGGGCGAGGGGTTGAAGTCTCTCAACGCTTGCGGGAAGCACCAATAGCCGATGTGGGAGATGTCGCCGAGGGCGTTTTTCTTCACCGCGAGGCGGCGTCCGCGATAGACGAACATCATGGAGTCTTTCCCGCTAACAGGTATGGCGGAAAGACTTGCGCCGTCAAGGCGGCACTGCGTCGCCATGGAGCGCAGGCGATCTGTGGCAAAGGCCACGCCGCCGAGGCTTGCGGGTGCAAGACTATCGGCGGGCGTATCCTTCGTCGCGCTCTTTGCCCCTGCCTGCGGTGAAAGCAGGAACAAGGCGCAAAGAGTGCAGAGGAGCGTTTTAACGCTGAACAAATTCTTGGTTTCCATCTTTATGGTGGAGTTGCCCCGACATGAGTTTACCGTCGCGGAACGAGCCGGTCACGTAGTCGCCGCTTTCGGCATAGATGTCCTTAGAGGGCACTACCTGATGGCGGGTGGTGTAATAAATGGTGCCGGTACCGTGGGGCTGTCCGTTCTTCATGGCTCCCTCGTACTTGCCATAGCCGAGGTTCTTGCTCGTGGCAGGGGGCGTGGGGGGGTCGACGACGGGCTGCTTGACCCCGGATGTTCCTGTGTTAGACTCTCCTGCTTGGGTCTTGGTCCCTACGGAGTCTTTCTTTGTGGTGTCTACCTTTGTGGAGTCTTCCTTTGTGGAATCTACCTGCACCGGCTGCACTTTTTCGGGCTCTTTCGCAGGTTTTTCCTTGTCGCCGCTGAAAGCGAGAATACCGCCGGTAATGCCGCCGCCAATGATGAGCACGCCTGCGCCGAGCGTCAGTTCGCGCTGGTGCTTTTTCCACCAAGGCTGCGTCTGTTGTTTCACTGCATAGAGCGGCTTGCCGCATTCCTGACACACGAAGTTGGATTTCTCAACTTCCTGAACTACTTTTTCGCTGGCCATGTCGCAACCTTCGTAGTTGTGGCATACGCCTTTTATCTTTGCCATAATTGTAATGTTTGTTTAAATTGGTTAGTATGTAGGGGCGTTTTGCATACGGCGGGCGTTTTGCAAAACGCCCCTACTGGTTTATAATTCTTTGAGTTCGTGGGTGAAGATGTCTTCGGCCAGTTTCTTATACTTCTGGTATTCCGTGCTGAACTCGTTGCCTTCGCACACGGGCAGGTTGAGGATATGTCCGCGCACCACGTCCATACCGATGCTGCGGCGCAGCTGTGCCTTCTGGTCGTTGGAGCGCACTTGCTGCGCGAAGGTCTTGTTGATGATGCGCTCTACCTGTTCGGCAAAGGCGGGCTGCTCTGCGAGGTTGCGTGCCATGTCGAGGTAGTCCTTACCTACGCGCTTCCAGTCGTCGCCGAAGTCGCTGGGGAAGTTGATAGCAAGGAAGCGTTCGCCCGTCACGGGGTCGGACTTCTCTGCGAAGAGCTTCAAGCCCATGGCAATCATAAGCGTGCGCTTGAGTTCTTCCATGCGCTCGATGATGCTCTTCTCGAAGAGCGTGGGCAGCGGCTTCTCGAAGGTCTCCGTATGGAGCACCATGCGGTTGAGCTGTCCTTCCGTGGGGTCGGCAATCATGCGGTCGTAGCGCTGCTTGATGACACCCACGTTGGCCACGTAGCGCAAGGGGAAGCCCGAGGCGGCCGAAACGATGACGATTTCGTTCTTCTTCTCGCACACCGAAACGTCCTCCGTGGGGTTGAAGCCCGGAGCTACGAGCTGCATCATCTTGATGAGTTTGTCGCGGAAGCCGGTCTGGTCTTCGGGGAAGAGCGGCAGGCGCAACTGTATCATCTTCATCATGCCGCCGCCGGCGTTACCGAGCTGCTTGCTCTGCTCCTCGGAGTTGAACTGCAGGTAGCTCTGCGCCGACTGCACCCAGGAGCGGCAGAGCTGCTCGAGGCGTTCTTCGGAGTTGTACTCCTGCTTGAGTTTTTCGAGAATATTCACGCCCACCATCTTGCTGAGCGGGTCGTTCTTCGCGGCGTTCTCCATGGCGTCGTTGGCGTTCTTGTTGCAGACTTCATAGATCACGTCGGTCGTTGCGCTGAGGTCAGTCATTTGCAGCATGTTCACAAACGACTTCTCGCCCTCTTCGCCGAGGTTCTGCACGAGGCGGTCGCGGATAGCGCGGGCGTTGCCCACCTGACTGTCCTGATTGGCGATGCACTGCTTCACGAAGTCGTGCACGCGCTCGGGGTCGTACTTGCGGTCGTTCTGCTGCTGGTCGGCACCGGCCTGCTCGTTGCACTTGCTGTCGGCCTGCAATGCCACTTCCTTGAGAATTTGACCCAGCAATTCCTTGTAGGCAAGGATGCCTTCGAGCATACGCGAGAGTTCGTTGATTATTTCCTGCATCAGCGCATGTGCAAAGGCGTAGGCCGTGACGCGCGTGGCAGAGGTGTAGTAGTTGCAAAGCGCGGTCTTGTACTGCCCCATCACTTTCTTGGAGGCACCCGTAATCGTGTCGCGCAGCCAGCCGATGTGGTCCCACTCGTCGTTGATGGTCTTAATCTTGGCAGTCTGCTCCTTCATCTCGTTCTCCTGCACTTCGGTCTGCTCCTTGAACGAGGTGAGGCGGCTGGCGCAGTCGTCGATGAGGATACGGGTGTACTTTTCGATTTCGAGCAAGCTCTTTTCACCGCTGTGCCACTGCTCGAAGAGCTGCTTCTCGATGTGGCGGCGTATGTGCTTGGCATAGCCGAGGCGCTCGCCCATTTGGATCTCAAAGAACTTCTTCACGCCGTGCGTGCGGTACTGGTTCTCGTAGTAGTCCTTCACAAGGTCGGTGAAGGCGGCAAACCAGCTCTTCTTGTCCTCGCCGTTCATCACCTCGTCGGCGAAGCTCTGCGTGCGCTGCTCCCAAGTGATGTCGATGCCCTGCCAGCGCTTCGAGGGGGTCGATTCGATGATAGCCTTGCCCAGCGTGAGGTATTCGTTGGAAAGCATCAGCTTGCCGCGGTTGTTGGGATTCTTGATTTCGTCCTTGTAGCCCGTGCCGATTTCCTCGATGGAGCGTTCGCCGTAGCCGATGCCGTCCTGCCAGAAGTTGAAGGTGAGCTGGCGTGCGGCGGAGCGTGCGTAGTTGTAGGTCACGCACTCTTCGATTTCTGCTTCCGGGTATTCGATGTGGCGTATGCCGAAGGTCATGAACTTGCGGCTGCGCGTGGCTGCGCCCGTGCTGTCGTATTCGGGGCCTGCACCGTCGTTTTCGCAGCCGTCGAGACGTGCCATCTTGCCCGTGCCGGCAGAGAGGACCGTCTTTTGGAAGATAAAGTCGGCCACCGATGCGGGCAGCGCCTTGGCGAGGTTGAGCGTCTTGCCTGCCTCGTTCACGTTGCTGTAAAGGAAGGCGGCGTCGAACGGCTCGATGCCTTCGCAGAGGCGGCGCACCTGTCCGGTGAAGTTGTCCATCGTGCCCGTCACGTCGTAGGGGTGGTAGGCGCCCACGCTCATGGCGTTGAGTTCTGAAAGGGCGGCATAGCCGTTGGCCTGGTAGAAGCCTGAGTCGTGGCTGGCGTTGGCCACGTTGATTTCGGGCACGTAGAGGTAGAGATATACCTTATATTGCGTACCGCCCGGCTGCGGACGGTATTCCTGACGGATTTGCGCAATGGTGTCCACCACGGAGCCGGAGCCCGTGCCGCCTGCAAGACCGGCGCAGATGTGGAAGGTGACTTGCTGGTCGTTCGTCTGGCTCTGCATGGCCTGTACCGCCTGCTTAAGGCGCGACATGAAGTCGCTGCCGTCGCGGCTGGCGAGGTTGTTGGCAAAGAGCGTGCGACCGAGGCGGCGGCGCTGGCCGCCGATGCCGGCGGTGACGAGCGGGCCGAGCTTGCTCGTCATCAGGTCGATATCGCCCGAATTGAGGAAGCACTTGATGCCGGGATAGAGCGACAGGTTCTGAAACATGTTCATGCCGAGCCCGTGGATCGACACTTTCTGCGCCTCTTTCAGATGAACATACTTGCCCATCACCTTCCAGCCCTCGCGCGAATTGAGGTCGTCCTCGCTGGAATCTACATAGAGATAGTTGACACAGGTGCCGTTGGTGGGTTCGTTGGAACGAAATTCCTCATAAACTTTTTTGCGGAACTCGCGCAGCACCTTGCCGCCCGTACCGCCAAGACCAATGAGAAGATGGTTTGCCATAGCGTTATTTTAAAGTTAAGATTAATAAATATTCTGTGGTTAGGGTTTTTAGTAGACGAGTAGACTGGATTATTATTATCGACAACTTAGACAACTTTTGACAACATTGTTTGCAACATTCTGCTGCCTTTGTTTTGACGACAACAGGAACAACTTCTGACAACTTTCAGTTGTCTTTCTGCGTGCGGAGCGGGCGTATAAAATACGCCCAGTTGTCTTGGTTGTCGTCATATTAAGCGCATAATTGTCTATATCGGAGTTGTCTACTGTTGTCTTTGTTGTCGTTTTAACTAAACTTGTTTCTTCGTTGAACCTGTATACTCATTTATTAAAATTGTCTCAATAAGTTCAAAACTCATCGCTGCTGCGCGTCCGCGCAGTGCTACCCGTGCGCCGCCGAGAGGCAATGGCGCGTTGCACGTCCATGGTCTTGATCACCAGAAACGCACCGAGCACCAGGAACAGCAGACACCAGCCCAAACGTTTCAGGATATAAACGTTCAGGAACGTATCCATCGTTTCGTGCATCGAAGCGGCGATGTCGAGTGGCGTATGCCCTTCAAAATCTGCCCAGCCCACGTATTCCGCAATAACCGGGAACACGGCAGTAGCTTCTTTGAAGATAGCATCCGTCTGCTCCTGCGAGAACTCGTAATTGGGCATAAGTTCGGCTTGCAAGGCCACGACATCATTGATGCGCGCCTCGATTTCGTCGCCGAAGCTCTTGCACGCAAAAGCCCCGCAAATAAGAATGGATTGATAAAGGAAAAAACAGAACACCACAACGCCCGCCACATAACTGAGCGGCGTGAACGTACGGTTCTTATACCAGCCCTGAATGGCTAAGAATAAGAGAATCACCCCCTCCCAATGCGAACAAAAAGCCTAAGAAGATGCTAAGCAGGGAGTTGGTGAAAATATCAACTAAAAGCCCCATGGATAGAGTTTTTTGGGTTAGTACACAAATACTATCGCTTGCAAATGTAAACAATTAAAACTACATTTTAATAGTAGATAGTGCTAAAAAACGCCCTACCCCGACATTTTTCCAAAAATAACGGATTTTTCTATTATCTTTTGCACACCCACCGCCGCTTTGTGCAACGCCTCTCTCGCGCGCGTATATATTAATATTGTGTAGCTCGGAGCAAATTTTTATTATCTGCCTCCTATTTTTTGCTATCTGCCTGAAAGTTTTTACTATCCGCAAGAAAGTTTTTGTTACAAACTTTGTAACACGTATTACAAAGTTTGTAATATGTGTTAGCAAGTTTATAACAAGCGTTACAAAGTTTGTAATAAAAATTATCTGCGCAGATAGTAAAAAATAGCTTGCTGACAGGGAAAAATTTCAAGGAGAAAGGAAAAAATTGCTGCGGAACAGTTTTAAGATTGCCCGAGCCAAGCGCGGCGGCGGCGGCAAAAAAACACAGAAAAATTGATGAAAAAGCAGATTTCATAGGGGATAATTTGCGCGGAAAGAAGAAAACGCTTAAATTTGGCGGCGTGAAAAACATTTTTTTGTCTAACTAATATCAAATCAAAATCACTATGAAAAAGATTTACAATCTTTTAGCCCTCCTGCTTTGCTTTGCAGCGGGGCTTAGTGGTAATGCCGAGAAGCGCTACACGGCTATTGGTTTCCAAAACGGCGGCGAACTGACGCCCGCCGATATTGTTCCGGGCAAGGCTTACGCCCTCAACAATGCCAACAGCACCGACGGCGACTTCTTCCACGGTATTTCCGCTAAAACCAACACCATTGCAGATGCCAACCTCGTGACCTTCGAGGTGGCAGGCAAAGACATGGACGGCGTAACGCCGACCTATCGCCTGAAACTCGCAACGACGGGCGAGTACCTCCTCGACCCCTCCACGCAGTCGGACTACAACATGCACTTCGAGGCTTCGCAGGCCAAGGCGTTCGTGTTCACCATCAAGACGGGCGGTGTCTACGGCGCAGACATTATCGAAGCCGAGGCTACCGACTGGACCAGCGCTACGACGTGCGAAGGACTGGGCGCACTCGTGTTCACGAAGGCAGGCGTGGCCGACCCCTCCGTACGTACCGGCATCGTGCAGCTGACCACCAACGCCGTGGGCAAAGCTCCCGCATTCGGCAACGGTTACGGCCAGAACGCCTGGGCCATTTATGAAGTTGAGCAAATGGATCCTTTTGACTATCTTTCAGCACTGCTCACCGAACTCTTCCCCGATGGCGACGGCGAACTGTACAATCCCGGTTCCGAACCCGGACAAATCAGCCAGGAACTCTATGACGAACTGATGAATTCCTACGCAGCAGCACAGGCGCTCCTGAACAACGACGACTTGACGCAGGAACAGGCCGAAGCAGCCGTTGCACGCTGCGAAGCCGCCATTGCTGCCGCCAAGGCAGGCGCTGTGCCCATTCAGGAAGGCTGGTACTACTTCCGTTCTATGCGCTCCGAGTCTAATGCCGTTTATGACGATGGCGTGAAGGCGCACTGGACCTACGGACAGTCGTGGGAAATGCCCGAATCGCCTACAGCAAAGGATGCCAAGTATATCTGGAAACTCATTGCCAAGGAAGACGGCTCCGGCTATTATGTGCAGAACCTCGACACAAAACGCTACCTCGGCGTGGTTCACGAGAGAGGCACACACGTGCCCACCACGGAAAAAGCCGAAGAAACCTACCTCGTTTATCCGCAGAACAAGGATGCCTTCATTATCGAGAGCACCTCTCTGATTGAAGACCCCGTTATAGGTTATCCCGGCGACGGTTCTCCTGAATGTACCGCCCTGCACTGCCCCGGCGACCACGATGCACTCGTCGTTTGGGATACGAAGAGCCCGTACTCCGGCTGGCGCTTCTTCAACGTTTCTCAGGAAGAGGTTGATGCCATTCTCGGCACGATCGACCAGTTCAAGCGCAACGAAGACCTCGCTTCCCTCGTTTCCGACGTGAAGGCCGCTTACAAGAAAGGCTTTACCTACGAAAGCGACGCCACGGCCGACGGCGACTTCAGCAACCACGGCCTGCTCACCGACGTTTCGCAGCTCTGGACCAACGGCGCAGAGCCTTCTGAAGGCCCGATCGAAAACCTCATCGACGGCAACATCGGCGACGGCAACTTCTTCCACACGGCATGGAGCGCAGATGGCAAGGCAGCCGCACCGGCTGATACCTATTACTATCTCGCCGCCGACCTCGGCGAAGCCGTGCAAGACCTGCAAATCAAGATTGCATCGCGTATCAACAAAAACTCGGTGAATGTTAACGACCGTCCGACGCTCGTAGAAGTATATGCTTCTAACAACGATGCCGTGAAGCCCGCCAACGACGCAGCAACCGGCGACGACGAAGCTTGGACTTATATCGACCAGGCTGCCATCACCTACGACATCGACTACGTGGTAGACGCTGCAACGACTTACTCCAACGACATCGCCATTGCCAACCTCAACCTCGGCGAGGCTTACCGCTACATCCGTCTCGACGTAACCCGTCGCGGCACAATTAACCTGCCCAGCGGCGAGAACTATTGGTGGAACTGCTCCGAAGTGGGTCTCTACAAGGCTACTTACAGCGCAGAGAAGTCGCTTATCACCGCTGTGCCCGAAGAAATAGTAAACAGACTGGTTCAACTCCTGGGCACCGCCGAAGACGAACTCATCGACGAGGCT
>JALFJC010000074.1:0-14479 GCA_022775595.1 Bacteroidales bacterium | reverse complement strand
CCGAGGGTTTCCACGCCTTCTAAGGATTTTGATTTCCCAGTGTGGGCACTGAGGGATTCGAACCCCCGACCCTCTGCTTGTAAGGCAGACGCTCTGAACCAACTGAGCTAAGTGCCCGATGACCTTGCTTGTTTCTTTCGTAATTTGTGGGCACTGAGGGATTCGAACCCCCGACCCTCTGCTTGTAAGGCAGACGCTCTGAACCAACTGAGCTAAGTGCCCGATAGAAACAGGTCATTGCTGCTTTTTGAAAGAAACGCTTCGAAAATCTTTGTGGGCACTGAGGGATTCGAACCCCCGACCCTCTGCTTGTAAGGCAGACGCTCTGAACCAACTGAGCTAAGTGCCCGTGCGTTTCTTTCTTAAAGCGGTGCAAAGGTAAGTCTTATTTTCATAGCAGCAAAGCCTTTCTCCGTTTTTTTGCGCTTTTGCATATAAGAAAATGGGGAAACAGACGAAAGGAGATGCATTTTGACAGGTATTCTATATATTTGCAACAATAAAGATATAGCCTTATGCAAAAGAACCTACCGCAACAGAAAAACTCCTTCAATCAACCAAACGAAATAACTGCGGCATCTATCAAAGATGCAAGAGAAGGAAAATACGTTGGCGAACCGCTTGACCCAACAAATGCAGAAATACTCCTTAAATCCACTGGGTTGTGAATAGCGAGCAGCCATGCAAATAAAATCAAACGTCCCTCACTCTACGCATAGAGTTTGGGACGTTTGTATTTTCTTGCCTAATTAATCTCCTCTCTCCTAAAATCCGCCGCGACCGCCGCCTTGCCCGCCTCCTGCGGGCATCATCGGCATGGCAGGCATAGAGTTACCTCTGGGCTGGCTGGGACGGAAGCCCTCGCGGGCATTGCGTCCGTTGTCTTTGTCATCTTTGTTTTCGCCCGTGCTCTTACCGCCGAAGACGTTGAGCTTGTAGATGAAGTGGAGCATGATGTAAGAGTTGATGGCGTTGCTCCACGAGTCGCTGCGCTGCTGCGCGGTGATGGCGCGGCTGATGTTGCTCTGCTGGTGCAAGATGTCGTAGAATTGCAGGCTTACGGTCGCCGCGTTGCCTTTGAGGAACGATTGCGAAATCTGCCCGTTCCAAAGGAACTCGTTGGTGTTCATCGCGTTGTCCGTATAGCCTCGGCGGGAGCTCATGCGCAGGTCGGTCGAAACGCTCATGCCCCAGTCGAAGTTGAAGTTGGCCTGTGCGCCGTAGGAGAACTGCCACGTATCCATATTATAGTTTTCTTGCAAGGTTGCGCGAGAGTGCTGGTATTTCAGCGTTCCCAAAAGCCCGATGTCGAACCAAGAGCTACGATAAGTGATATTGAGATTCTCGCCTACACCGAGCGTGCGCGTGGTATTCTTTGAAGAAACAGAGGCGTCGAAAATATTGTTGTAATCGTCGAAGGTCTTAGGCGCCACATTTGATGCCGTCCCGTTTTCTCTGGAAGTGTTGAACACAGAATTAACAAACTGCGCCACGCTCTGCGACGTACCGATACGGCTCACGTAACCCACGGCGTTGTTATAGCTGATGTCGGTGAAGGTAGATATCGTGAAATTCTTCATCTGACCCAGACCCGTGTTGAACATAAAGTTGCCCGCGGTGTTCCAGTTGCCGCTGATGTTCTCAGGACGGGTGTAGCGCGCGCCGGTTGCGTCATCGTAGACCATGCGGTTGGACACGGAGTTCTTGGTCTGCTGGAACGTGAGGTTGAATGCCATGCCCTGCTGGCGGTATGCGTTGTAGCCGCGATAAGACATACGCAAATTATTGTTCCAAGAGGGTTTCAAGCCGGGATTACCGAGCGAGATGTTCAGAGGGTCGGAATTGTCTACTACAGCCAGGAGGTCGGTCATCGAAGGTTGCGAAGCCGAGCCGCGATAATTGATTTCCAATTCATTGGTTTTGGAAATTTTGTAGCGGAAACGGATTTGCGGCGAAACGTTGAATACCTGGCGCGTCACGAGCGTGTCGATGTTCTGTCCGGGACGGAGATAGTTGAGTTTCGTTTCCTCGGGGTTGAACGAGACGCCCACGTTGGCGCGGATTTTTGTGGAGTTGTAGCGAATGCCCGCCGTTGCCGTGTGGTCGGTATACTTATAGGTGGCGTAGCGGCTGTTGTCGTCGTCGCGCATCTGCGCCCAGATGTCGGCTTCCGTGGCAGGCAGCGTGCCGATAAGGGGATATGCGGAAGAGTTGCCGAACGAGCCGTCAGCATATTCGTCAAGATTGTAGAGCGAACGGTCGCTGTCGGTATACTTATGGGAAAACTCGTAGCGCACTTCGGCAAACCAGTTCTTTCCGAGCGGCTCCACGTAGCCGAGGCGCACGCTGTAGTTCCAATTCGTAGAGGGATTGTCTGTGTACTGGTTGGTAAAGTCGCCCGCCTTATTGTTCTGGAAATATTTGATCGATGAAATGCCGAAACTGTGGCTCTTGGAGTTGGTGTAGCCGCCGTTGGCGCGGAGCGAAATGTTGCGTCCGTTGCTGCTCAGGCGGCGCATAACCATCAGGAAGCCCTGCGCCCCCACGCTCTTGCTGTCGCTAAGCGTTTCTTTGAGGTTGCGGTTCACGGCAATCTCTTTCAGGCGTTCGGACATCGCGAGTTCGTCCTGGAAGATGCTGTCGAGGGGTGTCACCATGCCTTCCACGGCATACGGGTCGTTGTTGAACGTGCCGCTGCGCGAGTTGCTGCCGGCATCGTTCTTGGAAAATGTGAAAGAGGGGCGGAACACGACATTTGTCATAGAGTCGGGGCTCCATTGCAGGCGCAGGCTGCTGTTCACATTCGTGGCGCTGCTGTTGCTGCGCGAGGCAGAGTTGCTGTAAGAGCCAGTTGAGCCGGACGTGAGGAAGGTTTGCGAGTTGGTGGTCTGTACGAGGTCGTTGCCAGTATGGTTGTAACGCACGTTACCGCCAATCTCGAAGCGTCCGGCCTCGCGTTTGGCCTTGCCGTTCTCCCAGGAAAAGTCCATACCTGCGCTTTTCGAAGCCGTGAGGCCGCTGCTACCGCCAAATCCGCGCGGGCCGCCGAAGCCGCGGTCGCCCGTGTTGTTGGCAGAGCCATAGGCCGTGATGCGGCTCTTGTCGGTGAAGCGGTTCACGAAAGCGCGCCCCGAATAGCGTTCCTTGGTGCCGTAGGCCAAGTCTATATTGGAAACCCACGACTGATTAAGCTCGCGTTTCATAGAGATATCGAGCACGGTGGTTTCCTCGCCATCGTCAATGCCCGTCAGTTCCGTGTAATCGCTCTTCTTGTCGTAAGCCTTGATTTTGTTGACCAAGTCGGTGGGCAGGTTCTTCATCGCCACCTTAGTGTCGCCTTTGAAGAAGTCCTTGCCGTTTACAAGAAATTCCGTCACGGTTTTGCCGTTCCATTTCACCGTGCCATCGTCGCTCACCTCCACACCGGGCAACTGCTTCACGAGTGCTTCGAGCGTAGAGCCTTCGGGCACGCGATAGGCTGCCGCGTTGAAGATGGTGGTATCTTCCTTCTGTTCCACACGCGCTACCGTGGCGGTCACGACGGCCGTCTTGAGCGTGCTGTCGAAGGGTTTGAGAATGATTTGCCCCACGTTGAGCGAGTCGGTTCCCTCGGGCACATTCACGTTGAGGCAGGCTGGGTTATAGCCCACAAACGACACTTTCAGAATGTACTGCCCCGACTTACGGGCGTTGAGCAGGAAGGTGCCGTCTTCTTCGGTCGCCTTGCCCGTTACCACGGTGCTGTCGGAATAAAGCAGGGCGGCCGTTGCCAATTCCACGGGTTCGTTGGACTTTCCGTCCGTCACATGTCCTGCCACAAGGTAGCGCTGAGCCTGTGCTCCGAAGGGCAGCGCAGCGGCAAGCAAGAAAGGCAAGAGGATTTTCTTTGTAAACGTCATACAATATTATATATATTGGAGTTGATGTGTTGCAATTTTTTTCTGCACATCTTTAAGACGAGTTTCAGGCTTTATGGTTTAATGCTTTCCCTTATTTCCACGTAAGATAATCGACATAATGCGAAATTTTACAGACGAACGGGCAAGAATCATTAGCCATAAAACCGATTTTTGCCAAAAACCAAGTTCCTGATGCTTCCCCTCGATGCTCCAAATGCTTCACGGCATCAAATAATCAGGGATAATTGCGCTTTCGATATAAGACAATGCCGTTTTTTATGAAATTATTATCGTACTTTTGCATAAGCCAAACTATTTTGACCGTATGAACGATTCTCCTCTCAAGATTGCGCTTTTCGGCAACGTATATCAGACGCAGAAAAACAGATATGTGGAAGCCATCGTGCGCATGCTCCACAAATTGGAAGCAGAAATATCGGTAGAATCCGCTTTCGCCGAATTTCTCACCACGCGCCTCGGCCTCTCGCTCGCAGGCTGCCGCACCATTATGCCCGGAACCCCGCTGACGGACTTCGCGCTCGCGATTTCGGTGGGCGGCGACGGCACGTTTCTCAACACCGCCGCACGAATTGGCGGCAGCGGCGTGCCTATCCTCGGCATCAACACGGGGCGGCTCGGCTTTCTCGCCGACGTTTCGCCCGACGACATCGCGCCCGCCCTGCGCCGCCTGTGCGACGGCGACTATATCATCGAACCGCACAGCGTTTTGGCGGTGGACATCGACGGCAATCCGTTTGAAGAACGCCCGTTCGCGCTCAACGAAATCGCGGTACTCAAGCACGACAACTCATCTTTGATAGAAATAGAAACGACCGTGAACGGCGAACTCCTTAATAAATATATGGCCGACGGCCTGATAGTTTGCACGCCCACGGGTTCCACGGGCTATTCGCTCAGCGTGGGCGGCCCGATCATCGTGCCGCGCTCGGGCACGCTCTGCATCGCGGCGGTGGCGCCGCACAGCCTCGCCACGCGCCCGGTCGTGATGTGCGACGACGTGGAGATAAATCTGCGCGTCCGCTCTCGCAGCGGCAACTTCCTGCTATCGGCCGACGGACACAGCCGAAGTCTCGCAGAAGGCTGTGCCATTTCAATCAAGCGTGCCCCGCACACCGTGGGCGTTGTGAAGATTAAACACCAAAGTTACTTCGAGACCCTGCGCGAAAAGATGATGTGGGGAGCAGATGGCAGGTAACAAGCAGCCGCAATATTTGGATTTTTGTAACCTTAAATACCTACCATGAAAAAGTTTTTATTGATCATCGCCGCGCTCAGCACGCTCTCGTTCAGCAGCTTGCGGGCCGAAGGCATCAACATCATTCCCCGCCCGGCTTCCGTGGAGGCACTGCCCGGCACCTTCGCATTCAACACGGCAACCACCGTTGCCTACAAAGGCGAAGGGGCGAAAGAGGCGGCGCAAATGCTTTGCGAAAAAATCAGGACTTCAAAAGGCTTCGAACTGCGCAAAGGTAAAGCCCTCTCAAAGGGCAGCATCTCTTTCATCAACGATAAGAGCGTGAAAGGAGCAGAAGCTTATACGCTCGAGGTGACGGCGGAGAAAGTGGTGGCCCGCGCATCGACCGCCGCCGGCCTGTACTACGCCATGCAGTCGCTCGTGCAACTCTTCCCCTCTGACATTGAAAACAGACACGCCACGCTGATGGTTGGCGACTGGCTGCTGCCCTGCGTGAGCATCAAGGACGAACCGCGCTTCGGCTACCGAGGCGTGATGCTCGATCCCTGCCGCCATTTCTTTCCCGCCTCTGTGATTAAGCGCCAGATAGAACGCCTGGCAGCCTATAAGATAAATCGCCTGCACTGGCACCTGACAGACGACCAAGGCTGGCGCATAGAAATCAAAAAATATCCGCGCCTCACGGAAATAGGCAGCCGCCGCGTGAACGAAGACGGCACTGTGGAGGAAGGATTTTACACGCAGGAGGAAATCCGCGACGTGGTGGCATTTGCCAAAAAGCACCACGTGGAGATTGTGCCCGAGCTGGAAATCCCCGGCCACGAACTGGCAGCCATTTCCGCCTACCCCGAACTTTCCTGCAAGCAGCAGCCCACCAGCGTGCGCCGCATCTGGGGCGTGGAAGACATCGTGATGTGTCCCGGACGCGAACTGATGTTCGGTTTCCTCAACGACGTGATTGACGAGATGGTGCAGCTCTTCCCCGGCACGTATTACCATATCGGCGGTGACGAAAGTCCGCGCACGGAATGGGCAGCCTGCGACAGCTGCAAGCAGCGCATGAAGCAGTTGGGCTATGAAAAGGAGGCGCAGCTGCAAAGCTACATCATCGGACGCGTGAGCAAGCACCTTGCCGAAAAGGGCAAGCGCATCATCGGCTGGGACGAAATTCTGGAAGGCGGCAACCTCGACACCACGGCAGTCGTGATGTCGTGGCGCGGCGAGGACGGCGGAATCGCCGCTGCCAAGGCTGGCCACCCCGTGCTTATGACCTCTGCCGGCCACGGTTTTTATTTCGATTACTATCAAAGCGACCAGGTGCTCGAGCCTACGGCTTTCGGCGCGTACTTCCCGATTGACCGCGTCTACAACTACGACCCCATCCCCGCCGCCCTTCGCGGCACGGGGCGCGAGCATCTTGTGATGGGCGTGCAGGCAAACTGCTGGAGCGAATACATGCACAACACGCAGATACTCGAATATCGCCTTTGGCCGCGTGCGCTGGCTCTGGCCGAAACGGCATGGACGGCACTCGACCGCAAGGACTACGGCGACTTTGTGCGCCGCCTCGACGGCGATGCCTCTGAGCGCCTCTCCCTGCTCGGCTTCAACTACCACATGCCCCTGCCCGAGCAGCCCGGCGGTTCTTGCAACAAACTGGCATTCGTGGACACCGCTTCCGTGACGCTTAAAGCCCTGCGCGACTTGAAAATCATCTACACCACCGACGGCACGAACCCGACGCTGCAAAACGGCGAGGTGTACGCTGCGCCCATAAAACTCAACCGCACCACGGTGCTCAAAACCGCCACTGTGCTGCCCTCGGGCATCATCTCGCCGGTGCGCACCATCAACGCGGTGAAAACTGAATACAGCGCGCCGCGCCTCACTGCCGAAGCGCCGACAAAGCCGGGCTTGCTTATGACAAAATACGACGGCCGCTTTGCCGCGCCGTCCGATCTCGAAGACCGCACGCCCGCGTTTGCGGATAGTTTGCTGAACGACCTCGATGGGCTTCGCGGCCTTACGGAACTTTCGCGCAACCTGCGCGACGTGAAGAACTACGCCGCTATTGCCGAGGGCTATATCGATATTCCCGAGACGGGCATCTATGAGTTCAGCACGCTCAACGCCGCCCTATGGCTCGACCGCTCTTTGCTCATCGACAATTCGACCGACCGCTATCAGCGCCACACGCACGAGAATGCGCAGATCGCGCTGCAAAAGGGCCGCCACGCTATCAAGGTGTGCTTCATCGGCGGCATCTTCGACGGCTGGCCCAACTATTGGCACGAAACGAAGGTGGAATACCGCACGCCCGGCGGCGAATGGAAAAAGGTCACGCCCGAAATGCTCAGCCATTGAGGTTCGGCTTATTTCTCATAGGCATAAAAAAACGAGCGTCCGCATGAACGCTCGTTTTTTATGCTTCATCTGTTATGGCCCGTCACTAACTGGTGCCGGTACCGCCGCAGGTACGGCATCTTCCGTTGCCGCAACCACACTTGACAACGGAATTACCGCCGTAAGCAAGGCTGCGATAATAACCCTTTCCGCCGCAGTTGCTGCAAACTCCGCGCCCGATGCAATTTCTGCACTTTCTCGTCACGGTGGTTTGATTGTTGGACGTACTCGAACGGCGGCTGGAGGACACTCCGCCAAGGGGATAATCGGGCATCTGGTCGCCGCGCACGCCGTTCACGGACGAACGCCCGAAGAGTCTTATAAAATGATTTAGGGTATGCCTTTTTGAGAGCATACCCTAAGTGTGAAATCTATTACAAAGTAGAAATACTTTCGTTTACTTTACCTTCTGTACGATTGCCTTGAAAGCCTCGGGGTTGTTGACAGCGAGGTCGGCAAGCACTTTGCGGTTGATTTCGATGCCGGCAGCGTGGAGCTTACCCATAAGCACGGAGTAAGAGAGGCCTTCGATGCGGGCAGCGGCGTTGATACGCTGAATCCAAAGTGCGCGGAAGTTACGCTTTTTATTCTTACGGTCGCGATAAGCGTAGGTAAGACCTTTTTCCCAAGTGTTCTTGGCAACGGTCCAGACATTTTTGCGGGCACCGTAGTAACCGCGGGTGAGTTTCAGAATTCTTTTACGCTTTGCACGCGAAGCGACGTGGTTTACTGATCTAGGCATTTTGTTTTTGTTTTTGGTTGTTAGCGTCGTTGTTGTTACTGCAACGAACTTAATGCGCTAAACATCCGGTTAAACTATTTGTTGATGTGGTTTTAAGAGATGCTCTCCTTTTGATAGTTGAAAACTTAACGGAGGCAGAGGAGTTCGCGTACCTGACGCTTGTTCGTGCCGTCAACGAGGGCAACGTGGTCGAGGTTGCGCTTCTGCTTTTTCGTTTTCTTCGTCAGAATGTGAGAGTGGTAAGCGTGATGTCTCTTGATCTTACCTGTTCCGGTGAGCTTGAAACGCTTTTTTGCGCCGGAGTTCGTCTTTACTTTTGGCATTTTCTTTTGTAATTAATTAATTGATTATTATAAAACTGCGGCTGGTGAGATACCAAACACAGACGCGCAGAGTTTTTTATCGGGTTTTGCCAATGCCCTTTAAGGGACGGGCATTATCAAAAGTCTTCGCCTTCAACGCGGGGACCCTGATATTCTTTCTTTTCCTTCACCTTAGGCGCGGTTTTCGGCGCGCGCTCGATGGGCTGCTCTTCTTGCTGCGCCTCGGCTTTCTTAGCGCTGCCGCCAGTCTTCTTGGGAGCGATGAAGATAATCATGCGCTTGCCTTCGAGTTTGGGCATCGACTCTACCTTGCCGTACTCTTCGAGGTCGTTGGCAAAACGCAGGAGCAACACCTCGCCTTGCTCCTTGAAGAGAATGGAGCGTCCGCGGAAGAACACGTAAGCCTTCACCTTGTCGCCGTCGGAAAGGAATTCCTTGGCGTGCTTGAGCTTGAAGTTGTAGTCGTGCTCGTCGGTCTGCGGTCCGAAGCGAATTTCCTTCACCTCAATCTTGGTCTGCTTGGCTTTCAGTTCTTTCTGGCGTTTCTTTTGCTGATAGAGGAACTTAGAGTAACTGATGAGCCGGCAAACGGGAGGCTCGGCATTGGGAGAAATCTCAACGAGATCAACACCCTGCTGGCGTGCCATGTCGAGCGCCTGGCGCGTGGGCACAACCATAGGCTCAACGCCATCTCCTACGATACGCACCTCGCGTGCGCGGATTTGCTCGTTGATGCGGTGCTGCTGCTTGCTGCTGTCGTTTCTCGGTTTCTGCGGTTGCGGCATACTTTGATTTTGAAACCTCCTTGGCGCGGGACGCTATATATATAATATTGTGTAGTCCCTGAGGAGGCGGAAAAGTTATATTTTTGTAAATAAAATGTCCGCTTCTCATAAGTATCCCCTATGAAAAGCGGACGCAAAGTTAATAATTTTTCGTCATTTCAGCGACTTCTTCGCAAATTTTCTTGGCAAAGTCGTTGATTTTCATACTTCCTTGGTCGCCTTCGCCTTGTTTTCTGACGCTAACGGTGCTTTCTGCCTGTTCTTTCTCGCCCACGATGATGAGGTAAGGCACGTGCTTGAGCTCGTTGTCGCGGATTTTGCGGCCGATTTTCTCGGAGCGGTCGTCCACGTAGGCGCGAACGTCCTGCTCTTCGAGTTGCTTGCGCACCTGCTGGGCGTAGTCGTTGAATTTATCGGAGATAGGCAGGATTGCCACTTGGTCGGGCGTGAGCCAGAGGGGGAAGCGGCCGGCGGTGTGCTCGATGAGCACAGCCACAAAGCGTTCCATGCTGCCGAACGGCGCGCGGTGAATCATCACGGGGCGGTGCTTCTGGTTATCCGCGCCGGTATATTCGAGTTTGAAGCGTTCAGGCAGATTGTAGTCCACCTGAATGGTGCCGAGCTGCCAGCGGCGGCCGAGGGCATCCTTCACCATGAAGTCGAGCTTCGGGCCATAGAACGCAGCCTCGCCATATTCGATGCGGGCGGGCAGGCCTTTTTCTTCGCAAGCCTCGATAATGGCTGTCTCGGCCTTTTCCCAGTTTTCTTCCGAGCCGATGTACTTCTCGCGGTTCACCTTGTCGCGCAGAGAAATCTGTGCTTCAAAATTTTTGAAGTCGAGGGCCTTGAAGATAATCATGATGATGTCCATCACGCGCAGGAACTCGTCCTTCACCTGGTCGGGACGGCAGAAGATGTGCGCGTCGTCCTGGGTAAAGCCGCGCACACGCGTCAGTCCGTGCAGCTCACCGCTCTGTTCGTAACGGTACACGGTGCCGAACTCTGCGAGGCGCAGGGGCAGGTCCTTGTAGCTGCGGGGCTTCCAAGCGTAGATGGCGCAGTGGTGCGGGCAGTTCATGGGCTTGAGCATGTACTCCTCGCCTTCTTCGGGCGTGTGGATAGGCTGGAAAGAGTCTTTGCCATACTTGGCGTAGTGGCCGGAAGTGACGTAGAGGTTCTTTGAGCCGATGTGCGGCGTCATCACCTGCTGGTAGCCGTAGCGCTTCTGGATTTTCTTCAAGAAATCTTCGAGGCGCAGGCGGAGCGCGGTGCCTTTCGGCAGCCACATGGGCAGGCCCTTGCCCACGAGTTCGGAGAACATGAAGAGTTCCATTTCCTTGCCAATCTTGCGATGGTCGCGGCGCTTGGCTTCTTCGAGGAGCTGGAGGTATTCGTCGAGGAGTTTCTTTTTCGGGAAACTGATACCGTAAACGCGGGTCATCTGCGGGCGTTTCTCGTCGCCGCGCCAATAGGCAGAGCTTACGGCCATTACTTTCACGGCCTTGATGGGTGCGGTGTTCATCAAGTGCGGGCCGCGGCAGAGGTCGGTGTACGCGCCCTGCGTGTAGGTGGTGATGTGTCCGTCTTCGAGTTCTGCTATGAGTTCGTTTTTATAGGTTTGCCCGTGGTCACCGAAGAATTTGAGCGCATCGTCCTTAGATATGCTTTGGCGCACGAGGGCTTCCTTGCGGGTAACGAGTTCCTGCATCTTCTTCTCGATTTTCGGGAAATCGCTTTCGCTGATGCTGATACCCTGCGGCGGCATCACGTCGTAGTAGAAACCGTTTTCAATGGCGGGGCCGATGCCGAACTGTGTGCCGGGCCAGAGCTCCTGCATGGCTTCAGCCATGAGGTGGGCAGAGGTGTGCCAAAAGGCGTGCTTGCCTTCTGCGTCGTCCCATTTATATAATTGTATGGACGCATCTTCGTTGATAGGGCGGTTAAGCTCTTGCGTTTCGCCGTTAACGCCGCAGGCGAGCACGTCCTGTGCCAGCCGCTGCGAGATGCTTTCGGCGATTTGCAATCCCGTTACGCCGCTTTCGTATTCGCGCACGGAACCATCGGGAAAAGTAATCTTAATCATATATTATATAATGTGTGTTTGTATTTTCAACGCGCAAAGGTAACGAATTTTCTTAGCATAAAAGGCGGTTTTGCGAAATTGTTAGCGTTTTAGATGGCTTTGAAGTTATATTTGGGGAAATAAGGTTTGTATTGCGTGCATTGCCAACACGCCAAATGGCAAGGAACGAAAGAGCTGCATAATTACAACAGAGGGTGCGCCACATGATGACACACCCTCTGTTTTTATCAGAACTATCTCGCTAAATACCATCTAAACTATACTGTTTGCAGCCAGGGAAACCGTTTTTAATCAATGCTTTCAGATCATCGGTGGTACGAGCTTGCGTACCGCAGTCCCATAGCTCCACAATAGGGAAACGGTCTTTGACGTGACGCAGCAGTTCGGCGTGCGACGGGGCTTCGGGCAAATCAGCGTATTGTTCGTAAGTGAAATCGGTGAATGCCGTGCCTGTAGATACGCCACGCCTATCCCAATACCAGCCGTTGCCAAGCGGCACGGGCTTCTGCGTTTCGTTTAAATCTGTCGGCGCAGGATAAGCAACAACTTTAGTGCGCGTGCCGTCCAATGTTATAGGCACGAGATTGGCATAATCGGCACGCATGCGATAAATGCAGACGTGAGGCAATGCCACCGCCCTACCCTGCTGCCCTTCCGATAAAGCGGCAGGAGTTTCAGCCTCAACGCTTTTATGCGCTCCACTACACGCAAATAAAGCAGAAGCAGCGGCACACAATATTATAATATGGGCAATCTTCATCTTTTTTTGGGGGGGGCTTATAAACCAAGTTTCCTTGCAATATACTTCTTACGGTTCTTGATATAAATGTTGCCAGGCACGGGTTTATGCACGCGGCGACCAAAAAGGTCGTAAACGGGCGCGGGAGCATCAGCAGCTGGTTCAAGCACTATATGGTTGATGCCTGACAACTCTGCCTTCACAGTAAAATTATGCAAAATGCCTTCTTCTGCATCGTAAAAAATATTTTCATCGGTAGTGTTATCCATAACGGCGCAGCCATAATTGCCGGGTTCTAACATGATAGGCGCAGACACCGTTACTGCCGTCGTGGCACCGTTGCCCTCTAACGCATATTTCTTCATACCGCTATAACCTGCTATAATCCAGTCAAAAGACTTTTGCTTATAATATGCAAAATAATACTGGTGTTCCGAATAGTCGCCATCGTTTGTCACATTAAAGGTCACAGAAATATCATTTCCTTGATATACTATATTGTCGGAGAACTTAAAGTCTGAATAGGTTATGAAGAAAGTGGCCTCAGGCATCAGCTCTTCCACAATAAACTCCAAGCTATTATTGCCTTCCAGTAAGTTTTGAGGGTTTTGATAATCAAGGCTGTTGTAGACAAGGTGCGCTTTATAGGTACCTTTCGGCAGCACATCAGGCAATTCGAAGCTATATTGCTTTTTTTTACCCGGTTTCAGGATATGGGCATCATGTGCAGTTGACACCAGCTTACCGCTCATATCATACACCAATGCCATAACCGGCTCGCTGTACTCTTTGGTTTGTGAAGAATTGCATATCGTGGCAGACAGCCTTACGATGTCATTTTCATGCAACGGCGGCACTACGCCAAAATGCTCTACTTTCAAAGCAGGGATTTCTGCGGGATTATATCCAATAGTAATCTGGCCATTTTCGTAGGCTATCATAAGGCACTGATTCGCTGAATTTTTGCTTCTTATAATCCGGGCTTCGCCTTCGTCTGTAAAATAAGCCGGGTAGACATAGCAGACATCTCCACCAAGGTTTTTCTCATTAATATTTAAAGCTTGCGGTGTACACCATAAACCTATGCTCCAGCAATGCGGTAAACTATTGATTTGAAAAAGATACTGTCCTATTATCTTTCCTTCAGAATTTACAGCAACAAAACCAGCCTTTCCTGAATAATCGCCATAGCCGTAATTAGAAACCTTGTACGAAATATTATAGTTGTCGTTTCCTACATCGCAACTTATTGCCGTAGATACAAAAAGCGCAATAGCGGCTTCGCTCGTCCCCGTTCTGTCGGGCTGCATACCAATGAAGGTCGTTTGGTTTTCACTATAACCCTCGCTGCGGTCGTAACTGAGATCATCCGGGTTCATCAAATCAATGTCAAAATAGCCATTACTCATTCCGCCCCAACCCCAATTGACATGAAACAGCCCCATGCCGTCATAGCCATCAATTAGAAAAGCATGACTAGACTCTTTTTGGCCATTCCTCGCACTGAACAGAAGAGGGTGTCCCTCCGCCAATTCACTTTTCAGCAATTCTATCCATTCAGCAGACGTATAGTAGGAGCGTAAAGCGATATACGCGCTTTTATCGTATCTGAAATAGTCACACATCGCAGGGAGATAGTAAATATTATATGCAGAACTTGTGGTGCCGGAATTCGTGCCATAATCCATTTGTACCGCGATGCCGACGTCGCGCATCAGCTTAGCCACGCTTGCTGCTTGTTCGGTTGTGTAGCGAACCGCGCCATATGTATTCAGCATCTTGTCCCATCGGTAAGTGGCTTGGCTGAAATCTGCACTGAGCGAATACCCGTTTGTTTCTGTCACATAACTTAAAGAGCCTGCGCCTGTTTGAGGCCACTCGTAGTATTTCATCAATTGTGCAAGTGCTGTGGCTACACACCCGGTTAGGCATCTCACACCTGCGGAATAATTGGGACAATAATTATTGTAAGGTTCGTCTTGATTCCATGCGATGGTGCCCAGCAAAGGCGCAACGCTACCAGGTTGCGAGCCAGACTCTACATAACGGCGTTCAGGTATGACGAACTTTATGCTGCCATCGGCACTCCGAAATGTCTGTTCTGGAATAAAGGGCGTAGGCTCACAGTCCTCCTTTTCTGGCATGGCGAGCGTGGTGGCAAGGGCATTATCGAACTGTTCAGCCCACACCTTAAACACAGGGTTTGCAAGTGCATCGGCGTAACTGCCGCTGTCGGAATAGCCGAGCAATGGTTTCGTACGTGTATCAGCCGAAACCATGATAAAGCCA
>JALFJC010000054.1:0-14823 GCA_022775595.1 Bacteroidales bacterium | reverse complement strand
TAACGCCACACGGGGCGTTGCCCCTCATAAAGCAGGTTGCTCTTACAGAGCGCGACACTTTAATCAATGCAACATCGTTCCCCCAGGGCGCTGCCCTGGGCTGAGTGCAGCAATTGGGCTTACAGCCCGCCACACTTGTGCAGCCAACGCAGTGAAATCATGCATTTATATGAACGTTTGTGCAAGGCGAGCGCAGAGGCCAAGCTTGCTTGGACTATGCCGAGCCGCAGCCAAAGGTGCATGTAAATGAACCTTTTACGAAGAATGGCAAAGCCTTGAAAATCCTAATTTGGCAGTCAGAACTGCCAAATTGGAGGATGAGACTCAGAATTCGTTCGTTGAAACGAACAACAAAACTAATTTGGCAGTTCCGACTGCCAATATGCAAGGCAAAGATGAAATCCGTCTGTTGCAACTGACGATTTCGTCAGATTAGCTGCGAGGCGGATTTTTTGTATTTTGCACAGACGCGGTAAGTGCTTCTTTATTTCCCCGTTTCGTTTATGCTTTTTCTTCTTTGTCGGTAGAGTTAGCCTGCTTCTCCTCATTTACCGTTTCGCGACCTGCGAAAATCCAAAATAGCTTTCCTCGCGCGCGCGTTACGCACTTTTTTCCCCGAAAAACCCTTCAACTATACACTAATCTGCTTAACTGTTTGTTTTATATATAGTTACGAGTGTATAGTTTGCGCCTCAAACCCGTCATTAGTGACGGGTTGTCTTGTCCTGAAATTGGTTGACTATTTTCTGGTCAAGTTGGCCGTCTTTCTACAAACATCTTATTCTGCACTCTTGTATGAGGCAGGTTTCAAGTGCCACTATCCGCAAGATAGTTTTCATTATCCGCAAGATAATTTTCACTATCAGCAAGATAATTTTCCCGCTCATATAAGATAGTTTTTATTACAAACTTTGTAATATGTGTTCAGTGCTTTTGAATACATATTCCAAACTTTGGAATATGTGTTACAAACTTTGTAACAAACTTTCTCTGCGCAGGTAGTGAAAACTATCACGGGCTTAGGAAAAATTTTCAAGGACTTAGCAAAAAATAATCCGCCAATAATTCGGGGCAAAAAGTAAGGCGCTAGAAAAACTATCCGTCAGAACCAGCCAGCATTTTGTGCTGGGTTGTGACGGGTTGGGGTGTCACAACCATACACTCTTAATTCACTTTCATACAGATAGTTAATTGACCAAGTGCTGGGTTGAAGGGTTTTTCGGGGTAAAAAATGCGTATAGGAAGCGCTTTGGGCAGGCAACTTTTCATCTGTCAGCAACCGTCAATGTCTTGAATAAAATCCTGCTGGGGGAAAATCAATTTTTTTAAGGAGCAAGTAAAAACCTTGCTTGGGCAACGAAAAAAATGGCTTGCGGCCGATTGCCCAGTGCCTACAAAAAAACGGGAGCGACCCTTGCTGGATCGCTCCCGTCAGAATGGGGTCGCGTGTGCGAAACAGGCGGTTAGAACAGTTCGTCAAGCCATGCCTTCACCTTCGTCTCGTCGGCGTTGTTGAGCAGCCGCCCTTTCTGCCATTTGAGTTTGGGGTAAGTGGCTCGGAGCGCGCGCACGCTGCCATCGATGGCGCTGCTGCCCGATG
Organism: Bacteroidales bacterium; assembly: GCA_022775595.1. Lineage (GTDB taxonomy): Bacteria > Bacteroidota > Bacteroidia > Bacteroidales > Bacteroidaceae > Alloprevotella. The sequence continues at coordinate 13,223 of JALFJC010000054.1, read as the reverse complement.
TGGCAAATGGGATGAGCGTTTTGCCGCTTAGGTCGTGGCTTTCGATAAACGTGTTGACGGCGCGCGGGGCGAGGTCCCACCATATCGGATAGCCGATAAATACGTAGTCGAAGTCGCTGGGGTTTACTTTCATAGGTTTAATGGCCGGACGGGCGTTGGCATCGGCCATTTCCACCGAACTGCGCGATTGCTGGTCGTGCCAGTCGAGGTCGGCTGGCGTGTAAGTTGCTTGCGGTACGATTTCGCAGAGTGCGCCATCGGTTGCCTTGGCCAGTATTTGCGCGGCGGAGGCTGTGGTGCCCGTTGCCGAGAAATACACCACGAGTACTTTTTTCTTTTCCATCATATTGTTGTCTGATTTGTGCGCACAGGCGGAGACAGACATTGCTGTGAATGCCGCCATCAATGCGGCGAGGACTTTTTCTTTCATTTATTAGTAGACGAGTAGACGAGTAGACGAGTTTTCAAGGAAATTTTCGTGCAAGCGAGAGCAGAGCCGAACGATTGCGTTAAGCCAAATGAGCAAAATCGAGTTTACTCGAATTTTGCCATGGCGAGCAATCGCACTTTTAAGAACGTTTGTGCAAGGCGAGAGCAGAGGCCGACAAACTTGTTTGATCGGGCTATGCCGAGCCGCCGCCAAACGTCTGTTGAAAACGAACTTGGGCGGGCGTTCTGCAGAACGCCCCTACTGCCGAGCGCAGCCGAAAATTTCCTCGTTCACTTGTTTACTAAAAATTGTTCATATTTACCCTTATAACGTGCTTATCGGTAGCGGTTTACAAGCTCTTTCGCAGCACCTCGATTACGTCCTCGCGCGTCAGCACCGCGTAGCCCGTTTCGTTGATGGGGCAGGCATCGGCCATGCCTTCCAAGAGCGAGGCGTCGGCTCCGCAGTCGGTGATATTCATCGCCAACCCGAGTTCGCGCATCCAGTTCTCCATGGTTTCAAGTCCCGCCAAAGCGGTTTCCCGCTCCGTTGGGCCGGGGCCCACGCCCCACACGTTTGCTGCCAGGCGGCAGAACTTCTTCACGGCGTCATCCGAACGGTCTATGAGCAGGCGATAGTAGGCTCCGCTCACGGCGGCGAGCGTATGTCCGTGCGTAGCATCGGTGAACGCAGCCACGGCCTGGCCGAGCATATGTACCATCCAATCGGTCGGTTTGCCGCACTCGATGAGTCCGTTCAGCGCCCAAGTGGCTGTCCACATGATGTTGCTGCGCGCTTCGTAGTCTTCGGGATTGGCGAGGGCCTTGCGCGAGCTGACGATGAGCGAGCGCATCAGTCCTTCGGCTATATAATCGCTCGTATTGTCATCGGTGCCCGAGAGATATTGCTCCAAGATGTGCGACATGATGTCGTAGATGCCGGCCACCATGTGGTGCTTCGGCACGGTGAACGTGAAGGCGGGATTGAGGATGGCAAAGTCGGGGTTGCGGAAATAGTAGAACTTCTTGCGTTGCTCGGCATGGTTGGAAATCACGGCGCAACTGTCCATCTCCGAGCCCGTGCCTGCCATCGTCAGCACGCAGCCCACTGGAATCCAGCGGCAAGTCATTTCGCCCCAATTGTTGAAATAATAATCCCAAGGGTCGGCTTCGCAGTAGGCCGAGCCGGCCACGGCCTTACAGTAGTCGCAGGTAGAGCCGCCGCCCACGGCAAGAATGAGGTCTACCTCCTCGCTCTTGGCCAGTGCCGCGCCTTCTTTCACCTTGTCGATAGTGGGGTTGGGCATCACGCCGCCGAGTTCCACCACGTCTTTGCCCGCCTGGCGCAGTTTTTCCATCACGGCATCGTAGATGCCATTGCGCTTGATTGAGCCGCCGCCGTAGACGAGCATCACCTTGCCTCCGTAGCAGGCCAGTTCGCTGCCTAAATTGTTCAAAGCCTCCGTGCCGAAATGCAGTTTCGTGGGATTGTGGAATGTGAAATTGCCTGTCATGATTGTAATGTGGTTTTTGGTTTTTACTTGTAAGTATTTGCTTTAATTGTGGACGATATTTTATATTGACGTCAACAGGGACAACTTTTTACAACATTTGTGCTCGCCTTGCACAAACGTCATTAAAACGAGATTTTATTTCTTTTCAAGGGCCTTTTTGAGGAAATCTTCTATCCTATCGAATGGAATGGCATCAAGGTTATCGTACAAATCGACGTGGTTTGCTCCTGGAATAATTATTAGTTCCTTATTGTCAGTGGTCAGCCGCCGGTAGGCATCTTCGCTGAAGTAGCGGGAATGTGCTTTCTCTCCGTGAATCATCAGCACGGCACTACGGATCTCTCCGATATAGGTGAGCAGCGGCATATTTATGAATGAAAGCACGCTGGTCTTGGAGATTCCCTTGTTGGAGTTGGGAGAACGATGATGATAGCCGCGCTTTGTCTTGTAATAGTCATGGTATTCCTTGACGAATTGCGGTGCATCTTCGGGAACGGGATCAATCACGCCGCCGTCGAGCTCATTCTCACCTGTTCGGTATGCTTTTGTGCGTAGGTCGTTCAGTTGTCGGCGTAGCTCGTAGCGGGCATCCGCATTGTCGTTGGCATCGAAATATCCCTTGGCATTCACCCTGCTCATATCGTACATGGTGGATGTTACTGTCGCTTTAATTCGCGGGTCGTTGGCAGCCGCATTGAGAGCAAATCCGCCCCAACCACAGATGCCCACTATGCCAATGCGCTCCAAATCGACATCTTCACGGGAGGTCAGATAATCGACTGCCGCACTGAAATCCTCCGTGCTGATTTCGGGCGATGTGAGATAACGGGGTGTGCCACCGCTCTCGCCGTAATAAGAAGGGTCGAACGCGATAGTCAGAAAACCACGCTCAGCAAGTGTCTGTGCATAACGACCCGACACCTGCTCTTTTGTTGCTCCGTATGGACCGCTTACAGCAATAGCCGCCAGATGTCCTTGAGCATTTTTGGGTTTGTAAAGGTCTGCGGCAAGCGTGATGCCGTAACGATTGTGGAACGCGATTTTCGTGTGTTCCACCTCATCACTCTGTGGGAAGGTCTTATCCCACTCTTGTGTTAATTCTAAAGTGTTCATATCTGTTGATTTTGTTGTTTCCTGTGCCATAACATTTATAGAAGTCAGGAATGTCATTATGGCGATAGCTTTAAATTTCATCATAAGGGTAATAATATACGGTTTCATTTATCTGTCTATTTTAATGTCTTATTAAAGTCCTACTTGTTTCTGCTGTTCGGCATTATAACGGTCGCCGACTATCGGAATGGCTGCCACGCGACGCTCATATACATGCACCTTTTCTTTGAGATTTTTGCTTTGAGATTTTCGGCTGCGCTCGGCATAGCCCGAACAAGTCCGGCTCTGCACTCGCTTGCACGAAAATTCGGCTACGCTCGGCAGTAGGGGCGTTCTGCAGAACGCCCGCCCAAGTTCGTTTTCAACAGACGTTTGGCTGCGCTCGGCATAGCCCAAGCGAGCTTGGCCTCTGCTCTCGCTTGCACAAACGGATAAAGCACGATGCAAAATTACGCAATTCCTCAGCTTCCCATGATACCCGTATTTTGGGAAAACTTACCAATATTGCGATTTTTCGCTATGAAAGGACGGAAATTGGCGTGCCGCAAACAAACGGGAGCGACCCTTGCGAGCCGCTCCCGTTATTATGGAGGATTATTGACGTACGGGGGAGATTATTTCACAAATCTCTTCTGGCCGTCGATGATGTAGGTGCCGCGCTGCAGCTTGCCGCTAACCTTTCGGCCGTCGATGCTGTAAACCGTCTTGCCGGCGGCATTGTCGAGCGTGAGGGTGTCGATGCCGAGCGTACTGTCGACGGTGTAGGTGAGGGTGAAAGCGGGGTTGTACTTGCCGCCGAGGCCTGCGCCCTTGTCGGGCTGAGTGCCGATGTAGGCTTCGTTGCCGATGAACTCCTCGGGAATGGTCAGCGTGTACGTGCCGTTGGTCTTGATTTCAGAGGCGAGCGTGATGTGCACGATGTTCCAGATGCTCATGTCGGTGGAGAGGGTGGCGGTGGTAACGGTGTTGCCTTCTGCATCTGTTACCTCAATCGGCGACTCGTTGATAATCGTGCCGTTCACGTTTTCAGAGTAGGTCAGCGTGATGCTGCCGAGGCTGGTCACGGTAGTGCCGTTGGCGGGCGATACGCTTTCGTATTCGAAGCTGTTGGCAGGAGCCTGCACGATGAACGAAGTGGTGATGACGTCGTTGCTGCGGCCTTCCTCGGTGGTGAAGGTGCTTGCAGGCACTTCGATGGTGTAGTAGCCCGTCTGCGTAATCGGTTCGGCAACGCTGATCGTTGCGGTGTTGCCTTCCACGGTAACGGTGGCGGTGTACGTGTCGTGGCTGCGGTTGTAGATGCTGACGGTCTTCTCGCTGTCGTAGTTGATGTCCGTGTCGAAGGTGAGGGTAGCGGCGGTGAAGCTGCTTACCGTCTCGCCTGCGGCGGGCGTAACGCTGGTCGGCGTGAGCGGAGCGAGCGGGCTGGGCTCTGTTACTTCGAGCGTGGCGTCGAGGATATAGCCGCCATTCTTGCCGATGCCGTTCTGGCCGAATATCGTTTGGTCTGCCGCAAGCTGGCCGCCGGGGTCTACGCTGTTCCAGTCTACCTTGAAGCGGATGCGGTAAGTACCCGGAGTGGTGGGAGCGGTGAACGAAGGCGGGTTGATGTTGGCGCGGTCATTGCCGGTGACAGTTTGGCCTGCGTTGTTCTTACCGCTGTTGTCGTTATTGAAGTCGCCCGAGTAGAAGGCGTAAGCGTAAACCTCCGTGCCCGTCTGGTCCATATCGCCTTCGCGGAAAGAGAATTCCTTGTCGTTGTCAGTATCTATAAATACGTAGCCGTGCATCCACGAGCCGGGTGCACCCGTGTAGTCGAAGGCAGCGGTGAGCGTGCTGCCTGCGGTGCAGGTGAGCGTAGCCGTTTCGTGCTGGTCGTTGTATATCTTAGAGGTGTTGGCCACTGCGATGGTCTGGCCGCTCTTGCCGCTTTCGGTGAGCGTCACGCCGTTGAGCACGCGGCCTGCAATATTCGGGTTGGCGGCCGTGTCCTTGTCGAAATTGATGGGATAGGTGCCGGTAACGGTGAAGCTGAGTGTAAACACGGGGTTGTAGGTCGCGCCGGAGAGTACGCCCTTGTCTTCTGCAAACTCGTTGTACCATTCATCATAGATAGACTGCTCGGGAACGGTGATTGAGTAGGTGCCGGCGGTTTCGATAGGCGCGGCAAGCACGAGGTTCACGGAGTTCCAGTCCGAATCGTCGGAAGCGAGCGTGGCGGTGGTTACCGTTGCGCCGTTGGCGTCGAGCACGTTGATAGGATTGAAGTTGTCGGGGAATGCCCAGCAATCGTACGTGATTTTAATGCTTTCGAGCGTCTTGACAGTTGCGCCGTTGGCAGGCGTCGTGGTTTGAGATATGAAGGTGTTGGCGGGAGCCTGCACTTTAATCTGGCTGTTCACCTCGGGGTTGAACGTTCCGTCTTCTGCCGTAAAGGCTTCTTCAGGAATAGAAAGCATGTAAAGGCCGGTTGCGGCAATCGGTTCGTCGAGCGTGAGGGTTACCTGAGTGGCATCTTCGGCGCTGACCTCGACGGTCGTAGCGAAACTGCCTTGGAGCTTGCTGAAAATACTGATAGGTTTGCTCTCGTTGTAGGTCACGGGCTTTTCAAACGTGAGGCTGACGCTTGCGAGGCTTTCTACCGTCGTTTCGCTGTCGGGCGTGACGGTCGGCGTGAGCGTAGCCTTATAGTCTACGGTATAGGTGAGCGTAAAGGCGGGGTTGAAAGTTGCGCCTTCGGCTACGCCTTTGTCGTCAGCCTCAGCATCGTAAAGGTTGTTGTAGATATAGCCTTCGGGCACGTTGATGGTGTAAGTGCCGTTCTCGGTGAGTTTCTCGGAAAGCGTGAGCACTGCCTCGCTGGCATTCTCCGTGCTTACGGCAAGCGTAGCCGTGGCAACGGTTTCGCCGGCTGCATTGAGCACGTTGATAGCCGTGGCGTCGGCAAAGCCTAATTCTTCAGCATAGGTCAGCGTGGCGGTTTCAAGACCCTTCGTGAGCGTGCTTTCGTTCTCGGGGGCAACCGTGGTGTAGGCCAACGTATTTGCAGGAGGCATGGGAATGGTGTAAGTGAGGCGCATTTCTGCATTCCAAGTGCCGCCCTTGCTGATGCCGCAGTCTTCAGAATAAACGCTGAATTGCTTGTTGCCAAACGTCTTTTCAGGAACTACCAGCGTGTATGTGCCGCCCTTGGTGATTTCTTCGGGCAGTGTGAAGGTAACGGTTTGGTTGTAGTCGTAGCCCATAGAGGCTTCTGCAATTTCTTCTCCTTTGGAGTTGAGCAGTTTTGCAGTGGTGAGCCATACGGAGCCAGTCATGTCGTAAGGTTCTTGCAGCGTGAAGGTAAACGTTTTGAGCGAAGTGACCTCGCCGCTGGCGGGAACGATAGAAGCAGGCATATAAACGGGTGCTTCCACTGCGCCTGCCAAAGCAAGGAGGTTTTCTGTCGAAGGCGTGAGCGTGCTTTCGTAGATGCCGCAGTTGTTGCCCTGGTCGCTCACGTCGTTGTAGCCGGCGATGAGGCCGCCGGCCTTGCCGTAGTTGTTGGAAATGCCAAGCTGCTGGCCGTTGATGGCAATCACCGTGGGATACTTGGCGTTGCCGGCCGTGCCGTCGAGGAACGAGAGCGTGTCGGCAAGCAGGGGCTCGGCTGAAAGGCTCGTGTTGCTGAACGCGGGGTTATCATTCACCTGCGTGCCCAAGCCTACGAACTTCTGAGCGCCTACGCTCCACAGGCGATATTTGCCGTGGTACGTCTTGAGCAGCACGAAGCCCTTGCTGGCATCGTCGAGCGTAGCGGATACGCCGGAGGCGGTAGAACTTACGAGGAAGTTCTCGCCGCTGAACGTCTCTTCGTCGGCGGTGAAGGAATAAGCGGGGTCGTAAGCCCACTGTCCGCGGGCGGTCTTAACGAAATAAGCCTTGCCGTTGTCGAGCGTGGTAAGGTCGGTGACGGGTTCAACCTCATATTCCGTAACGGCTGCTTCGATGGCCGACATCAGTTCCTCGGACACATTTGCCACTTTGACGATTTGCATGATGTTGCCCTTGTCGCTCGTGTCGTTCCAGTTGGTGAAAACGCTGGTGGTTTGGTCGGTCGAAAGGTTAATCTCGTTGTCGCCGAAAGCAATCACTACGGGAAAGTCTTCTTTCGAGGCCGAAGTGGCAGCCTTGAATGTGACGTCAGAACCTAATGGCTCGCTCGTGAGAATTGTGGCGCCGCCATTTTTGTAAAGGAACTTCTGAGCCCCGAGGTTAAAGAGATAGCGACCGCCTTTGGCAGAGGTGTAGAATGTCCAAAGGTGGCTGAGGTTTGTCTGGTCGAAAGTTACCGTTGCGCCGTTGGTGGTGTTGTCGGAACACCAGGCGCGCGATGCGTCTTTGCCGGCATCGTAAATAAGGTAACCGCGTCCTTCGGATTTAATCGAGTAGGCTGCGCCGTTTTCAAGGTCTTCGAGCGACTTGACCGGCGTTTGCGCCCACGCTCCCACGGTTGCAAAGCAGGCAACCAAGAGGAGAGAGAAAATTTTGTAGAATTTACTCATAGCGTTAAACGTGATTTTGGTTAGTAAATATGAATTGGAAAAGAATAAAAGCAACTATCTGCGCAGCAAATGTACAATTATTTTCTTTATTTATTATTGAGTTTTCGTTGAAAACGTCATATTTATACAAGATAAAGGGCTTTTAGAAAATCTTTAGCGCATATTCTTCCTGTTTTGCATCACGCAAAAAGGATGCTCCGTGCGGGGCATCCTTTGGACTTTTTTCCAGAATATTATGTCATTGGAAATAAACGCGCTTCACGCGGTTGCTCACAGAGGTCAGCACTTCGTAGGGAATAGTGCCGAGCAAATCTGAAAGAACCGTGACGGGCAGGGCATCGCCGAAGATTTCCACGCTGTCGCCCTCGCGGCAAGGAATGTCGGTAACGTCGATCATGCAAACGTCCATGCAGATGTTGCCCACGTAGTCCGCCTTCTGTCCGTTCACAAGGCAATAGCCGCAGCGGTTGCCGAGATGGCGGTTGAGCCCGTCGGCGTAACCGATAGGAATGGCAGCGATGCGTGAAGGACGGTCAAGGACGGTCTTGCGGCTGTAACCGATGCTGTCGCCTGCCGGTACGTCGCGGATTTGCAGGATCGTGGTGCGCAGCGTGGCAACATTATGGAGCACGCGGTTATCAATAGGGTCGATGCCGTAAAGTCCGAGGCCGAGGCGCACCATGTCGAGATGGCGTTCGGGGAAACGCTCTATGCCCGCAGAGTTGCAGATGTGGCGCAGGATTTTGTGCGGGAAGGCGGCTTGCAGCGTGCGCGAAGCCTCGTCGAAGAGTTTGAATTGTTTTTCTGAAAAGTCGTCGAAGCCGTCGGAGTCTGCACCTACGAAATGGCTGAACACGGAGCGCGGAATAAGAGCCCGCTGGTGCGAAAGCCGGTCTATTAGCACGGGAATGTCTGTCTTGGGGTTAAAGCCGAGGCGGTGCATCCCCGTGTCGAGTTTTAGGTGGACGGGGAAGTCAGTGATGCCTTGGCGGCGTGCGGCGCGGATGAGCGCATCGAGGAGGTTGAAGTTATAGATCTCGGGCTCGAGTTCATATTCGAAGAGCGTGCCGAACGCCGACATTTCCGGGTTCATCACGATGATGCCCGCCGTGATGCCCGCGCGGCGCAACTCTGCGCCTTCGTCGGCCACGGCAACCGCGAGATAGTCCACGCCGCGCTCTTGCAGCGTCTTGGCAATCTCTATGCTGCCCGCGCCGTAGGCCGAGGCCTTCACCATACAGGTGAGTTTCGTTTCCGGCTTCATGAATGAGCGGTAAAAGTGCAAATTTTCCGCAATCGCTTCAAGGTTTACGTCAAGTGTGGTTTCGTGAACGCGTAGCGAGAGGGCTTTTGCGATTTGCTCAAATCCGAAGTTGCGTGCGCCTTTCAGGAGGATAATTTCGTCGTGGATAGTGTCCAGTTCGCCGCTTTCCAGCAGTGCCTCCGAAGTGGGATAGAAAGATTTTTTTATGGAAAAGAGCGTGTGGGCGGCAGAAATGGCAGGCCCCACGCCGATGAGGCGTTCCACGCCGCGGCTTTTCAGCATTTCCGCCACTTTCGCATAAAGTTCCTCTGCGGGAATGCCGGTTTGGAAAATGTCGGAGAGAATGAGCGTGCGCCCTTTCGCGGCCTGTTCCTTGGCGCGGCGGTTCATGAAGTCGAGGGCAATGTCGAGTGCGGCGGCGTCAGAATTATAGGCGTCGTTGATAAGCGTGCAGCCCCGCACGCCTTGCACCACTTCGAGGCGCATGGCCACGGGTTCGAGCAACGCCATGCGCCGCGCAATGTCGGCCGGCGTGAGGCCGAGGTAGAGGCAGACGCAGAGCGCCGTGATGCTGTTCTGTATCGAGGCTTCGTCGGCGAAGGGAAGGGTGTATTCGGCCGCCGTGCCGTTGAAAAAGTAGGCGATGCGCGTTTTCCCGTCTTCTGTCGGCTCGATGGCGCGTACGAAGACCGTGGCATTTTCGTCTTTCCGCGACCAACCGAACAGTTGGCCGCCAAATCCGAAGTCATGCACGCTTTCCGCCACCACTGCCTCGTCGGCATTGTAAATCAGTACCTTTGCATCTTTGAAGAGCAAGAGTTTCTCGTGGCATTTCTCCTGTATCGTAGAAAAGTTTTCCTGATGTGCGGGCCCGATGTTGGTCATCACGCCGATGGTCGGCTGGATAATGGCACGCAGCGCCTGCATCTCGCCCGGTTGCGATATGCCAGCTTCAAAAACGCCGATGTGGCTGCGCTCGTCGAGCAGCCAGACCGAGAGCGGCACGCCCACTTGCGAGTTGTAGCTGCGGGGCGAGCGCGTCACGTTCATCGAAAGCATCAGCAACTGGTAGATCCATTCCTTCACAACCGTTTTGCCGTTAGAGCCGGTGATGCCAATGACGGGCAGCACGTACTCCTCGCGGTGTCGCTCGGCGAGGCGCTGCAGGGCTTTGAGGGGACTGAGCACGCGCAGGAAATTAGCATCGGGATAGTCCGTCTCGTAATTGTCGGGCACCGTGCCGACCACGAAATTGCGCACGCCCCGGCGGTAGAGGTCGGGGATATATTTGTGCCCGTCGCCAACGGGAGTGCGGAGGGCGAAGAAAAGGGTTGTTTCGGGGAAAGCCAGTGAGCGGCTGTCGGTCAGCAACCAGTCGATGCGGGCTTCGGCATTGCCGAAACGCCGTGCGCCGATGAGGGCGGTTACTTTTTCAAGAGAATAAAACATATTGAGAATATATTTGCAAGCATTTTATAAGGGTGGGCAACCATACAATATTATATATATAGGTCTCGCCATTTGTCTTCAAATTCTTTTTCCATCTTTGCCTTGCGCTCGTTGAGGCTTGCCTGCGAGGCGGCATCGGCATGAAGCGGACGGTGGGCGGCAAGGCGCAGCAGCCGTGCCTTGTCGGCGGCATATTCCGAAAGTTGCGGCGAGAAAGCCCATTGCTGCACGCGTTGCCAGATGTATTCCTCGGTTTGCGGCGCGAGGTGGATAAGGTCTGGTGCGTAGAAACGGTAGTCGCGCAACTCGTCTTCCACTATTTCGTAAGCGGGGAAATACGTTGCCGCCACGGGCATTTGCCTGCACAGCGCGTCGGTAGCCAAGAGCAGCCGCGCCTTTTGCAGCCGGCTTTCGTGGAAACCCCATTTGGCGTAGCGGTAGGGACTTACGGTGAAGGCGATGCGCAGGGTAGGGCGCAGGCGGCGCAACTCTGCCAGCAGCGGCAGCCAGCGCCGCACGATTTGCTCGGAAGAAAGGTCTTCTTCGTCAAAGTCCGAGGCGAGTTCCTTATGGCAATTCGCTACGGCCATGCCTGTCTCGCGCAGGCGGAACAGGCGCGAGGTGCCGAAGGTGACGCACAGCAGGTCGGCCTTGCGCAGCACGCGCCGCGCCTCTGCCAATGCCGTGTTCACGCTTTCGCGGCAAGCGTCCTCGGTGGGCGCGGAGAAGAGTCCTGCGTGCCGCCAGCTGTGCCATAGTCCGTCGCGTCCCCGAAATAGTGCGCCGTCGGCGCGCGCCGTTTCGCTTAATAGGAGTTCCAACGCCGCTGCAATGCTTTCGGGATTATAGAGCACGCCGAACGGATTTGCCGACACATGCCCTTCGGGTAGGCTTTGCGCGAAGCGTTCGCCCATATTGTCGGCAAAGCATGAGCCGAGCAGCATCACGTGCGAGCGGGGCGAGAGAAAACCCTCCGCCGCAGGCGTTTCGACAGGCGTGTACCAATTCATAATATTCTTTTTAGTAGACGAGTAAACGAGTAGACAAGTAAACAAGGCAAGTCATTCTGTAGAAATATATTGTATAATATCTCTGACTCTCCTATTTGTTTGCTCGCCAACTGGTTTACTCAAAAATTTTCAGCAATGAAACCTTACCGTCCTCATAGAGCGCAACCGTCGGTTCGTTTCCCCCTTTCGGGAAAGTGGGCGAGCCCGTGTTGCAGATGAGCGGCCGGCCGTCGGCAGCAGGCACGATGTGCGGCAGATGCGTATGTCCGTAAAAGAAGTAGTCGATGCCTTCGAGCGCGGGCATCTTCTCTTCATTGAATACGTGCCCGTGCGTGAGGAAGATGCGGCGCGTGCCGTCGGCGATGAGCGCGTAGTCGGCCATGATAGGGAAGCGCAGCAACATTTGGTCGACTTCCGAATCGCAGTTGCCGCGCACGGCAATGATGTGCCCCGCGTGGCGGTTGAGCAGCGCGGCGATGCCCGGCGCGTCCAAGCCTTGCGGCACGCCGTTGCGCGGCCCGTAGTTGAGCAGGTCGCCGAGCAGGCAGAGGAGGTCGCAACTGTGTTGTTCAAAAAGTTGCACTACGCGCTCGGCAGCGGGCAGCGCACCGTGTATGTCGGAGGCAATGAGCAGTTTCATACGGGAAAATGGCGTTAATTACGTTGCAAAGTTAGATATTTAGGATAAAAAGGTAATAACACAATGCCTTGAAATCGCAGTTTGCAGTAAAAAAGGACTCGAGACGGATGTTGCGGCGTAGGACTGCGTAAAAGGGAGATGAAGAGCCTATGGCGGGTTCTATAAATATGATTTGGACAAATTTTGTAATGTTTTTTGAAATGAGCGTTACGAAATAAACGTCTCCAAAACTGTTTGATATTCAGTATTTATTAGTAATTTTGCGGCAAAGAATTGAGTAAATTGTAACGAAGAATTGAGTAAATTGTAAAACGGGCTGTCCTGATGCAGGACAGCCCGTTTTGTAATGCTAACTCTCAAGATATATGCTTGCTGTTTTCTTTCTTAGAAATGCCATTTGATGTCAAAGGAGAAGTGGCGCGGGGCGATGTCCTGCGCGAAACGGCGGTTCATGGAAAGGAAGGCGAAAGTGTTGGCGCGGGTGTCCGTGAGGTTTGCGCCGCGCACGGTCAGCGTCACGCCGCCTTTGAGCTCCGCTTCGATTGAAGCGTCAAGCTGCGCGTAGAAGTCCTGCCCGAAGGTGTTTGCCTCGTCCCACATGATGTCGCCCGCGCCTTTCACGCGTGCGCCGAAGGTGAAGGAGCGCAGCAGGTCGCATTTCGTGGGTTGGCGGAAGCTTGCCGTGGCCGTCATCGTGTGGCGCGGCACGAAGGGCACGCGGTTGTCTGTGTAGTCCACGCCGCCGCCTAAGTCGTAGTTTTCAAATGTTGCCTCGGTAAAGCCATAGTCGGCGGCTATGCTTAGGCGGCCAGCGAGCCATAAGGTGCGCAGCGATGCCTCGATGCCGCAGGAGCGGCTCTTGCCCGCGTTGACCATGACGCGTCCCAGTCCGCTCTCGCTGAACTGTGCCAACTGCTGGTCGCGCGTCTGCATATAGAAGGCGGCGAGGTCGGCTTGCAGGCGGCCGTCGAGGAAAGAGAGGTGCGTGCCCGCCTCGTAGTTCCACGACTGTTCGGGCTTGTAGCTGAGGTTGCGCAGGTCGGGTTCGTCGGGCACGATGCGATCCATCGTTTTTGTAATGCCGGCGATTGCGTTCTGCTTCACAGCGTCGGGCATACGGGTCATAACATGATTCTTGCCTGATTTCATTGTAGATATGGGGATGATGCAGGAAGAAGTGGAAGTTTTATTGGACGCGATACGAAAGGGAATGATTGTACAAAATAGCAACCACGCTTGCTGGAGGCAGACGTGGCTGAA
>JALFJC010000052.1:0-17523 GCA_022775595.1 Bacteroidales bacterium | reverse complement strand
TTTCAATCAACAGACTATTTAATATATGTACCTTTCCTTATAGCATCGTGCTGAACGAATCGACGATGCCGAGCAGATGCCGCTCCTTGTCCGTTACGAGTACGGAGTGGATTTTGTTTTGATGCAAGATGCTTTCGATTTCGGTGATTTTCGTGTCGGGCGACACCATTTTGGGCTGGCACGACATGATGTCGGCAACGGTGAGTTTGAAGAAACTGTCTTGGGAGGTTTCCATAGCACGGCGTATGTCGCCGTCGGTGATGATGCCGCGCACGATGCCGCCCTCCTCTGCCACACAGAGACCGAGGCGGCCGTTGCTCATGTGGATCACGGCCTCGCCGAGCTTCATTGTGGGCGGTATTACGGGCAGGTCTTCCGTGCGCATCACGTCGCGTGCCTTCGTCAGGAGGCGTTTGCCGAGCGAGCCACCGGGGTGGAACTGTGCGAAATCGGAGGCCTTGAAATTGCGGGCCTCAATGAGGGCGCATGCCAAGGCATCGCCCAAGGCGAGGGCAGCCGTTGTGGACGACGTGGGCGCAAGGCCGAGCGGGCAGGCCTCGTAGCGCACGGAGGCGTTGAGGTGTGCCGTGGCATATTGCGCCAGCAGGGAATTGGGGTTGCCACTCATGGCGATGACGGGGATTTTGTTTTCCATCAGATAAGGCAGGAAGCGCAGCAGTTCGTCGGTCTGCCCGGAGTTGGAGATGGCCAGTACCACGTCCTTGCGCTGAATCACGCCGAGGTCGCCGTGGAACACGTCGAGCGGGTTGATAAAGAAACTCGGCGTGCCGGTGGACGACAGCGTGGCGGCAATTTTCGCGCCGATGTGGCCGCTCTTGCCCACGCCCGTCACTATGAGTTTGCCCTTGCAGTTGAGGATAATTTCTACCGTGCGGTCGAAGTCGTCGTCAAGAAAAGGTATGAGGTCAAGCAGCGCCCCTGCCTCGTCGCGCAGGCACTTGGCTGCTATTTCTGTCCATTTGCTCATATATATAATATTGTATGTTGTTGCAAAACTTCCCTATTGTGCCAATTCCTTGATAAGCGCTGCCAACTGGTCGAGCGGCAGCATGTTTGGTCCGTCGCTCAGGGCGTGGTCGGGGTCGGGGTGCGTCTCGAAGAAGAAGCCGTTTGCCCCGAATGCCTTGGCGGCCAGTGCCATAGAGGGGATGTACTCTCGGTTGCCGCCCGTCTTGCCGCCCGCCGCGCCGGGACGCTGCACGCTGTGGGTGCAGTCCATCACCACGCGGTCGGTGTATTGCTTCATGAGGGGGATGTTGCGGAAGTCCACTACAAGGTTGTTGTAGCCGTAGATGTTGCCGCGTTCCGTGAGCCACACTTCCTTTGCGCCGGCTTCGTGGCATTTCTCGACGGGATATTGCATGTCGTCGCCGGAGAGGAACTGTGCCTTCTTCACGTTCACGATGCAGCCCGTTTGCGAGGCGGCCACGAGCAGGTCGGTCTGCCGGCACAGAAATGCCGGGATTTGCAGAATGTCGGCCACCTCGCCCGCCGCTGCGGCTTGGCTGCTTTCGTGAATGTCCGTCAGGATAGGCAGTCCAAACTGCGCCTTGATGTCGGCGAGCATCTGCATGCCCTTTTCAAGTCCCGGACCTCGGAAAGAATGGATAGAGGTGCGGTTGGCTTTATCGAAAGAGGCTTTGAAATATACGGTGGCACCCGTCTCTTGCTTGATTTTTGCCAGTTCCTTTGCCACGGTCTGCAAAACGTCCATGCTCTCTATGACGCAGGGCCCGGCGATAAATATAGGTTTCATAGGATTATGTTTTTCATAATGTCGGCTGCGCTCTGGGAGTAGGGGCGTTTTGCAAAACGCCCGCCCTTCTTGCTGAGCCGCAGCCTATCTTTTGCAAAGATAGTGCAAGGCGAGTGCAATCAAATTTATTTGAATTGCCGAGCCGCAGCCTATCTTCTGCAAAGTTACGTAAAAAAACTTATCAACTTGCTTACTTTGCTTTATAGTTTATTATTGTTGCATCATTTTCTGCCGTCAGAGCATTTCGTTTCTCCCGTGAGGCGTGGGCATTTGCTATGTCGGTGTGGAAATTATCTCCGACATATTTTTTCTTTTCTCCGAGATATTTTTCCTTACATGCGCAGATATTTTTTCCTTTCTGCGCAGGAAGTTTTTGTTACAAAGTTTCTAACACATGTTACAAACTTTGTAACGCATATTACAAACTTTGTAATACATGTTACAAACTTTGTAACAAACTTTTTCTTGGTGATGGAAAAAAATATCTTGCTGAAAGAGAAAAATAGTGCCGAGGAAATAAAAATTTTAAGGTGCAAACTGCCTGAAATGTTCGTGCAGGCACTTCGCAAATATAACCCCAAACCCGTCACAAGTGTATAGTTTGAACGGTAAACTATACACTCACAACCAACTTATATATAAATAGATAGGTGGAGTAGTGCTGGGTGTGCTGGGTTTTTGAGGATAAAAAATGCGTATATAGAAACAGCCTCCCGCACCCGGGAGGCTGTTCTGTATCGGCGGTTAGTAAAACCCTGCTTGTCTACTCGTGTCTACTAATAACGTTTCTAAAAATCTACGAACTGGCAGTTGTGGCAGAACCCGGGCGCTTTGTTCTTCTGCCACTGGCGACGGAAAGCTTGTGCGCGGTCGCTGTTGAGTACCTTCATCACACCGCCATCGGCGAACACGTTGCCGAAGTTGAGGAGTTTTGGGAACGGTTTGCCGCAGCAAGGCACGTAGTAGCCGTCCCAAGTGATGTAGGGGTAGGACCACGGAAACGCGCAGTCTTGAAAATTCGGCCGCGCGGGCAGTTCGGGTCCCGTCACCTCAATCTGGGGATACTGCCGCTTGGCGGCTTCGAGGTCGCGCAGGGCGGCGGCAAACGTTTCGGATTTGAAATAATCATAGAAGCTGCGTTCGCGGGCGGGCATCGAGGCGATACTCATCACGTTGAAGTTCACGTAGGTCACGCCGAGTTCGGCGGCGAGGCGCACCACGCCCGCCATGTCCTGGCAGTTGCGGTCGCTCACCACGCAGTTTATCATGTATTCCACGTGCCTGCCCCTGCTCATAGTTTCTTTGATGTTGTTCTTGATAAAGTCGAAATCCGTGCCCGGGCGTATCGTCTCGTAGACCGCTCCCACGCCGTCGACCGAGAACTGGATATTGTCGATATAAGGCAGCACGGGCGTGATTTTTTCCAAGAAACCCTTGAAATGCGCGTTGGTAGACACCGTGACAATCACCGACCGCTTCCTTTGCTTGATGTACCTCGCTATGTCCAGGAGATGCGGGTACATGAAAGTTTCGCCCAGTCCCGTCAGCCCGATAGAGTCGAGGTAGGGCAGCACTTCGTCGATGATGCCCTTTGCCTTGTCGGCCGGCATGAAGCCCACGTCCATGGTCTTGCCGTATTCGTATTCCCGGGGGCACGTCACGCAATGCAGGTTGCACACGTTGCCCAGCTCGAGCATAAAGTTTGTGGGGTGGGGGATTTCCGTGCCCTTTGTTTTGTCGAGTTGCAACCACCGCCATCTGTTGCGCAGATACTTCCAGCTGAAAGTATTTGCGTCCATCCGGCTGATAGCCTTCCAGAGCAGTTTGCGTCGCCGTTTGTTGAGGATACCCATATAATAATATAAACAGTGTTTGAAGGCGTCTTGCCTTAAAGCAACGAAAGATATGCAATTTTCATTGCATATCTTTCGTTTTCAACAGACGTTTTTCTTTGACATTTTCGGCTGCGCTCGGCAATTCAAGTAAACTTGATTGCGCTCACTTGCATGAAAATTCCTCGCCATGGCAAAGTTCGAGTAAACTTGCCTTTGCTCATCTGGCTTAACGAAAACGTTCAAATTGCGGAGAGAACAGGATTCGAACCTGCGAGCCGGTTTTGCCGGCTACACGCTTTCCAGGCGTGCCTCTTCAACCACTCGAGCACCTCTCCAAGGTCTTTGGTTTCAATAATCGCGTGCAAAGGTAGCGAATATTTCTAAAACAGCAATTATCTTATGGGAAAAATGATTGTTTTTTTGCGTTATCATATAAAAAAGGCGTAATTTTGCAGAAGTTAGGCTTCGGTTCGGCATAAGCTTTCAAGCAAGCTTGACCTATCTGCTCTCACCTCGCACTAACTTTGCAGGAGTTAGGCGCTTACTTTTAAGCCCTTTTCTTTCTATTGACCATGAAAAACATTTTACGCACAACTTTTGTGTCGGTTTTCTGTGCCGTGGCGGCAAGCGGCGCGGCGCAGGAAGCGCAGACGGGCGACTCGCTGTTCGTCTATTCCAAGAACGGCATCGCCGACGTATTCCCCGCCGCCCTACTCAAAGGGCACGTTTCCTCGGAGGGACAACTTCGCATCACGCTCAACAACGACTCGGTGGTTTATTACGCCGAGAGCGAACTGGATTCCGTGCGCACGGCAGGCCCCTCGCTGGCAGATTTGCCGACGTTCACCTCTTTCAAGTTCAACAACAAATACAACCCGCAGGTGTTCACCGATGTGATTGCCGCTATCGACGGCGACCACATCACGGCCAGTGTGGGTGCCATCGGCAAGCGCCTCACGCCCTCCTTCCAGTTGAGTGAGCAGGGCGCACGGGTGTATGTTGACGGCGCGGAGCAGACGAGCAAAGTGTCGCGCCCGCGCTTCGACGGGGATGTAGTCTATACCATTGCCCGCGACGGCTGGCGCATCATGAACTACCGCCTGGTGCAGGACGAGGTGTGGAGCGAACCCTCCGCCGACACTGAGGAGGCGACGGCCATTCCCCTCACCGTGGAGATGCTCTCCACCAACGCCCCGTCGAACTACGAGGAGACGGAAGGCCTGGCGATGCTGCTCGACGATGATCCTAATACCTTTTTCCATTCTACCTGGGGAACGGGTCAATACGAAAAGCTGCCGACCGACCAGAACCCATATTTGCAAGTAGACCTTGAAGAGGCGGTGCAGCAGATACGCTTCGGTTACGAAACGCGCTCTGATGCCGCCCGCTACCCGATGAGCTTCCTTGTGCAGGCTTCTTTCGACGGCACGAAGTGGGACGATGTACGGACGTTCGCGCAGGCCGACGGTCTGCCCTACGGCATAAGGCAGTCGTTTACTTCGCAAACAATCAATCTCGGAAACCCTTATCGGTATCTGCGCTTCGTGATGACCTCGGCGAGTTATAAGAACTACCTCGCTATGGCGTCGTTCTCCCTCTATAAAGTGACGGTGACCGATAGCGGCGATGAGCCTACGCTCATCAGTCCCGCCGTCTACGAATACACCTGGCTCCCCTACGGACGCGATGTCACTGTCAGCGTAGACTGGCTCACCGATAGGGCGACTTCTGTGCCGCGCATCGACCTCAATATTGAGAACGGGCAGATGATATCAAGCAAGGACTATTACCTTAACGCCGAAATCATTATCGACGGCGCGGGCGTGTGGCCTTCGATGACCGACTCCGTGCAGGTGAAAGGCCGAGGCAACACCAGCTGGTCGGGCAACCCCTATGCCAAGAACCCCTACCGACTGAAATTCGCTTCGAAGAAAAAGCCTTTCGGCATGACTGCCGGCAAGAGCTGGGTGCTGCTTGCCAACAAGATTACAGGCTCGATGATGACCAACGCTGTGGCGCAGCGCATCGCTAAGGCCGTGGCTTCGGCGGGGGCGAATGACATTGTGCCCGTGGAACTCTACATCAACGGCGAGTATCGCGGCAGCTACAACTTCACGCAGCACGTGGGCTTTGCCAACAACAGCGTTTCGCTCGACGACGAGACCAATGCCACCCTCCTCGAACTGGATCAATATTTCGACGAAACCTATAAGTTTCGCGATAGTTATTTCCAACTGCCTGTAAACATCAAAGAGCCAGACCTTTCTACCTATCCCGACTACGCGCAACAGCAGCTTATCGAAAACGATTTCAATGCTTTCACGCAAAAGATTTACAGCGGCGGGACGGATTATGAGGACGACTTGGACTGCGAGATGTTTGCCCGCTATATGCTCGTGAATATGCTGTCGCAAAACCTCGAGCTCCTGCACCCCAAGAGCGTGTACCTTTATAAGGAAGACCTCCTCTCGCTCCACAGCAAGTACGTCTTCGGACCGGCTTGGGACTTCGACTGGGGCTTCGGCTACGAAGGCACCACCAGCTACTGCCAGCGCAATGCCGAGCAGGACTTCTTTACGGCTTATTACGACAAAGGGCGTCCCTTCTTCACGAATCTATTCTATAACAGCGATAAGGTGAAGCGAGCCACCTATGCCCTTTGGACGAAATATCTTGAAAACGACTTCGCAGAACTTTTGGAATACGTAGACGACTACTACGCCTTTGCCAATTCGTCTTTCCAGCACAATGCTACGAAGTGGGGCGACGGCAGCAAGTACGACACGTTTGTTACCAACTGCAAAACGTGGTTGCAGCAGCATGCCGATTATATTTACCGCAACCTTCAGACTTACGACCTCACGCAGCAGCCGGCCATCGAGCGCGGCGACGTGAACCTCGACGGTGCGATCAGTATTGCCGACGTGGTGTGCGTGATGAACAATATCCTCGGACTGGAAAATGAAACTTTCGATTTCAACCAGGCCGATGCCGACGGGAACAAGGAGATCACCGTGAACGATGCCGTACATATCGTTGCCCTCGTGATGCAGCAGCCCGCCAATACGCAGCGCAAGCAGTTCCTGCCGCACTCGTCTGCCACGGTGCGCCCGCAGGCGTTTGCGGCAAGGGTAGGGGGCGTTTCGCGCGTGCCTGTCACGTTTAGCATTGACAGCGAGACGGCTTATGCCGCCGCACAGTTCGACGTGCTCCTCCCCGAAGGCATCGCGCTCCAAGACCTCTCGCTGCCCGAGGCTTGGGAGGGACGCGCCTATCGCATAGCCAGCCTCGGCGAAGGCCGTTACCGCGTGGCCGTTTACGGTGCAGCCAATGAAGTGCTGCCGGTAGGCGAGGCCGTGCTCGACCTCTATGTGACGGCCGAAGGCTTCGTGCCTGCCGACCGCCGCGTGCTCAGCATCGACGATGCCACGCTTGTGAATGTTGCCGGCGAGGAACTGCGCCTCATGCCGCGTTCCGCCGCTTTCGATATGGACGTGACAACCGGCATAGATAATATTAATGATGTAGATGCTACGGGTGGCGATGCCCTCTACCTCGATGCACCCGCGCAGGGCAGCGTGAAGGTATACACAGCCGACGGCCGTCTCTTCCGCTCTGTACCCCTTGCAGGCGGCAAGCAGCGCATCGCTCTGCCCTCCGGCCTGTACATTGTGAACAATAAGAAGATTTTGGTAAAATAAAGCGAGTAAACAAGGAAACAAGACATCTCTGTCTCGTCTACTCGTTTACTCGTCTACTCGTCTACTTGTTTACTAAAAAACTCGTTTACTAAAAACATCAACCCCATGAAACGATATACATATATAATATTGTCTATCCTCTCCGCGGTCTGCTTCACCGCGCCCGCCGCCCAGGCTGCCGACGAAAACGACTGCACGGTGCAGGCCACCATAACCGAAACGCGCGCCGGCCGCAACTGGCAACTCAATGTGGAGCTGCTTAATCCTGGTACCACAAATCTCACCGCCTTCCAAATGGACCTTCTCCTACCCGAAGGCGTGACGTTGGCAGAAGGAACGCTGCGCCCGGGCGACCGCACCCTCGGTCACACGCTCATGGCCAACACACTGCCCGATGGTGCGCTCCGCGTTGTGGCTTATTCGCCTGCCAACCAGGCCATTGCAGGCAATGCGGGCGTAATCTTCTCCCTCACGCTCAATGCCGACGTTCCTTTGGCGGTTGGCACTTACAACGTAATTTTCGACAACATTCGCCTTTCCCTGCGTACGGGTATCGAAGTTCCGGCGTCCAGTTTCGAGGTTGCGCTTACTGCCAGCGAATCGGCTGTTGAACCCGCTACGCATACACTCACGTTCCTTGTAGACGGCGCAACCTATGCCACGCTTTCGTTTGCCGAAGGCGCCGCCATCACGCTGCCCGAGCCGCCTATGAAGGAGGGCTACACGTTTACGGGTTGGGACAATCTGCCCGAAACGATGCCCACTCGGGACGTTACGGTCAATGCCGTCTTCACGGTGAACAAATACAAGGTCAGCTATTATCTCGGCGAAGAGCTTTATGCCACGCAAGAGGTGGCTTACGGAGCAGTCATCACCCCGCCCGAGGTGGAGAGCACCGACGAATATCAGTTCTTGGGTTGGAAGGACGTGCCTGCCACGATGCCGGCGCACGACATCAGCATCTACGGCACGATGAAAACAACCTCCATAGCCGCCATTCGCGCCGAAGGCTCGTCTGCGCAGCGCGAAGTCTACACCCTCACTGGCATCCGCCTCTCTTCTTCCGACCCGCTGCCTCGAGGCGTTTATATCGTGGACGGCAAGCGCGTGCTGGTGAAATAATAAGTGGTGAATAAGCCCCTTGCGCTATATATACTAAAAGATGCGAGGGAGTGTCCTAGCGGGCACTCCCTCGTTTTTGTTGCATGGCGCGTCAATAATCTTTCATAATGACTGCATATAAAAGCGTTATGGCGGAAATATAGTGATAATGATTGAATTTGCAGGCGTTGTAAGTAAATGAGCGGACGTGGGGCCTTAAATCTCGTCTACGCTAATCAGCCCCCGCGTAACGGCGTAGACGGTGAGGGCGGAGACTGACTTGATGCCGAGTTTCTCGGTGAGGTTTTTGCGGTGGGAGATGACAGTGGTGAGGCTCACGGCGAGGCGATCGGCAATTTCCTTATTGATATATCCTGCCACGACGAGGCGCAACACTTCGCGCTCTCGCGGCGTGAGCACGCTGCTTTCAGAGGCCGGCGGCGTGCCCTCCGCTTCGCGCACTGCCTGCGGCTTGCCGCCGCGAGCGGCGTGGGAGTGTTCGGCGAGGCGCAGGAAGTCGCGTACCAGTTCTTCTTCGGGGCGGCAAATGTTGATGCAGTGGAAGGTGTCGGGGAGTAGCGTGCCCGTTTCGCCGCGCACAAGCACAATGGTCTTGTGGCGGTATTGCCGGAAAAAGGACGCATCGGCCGTCAATGCTTCTGGGGAAATGAAGAAATGGAAAAAGCTGTCGGCTTTTTCCTTGGGCAGATCGCCGGGCGCGGCATACGTGGCCAGACGGGCGTGGGGCATCATGCGCCCGATGATTTGCGAAAGCCCGAGTGCCGCGAGCGTGTTGCTCATCACGATTGCGATTTGCGGCGGCTGGGGTGTGCCTTGCGGGTGGGGCATAAGGGGGAATAGGATAATAAGCCAGAGGAACCAGGCATAATGCAAAAAGGGCGCGTTGCGCCCCTTCTGCTAAAAGTCAATGTCTAATTTGAAGTCGGCGGGCTTTTCGGCTTCGGGTTCTTCGCTGCTGCGGTAATAGGGGGCAGCGGGGCGGGCGTTGTAATCGTAATGGTCGGCTGTGCCCCATTCCTCTTCGTCCTCGTAAGGCGCGTTTTCACGGGCAAACTGTGCGGCAGCGTTGATGGCGTCCATAAACTTTTCGAGGTCTTCGCGGTACACGAAAATCTTGTGCTTCTCGAATACGGGGCGGCTGTCTTCCGTGCCGTCCTTAATGCGTTTGCTCTCTGTGACGGCAAGGTAAAGCTCGCCTCGGCGGTCGCATTTTATGTCGGTATAGTAGACGCGCTTGCCGGCTTTGACAGTTCTGGAAAACAGTATCTCGTTTTCGTTTTTCCCGTTCATTGCATCGTATTTGCTTTCCATTTTCTTTGAGATAAAGGGTATTTTATAAGATATAACGCTCCAAAATTGCGTTTTTTTTCCGAGTTTGCAAAGGCTTTTGCGCATTTTGTGCGCAGCAAGCGGCATATATCTTAGATTTAGTAGACAAGTTTACAAGTAAACGAGTAGACGAGACAGATTACTTATAGAAATATTGTATAGCAAGACATTCTTGTCTTGTTTTCTTTGAGATTTTCTGCTGCGCTCGGCATAGCTCGAACAAGTTCGGCTTTGCACTCGCTTGCACGAAAAATTCCTCGTCTACTCGTCTACTTGTTTACTAAAACTCCTTAGAATTTGAAGTAAATGAAGGGTTGCACCTCCGAACCTTTCACCTGCACCACGATAAATATCATCAGCGCAAGCGCAATGGCTTGTGCAAGCAGCGGCGTGCGGCCGGCGAGGCTTTCCGCCTTGCCGTTCCAAGCCGTGGGGAGGAAGTGGAGCACGAAACCGCCCACCATCAGTGCCGACACGAGGGGATAGCCTTCGAGGAATTGCGGCAGCAGCTGCGGATTGAAGTTGGAGCAGATTTGACCTATCATCTGCATGGAAGCCTCGAACGACGTGCCGGCGAAAAACAGCCAGCAGAAGCATACGAGGTGGAAGGTGAGGAGCACGGCGAAGAAGCGTCTGATGCCCCTGGACTGATAATGGCGGTCGTGCCCGAGCAATTCTCGGAAACGCTTGTGCACGCCCAAGGCAAAGCCATGCACACTGCCCCAGATGACGAAGTTCCACGAAGCCCCGTGCCACAGGCCGCCGAGCAGCATCGTGAGGAACAGGTTGAAGTACATGCGCAGCCGCCCCTTGCGGTTGCCGCCGAGCGAGATGTAGAGATAGTCGCGCAGCCAGGAGGAGAGCGAGATGTGCCAGCGTCGCCAGAAGTCGGTGATGCTGTCGCTCTTGTAAGGCGCGCGGAAGTTGGCGGGGATTTCAAAGCCCATCCACAGGGCGATGCCGATGGCCATGTCAGAGTAACCCGAGAAGTCGCAGTAGAGTTGCAGGGCGTAGCCGTAGATGCCGAGCAGGTTTTCCAGTCCGCTGTAAAGCGCGGGGTTGTCGAAGATGCGCGACACGAAGTTCACGCTGATATAGTCCGAGATGACGCATTTCTTAAACAGGCCTACGATGATGAACCACGTGCCCGTGCCGAGCATTTGCTGCGTGACGCAGAGCGGCTTTTGCAACTGCGGCAGGAAGGTGCGGGCGCGGAGTATGGGACCGGCGAGGAGGGTGGGGAAGAACGACACGAAGAAGGCGAAGTCCGTGAGCGACCGCGTGGCAGGCATTTGCCGGCGATACACATCTATTATATAACTCATGGACTGGAAGGTGAAGAAAGAGATGCCCACAAGCACGGGCAGCGCGGGCGTGTCGGGGCGCGGCTCGCCTGTGAGGTCGCACCATGTGCCGATGGCGAAGTCGGTGTATTTGAACACCGCTAACTGCCCGATCATGAAGCCCACGGCGAGCCATAGCCACGCCTTGCGGGCGGCTGGACGCTCCGTGCGGTCGAGGCGCAGGGCGCAAAAGTAGTTTACCAGAGTGATGACCGCCAAGAGGCAGCACCACGCACCGGCATTCTTATAATAGAAATAATAGGAGAAGGCCGTTACGTAGAGCAGGCGCACGGCTTTGGCACGCTGCGCGGAAAGCAGGGCGTAGCCTGCGCTGAACAGCAGGAAAAGCACCAGAAACAGGCCGCTGTTGAACAGCATCGGCTCGCCGGGCGTGAAACTAAGCAGGCGCAGAAGCGCATCGAAATCTATTTGGGACATATTTATTTTGCTAAAAGTGCGATTGGTGATTGTCTATCATGCCACGGGCAACCCTTGCAGGTTATTGCCCTACCGCCCCGCCTTTGGCTTTGCCAGCCCGTGGCACAACGTGGCGCGTTTTGGCGGAATGGGGCGAAAAGCATATCTTTGCCTTGGACAAAGAGGAAGGGCGCGGGCTTTTCCTCTTTTCGCGTTTTTAGGGGCAAACTATCTTATATGGGCGAAAAAATTATCTTATATGACTGTGAAAATTATCAGCAAGCCCGTCAAAATTTGCTCCTTGATAATTTTCCCGAAGTGCTTTATCGTGAAAAACTCCTTGGCTTTCGTTGAATTTTTCAAGATGCAAATTTCCATTGCCTTAATTATTCCTAAATCTTTGCGCCGCGCTCTCTTAACGATTGCAAACGACTGATTTACGCTCTGCGCAGGGCGTGGCGCGGGATTAACAATTTTTTCTTGCTTGCTTGTGTGCTGCCTCTGACTCATTGCGTGCCGGCGTTCTCAAAGCAGCGAAGCAGCGCTTCAGCGAGGAGTTTGCCTTGAATGGCATAGCCTTGCGGTTCGTAGTGCACTCGGTCGGGGCGCATCAGGCCGGCGGCAATCCAGTTGCGCACGGCAGCCTCGCCGCCGCAGATGTTGTACAGATCCCAGGAGGCAAGGTCGTGGTCGCGGGCAAAGGCCGTGATGCAGGCGGCGCAGCGGCCGTTCATCGGGTTGGGGCGGAAGGCGCTGCGCACTACGCGGCGACGCTTGCCGCCGCGGCCCGTGCTGCGATAGTTCACGTACACCTGTTTCAGGTAGTCGCCCGGCGGCGTAGTGAAGAGGAACGTTGCCTCGGGCAAAACGCTGCGCAGCATTTCAAGAAACGCTGAGAGTTGCTGCTCGTGCATGCTTTCGAGGTAGCCCATGCCGTGCGCCTCGTTCGTGCCGAGCGACACGATGACGAGGTCGGCCTTCGTGGCGGCGATGCGCTCGCGGTAACTATCGGAGAGGAAGCGTTCGCTGGTGGCGCCGTTGCTGCCAATGGCGGTGAAGACGAGGCCGTCGGTGCCTTCGTCGGGCATCACCTCCGCCTTGCGGAACGCCGTGCGCAGCGTCTGCTCCACGGCACTTGGAAAGGCCTTGCCCGCCACGTGCGAGTCGCCGAGATGCAGCACACGCAGCGGCCGTTCGCCACGCAGCACGATGTCGAGCGCGGGGCGCAGGGCGGCGGTATTTGCCACAACGTTCTCCTTGCGGTTTCTGAACGACGAGGGCATGCTGCTTGCCGTCTCAAACGTGAGGCAGCGCAGAGGCGGCAGTGCGGAGTTGGTGTCGGTGGCTTGCGGCACGGCCGCGCCGCCGTCGGCATTCAGACGATGGGGCAAAATGTCCTGAGCCGCGCACCACAGGCTGAGCATCAGGGCGCAGCAGAGGGCAGAGCATCGTTTGTAGAGGCTATTCCTCGTCATAAGCCTTGCGTTTTTTGTATTGCTCGAAACCGTGCATGATGGATTTATAGAAGATGCCGGCAATGCGGCGGCCGCCGCGATGGTTGATGTGCGTATAGTCCTTGCCCGCCTCGGCAGGTTTCGCGTCGGCCATGCGCTTGATGCTGCCTTCGCCGCCCATGCCTTCGTATAGGTTCCAGAACGCCACGCCCGACTCGGCGGCCATGGTCTGCTGGCTCAGCACCATCGCCTTGATGCCCGGCATGGTGCAGAGCGTGCCGCTGTCGTCCTTGCCCTCGCGGTCGCCCACGCTGCATATCAGGATGCCCGTCTCGGGAAAGGTTTTCTTGATGAAGTCGATGACGTGCTTCATGTTGCGCACGTATTGGGTATATTTCTTAGCGTTTTTGGTCACCACGTTCACACCGTATTGCAGCACTATGAGGTCGTAGGGGCGCACGCCGTGCATCTCGCGCAGCGTGGCTTCGGGCACGGAGGTGAGGGTGGTGCCGCTGCTGCCGCGCAGCGAGAAGTTGTCGAGCGTAATACCGCTGCGGCCGTCGAGGGCAACGCCCCAGCACACCATGCCCGGCGCGGGGGAGGGGAACGACCACTCGGCGCGGCCTATTTTGCCCTCGGCGGTGAGCGCTTCCACCTGCCCCGTACCCCGTGCGTGCAGCAGAAGGCTGTCGGAGGCGTTGAGCGTGAGGCGAATGTCGCAGGGCGCGGCGGCGCGTAGGAAGAGTGTGGCGGTTTGGCAGGTGTCGCAACCGAATTTTTTCACACCTTTCATCGTGGTGCGCGCGCCGGGCTGGGGCAGGAAGTAGCGTTGCGAAATGCCGAGTTTCGTAAGGTCGCATTTTTCTTTGTCCACAATGCTGAAACTCTCCCAGCCCTCTGCCTCCTCGCGCACACTGTGGCGGAAGCCCGCCGTTTGGCTGGCCATGTCCACAAAACCCACGCCGCAGCCGCCAAACCGCTTTTGCAGCAGGAGGCGCAGCTCGTCGGTGATGATGTCGCCCTCGATGAACGAGTCGCCGAGGTAGGCGATGCGCACGGGGCGGTCGAGTTCGCCGATTTGCTCCAAGGCGCGGTAGAACGGCTCCATGCCGCACCCGCCCTCTTCGGCATAATCTTCGATGCACGTCATGCCCGGCGGACAGGAGTCGCGGAAGGCAGGCTTTTGCTTGCGCAGGGCTTCGAGCATGGCCGCCTCGCCGTCGTCGTCATTGCCGTCTGTCTTGATGATGTCGGCGAGAATGTCGGTCTTTTTGATTTCCACCGTTCCCAATTCAAACGGCGGCATCAGGCGCAGCAGCAATAAAATGGCGAAGACCGCCAGCAAAAGGAGCGTTACGCGGATAGGGTGGTTTTTCATCTTCACTGCTTATAATCCGAGTTCAATCAATTTTTTGCGGATACGTTCCAAGAGATAGAGCTGCCCGGAAAAGGCGCGCTTGTCGTGGTAGAGTTCCACGAGGCGCAGGTAATAGTCCACCGTCTGGCGGAGGTCTTTTACAAACGTGGCATCGTCCACTTGCAGCGTTTCGGGAAGTTTATCTTTCCGCTCGTTGAACCAATCGGTGAGTTCGTTAAGTTCTTCTTTTGAAAATATGCTTTTGTAGTCCATATATATATAATATTGTAATGGGTTTTGGATAAAAACCAAGAAAAACATCTTGCTTCGTTTGAAGCCCTGCGGGCTACGCCGCCGGTCTTAACGTCGAGCCTGCGTGCCTAATCGGCACGCGCTCGCCTTTAATACCTGCGGCTGCGGTCGGTTTCCGTCCGCTTCAAACGCCGCAAGGGAAAAACCATTAAAAACCCGTGAGACCTTGGTCTGTCATCCATTGAGAATGGGTTTTTCCTTGTTTTTCCCTTGTTCTGTGTGGGGCGGGCGGGTACCGACCGCCGCCTTAGCGGAGAAAGCACGAGACGAAAGTCGGAAGACTTTCAGGCTCGGGATTTATCAGATAAGGCAAGCCGATAGGCCCACACAGAACAAGTTGTTTTTTATGGTTTTTATCTTAAAATATTATCAGTTTATCAAATTAACGATTTCTTCCCTCAGATCGCCCCCTTCACTTTCAGCGACAACTTGACAGCACCGGCATGGTTGAGATGGTCGGCGTCGTAGAAGTCGTCGGCGGTGAAGGCTGGGTCGGCGGCGAAGTCGAGGAAACGCACGGTTTGCGGGAAGCGGGCGGCGATGCGGTCGATGCGGCGGTGCATATCGGCTACTTGCGCGGGATTTTGCTCCGCGCGGTATGACGGGAGCAGCGGCGTGGCAACCAACACAAGACTGATGCCGCGCTGTTGGCAGAGGGCGGCGATGCGGCAGAGGCGCGTTTCGTTGACATCGCCGTGGCTAAGGTCAGTGTAGCGGTTCACGGCTGCCCGGCTGATGCCGTTGTCCCAGTCGGTGGCGCGGCTTTCGAGCGTGTATTCCAGTCCCTGCCCGCGCAGGCTCCACCGCTCTCGGGGCGGCTGGCACAGGGCGAGCAACTTTTTCACAAACACGGGAAACGCCGCCGCCTCCCAAGCGTAGGCGCTGGCGAGCGAATGGTAATCGCAACCCATGTACATGCGGTAGCGGCCGGCGAGATACCAGCTCGGCGTGCCTTCCAATTCCTCGTAGAAACTGAAATCGGACACCGTTAGCACCACCGTCCGCAGATGCGGCAGGGCGTAGCGGTTGAGGATAAACTCGTCGTACATCAGCGTCTGCGATACCTGCGCAGCGTTGTAGGCATTGCGCCCAAGGAGTTCGGGGCAAAGCCCGTAGTAGGCGTGCGAACTGCCCAGTATCAGCGTGTCGATAATGCTGCCCGTGAGCCGCATCGCCTTGTCCTTGTCCTTGGCGGCATTGGGGTGCAGCCGCAGCACCGCCTCGCCGCCCAAGAGTAGCAGGGCGAGGGGCAGGAGGAACAGGAAGGTGCGGAGCAGAAATCTTTTCATCATCGACATTTAGAATTGGAAATAGATAAATTCCACCGGCGTGCCGCCCCATTGCAGCACGCAAAGGATAAGGGCGTAGTACACGGCATAGCGCACGGCGCGGCTGCGCCATAGTCCCCGGTTGGGCAAGTCGAGCGGGTGCTCCCTGCGCCGCGTGCACCATTCCGCAAGCAAGAGCGCGACGGGCAGCAAGAGCGGCAGTCGGCCGCAGTAGGGCACGTGCCAATGCAGGTCGGTAAACATGCGTTGCAGGCGCAGGCAAGCCGTACTTACGTCCTCCGAGCGAAACAGCACCCAGCCGATGCACACCAGCAAAAAGGTGCGCCCCATCTGCCACGCCTCTTTGAGCGAGGGCAGCAGCCTGTTGGCGGCGGTGTCGTTGCTGCGCGGCGTGCGCTTTTTGAGGAAAATGCGCGGCAGGAAGAGGCAGGCATGATATGCGCCCCAAAGCACGAAGGTGAAGTTCGCCCCGTGCCACAGGCCGCTCAGCAGGAACACGATGAACGTGTTGCCCATGGTGCGCAGCCGCCCGTGGCGCGAGCCGCCGAGGGGAATGTAGATGTAGTCGCGAAACCACGACATCAGCGATATGTGCCACCGCCGCCAAAACTCGGCGATGCTGCGCGAGAAGTAGGGCAGGCGGAAGTTTTGCATCAGGGGAATTCCGAAGAGCCTGCCGCAGCCCACGGCGATGTCGGAGTAGCCCGAGAAGTCGCCGTAAATCTGAATGGCGAAGAAGATGGTCGCCACCCAGAGGTCGGTGCCGTCGGTCTGCGGGTTGGCGTAGATGGCATTTACGATGGCGGCGCAGTTGTCCGCCACTACGGTTTTCTTCACCATGCCCCACAGCATCAGGCGCAGGCCGTCGGTGGCCGTGGCGTAGTCGAAGCGGCGCGGGCGGTCGAAGTAGGGCAGCAGCCGGGCAGCGCGCTCGATAGGACCTGCCACCAGTTGCGGGAAGAAAGCGATGAAGGTGAAAAATGTGAGGGCGTTGCGGCTTGCCTTTACCTCGCCGCGATACACGTCGATGACGTACGCCAAGGCCTGAAACGTGTAGAAACTGATGCCCACGGGCAACGCCACCTGCCACAGCGGGCGACAGGCTGAAAAGCCCAGCCACTCTGTGAGGCTGACGAATGAGTCTACGAAAAAGTTGAAATATTTGAAGGCAAACAGCACGCCGAGGCTCACCGCCGCCTGTGCCGCCACGATGCTCTTCGCCCTGCGACTGCCGTGCCCGAAGCGGGCGATGCCCATGCCGCTCAGCCACGCCGTGAGCGAAACGCCGGCGATGAGCCAGAGGAAGCGCACGTCCCACATTGCGTAGAAGGCATAACTCGCCACCAGCAGAAAGGCGTTTTGCCATTGCCGCCAGCGTCGGAGCAGCCAGTAGAGCGCGAACGCCACGGGCAGGAAGAGGCAAAATTCAAAGGAATTGAAGAGCATCGGTGAGAAAGAGATACAAAAAGGGCGTATGGCGCAGTGCCTTAAAAGCGATGCCGCCATACGGCCCGTAAGCGTTGTGCCGTTTTATCTGAAAGAATCTGTGAGCAATTTGATTTCGATTGCGGGCGAGATGCGTTCGTA
>JALFJC010000038.1:0-4871 GCA_022775595.1 Bacteroidales bacterium | reverse complement strand
CATCTCGTCGTCCCAGTTGAGCTTGAAGAGGTAGGCATTGAGCTTCACGCGGAAGCCGCCGATGTCTGCCACGATTCTCGATGCGCCGGCCGTGGCAAGGCTGCCGGCGTTCCAGGCGCGTGCGCTGCTTTCTTTGGAGCGTGCCGTGCGGTAGTCGCCGCGGGCGTAGGCGCTCTGCGCCTGACTGTAACTCACGGCCGAACCCACCTGCATACCGAGACTGAGCAAGCCCATGCCAAATGCTGCCCAGCCGGCGCGCTTAGCTTTGTCGATATAGTCCATGTCGCACACCAGCACGAAGGTGCTCTGCAGCAGTTCCACGCCCTCATCGCGCAGCATCGCGGTGCCGCGCACGGTTTCCTTGGCGCGTTCGTAGTCGGCATACATGGCTCCGTAGCCGCCCCGGTCGTGGATAAGGTCCATATCCATCGCGCCGGTGCTTTCGTTGCGGTTGAACCAGCGCTCCACGAGTTTCTGGCCTATTTTCATCTGTTTCAGCATCTTCTCGATGCCGGCCTTGGTCTGCGTACCGCGCACGCTGACGCATCGGAAGCCCACGATGTTGTGCTCGTTGTAGCGGGCGGGCATCGGGAAATCCTGGAAAATGCGCTCCATTTCCTCTGCATACTTCTTGTCCTTATGGGTCAAGAGGATAAGGCAGAGGGAACTGCGGCGATACTCTTCCTTGTCGGAGACGAAGGCGATGTCCTGCGCCACGAGTTTCAGGGGGAAAGCAATCAGTACGAATAATAAGGTAAAAAAGTATTGTTTCATATAGAACAAAAATTAAGTTTACACCCTTGTTTTTGATATGTCTGCGCAGCAAAAATACGATTTTACGATTGTACGACCAATTATTTGCTCATTATTTTTTTACACTCTATCGCAGCTTTTACCATCTACGGCGCAGGCTTTTTACCGCTTGCGCACGTTTTCGCAACGCTTAGGCACCTTTTAAGGCAAATTATCGCCAAAATAAAAATTTATACCTTTTTCTTCGCGCCCCTCACCTTTTCAGGCTTTACGGGGAGGCAAAGAGAAGATCTTTGCTCGGAACAATTTTTTCCCTTCTCCTTGATAGTTTTCCTTTTCTCCTTGATATTTCTTTCTCTCATATAGGACAGTTTTTGTTACAAACTTTGTAACACTTGTTACAAAGTTTGTAATACGCGTTACAAAATTTGTAATACATGTTACAAAGTTTGTAACAAAACTTTTCTTATAGGACAGGAAAAATTATCAGCAAGATCGGAAAAATTTGCTCGAAGAAAGTAAAAAATATCTCCAAAACCGTGCGCCCGCCAATGAAGGGTTGCACACGCGCGAGGGGGCTGGGGGGATCATAAAAAAGAAATATAAAGTCTCAGGAGTCAGGGGCGCAACCATGATTGGGGCGGGCTGTAAGCCCAATTGCTGCGCATAGCCCAGGGCAACGCCCTGGGAAAATGTACACCGCGATTGATACATTCGCATTTTTGCGCCGCAGCAAAAATGCCACACGCCCCAAGCGCGTAACCCCGCACGAATGCCGCGGGGCGTTGCCCCTCATAAAGAAGGCTGCTCTTACAGAGCGAGACACTTTTATCAATGCAACGTCACTACCCAGGGCGTTGCCCTGGGCTATGCGCAGCAATTGGGCTTACAGCCCGCCACAATCAATTCTCCTTTCGGCGCACACGGCGGGCGTTTGCTAAAATTTATCCTCCAAAACCGTGCGCCCGCCAATGAAGGGTTGCGCCGCGTTTGTGACGGGTTTAGAAGTCCAAACCGTTCATTCGCAAACGCCTTACTTATAGACGAATAACGCGAACAATGAAGGGTTGGAAGGTTTTTAGGGGAAAAATTTGCGTAACGCGCACGCGCGCGAAGGGGCTGGGGAATCATGAAAAGAAAAGAATCTACACAATATATATATAATATAAGGCCTCACGAGTAGGGGCGCCACAATCAATTTTCCTTTCGGCGCACACGGCGAGCGTTTTGAAAAACGCCCTACTCCATGCGGCGCAATCGTTATTTATACATTCATTTTGAAATCTACACTTTGCAAAACCGTCACGTATATCATAAATAATGCTAACAAAACGCTTGTTTTGTATGATATTGATGCGTAAATTTAGCAGTATTCCCTACTTTTGCACCATAAAAGCGTAGTGGATAGCGATTCATTACGTCCCGACTATTGGCAAATTCTTTTTTTTAATCATTACTATTAATAATTATTGCTATGAGAAAATTTACGCAAGCAATGCTTGTGCTACTCGCGTTTTTGGGTAGCACAATTGGCGCAGTAGCGCAGGACAACTATCCGGTGAATGTTTCAACAACAGAAACGAGAAGTCCATCTTCGAGATTCAGCAATCGTACTTATTCAGGCGTTTCAATTCAGCCCGAACGAGGAGCAAAGCAGACCAGTACCATCAACAACTACGTTTATGCTAACATGACGGGCAGTACTACATTCACCGTCAAGACCGGCCAAAAGATTTACCCTCGTTTCACTATAAATAGTGCGTGGGGTGACGGTGCTTGGATGCAGTCATTCATCTTTGTGGATAAAGGCAAAGACGGTCAATTTAACGTTTCGTCATTAAATGATGCTTCTGATGATTTGGTAGAGCATTATAGAAAGAATAGTGATAGCTGTCCTTTCATCAACTCGATTCCTGCTTTTGCCGTACCTGAAACCCCTGGCACATATCGCATGCGTTATTTGGTATATTGGTACCCTGACGAGAGCATTACGCCTGCTCCGGGCGGTTCAAGCGGAATGAATAGTGATGGCGGCATCATAGTCGATGTTAATCTGCAAGTAGAATACCCAACGATTGAAACTATTGTAACAGGTGCTGATGCTAATGTTACATATTCGGGCAATCCTATTTGTGGTCAGGATTTCACTTTTACCGCTCCCGACAAGTCAGGTTATGCTAAAACTGTTACTGTAAAATGCGGTGAGAATTTTGGCGCTACACGAACAACCACAACCGTAAGTTATTATAATGGTTCTAGCACTCAAGTTTCTGAAACTTGCTACAACTGGGAGCAAATCACTCCGACCGCCAACAGCGACGGCACATACACCGTGCCTGCCGACAAGATGAAAGGCGATTTGCAGATTACGGTTACTTACTCAAATGACGTAATGGATCTGATAAAGGCTGGCAAGCAAGTATTCCGTCTGAAGAATCGCGCAGCTACTACCTATCCCTATCTTATGGCCGACCATGTTGATGCCACGAAAAATACCGACCGCGTTGTTATTGGCACAGATATTCTCTACCACGCAGCCTTAGACGCAAACAACGCCTGCCAACTTTGGCGCTTGAAAGCCGGACAGGCAGACAACACTTATTATCTTTGCTCGCAGGGCTTGCAAGCTGGCACAATTGAAGTCAACGGCAATGTTGTTGTAAAGATGGTGGAAAGCGGTGAACCATATAAACTTTGGAGCAAAGATATTAGCGGCACAACTTATTACGGTTTCTCACGCAGCAGCACCACCAGCAATACCGAACAATATTTCCTCCATGCTGTCGCTTTTGGTAAAAGCCAGTCCGATACCTGGTATCCCGCTTCTAATAAGGGTGACTATGTGACCCGCTGGGACTTCGGAACTAGTACAACCGCTTCCCAATGGACCTTTGAAGCCGTTGATGAAATCGACATCACGATCGGCACGAGCGGCTACGCATCCGTCAACTACGACTTCCCCGTGAAATTCCCCGCCGACGTGAAAGTATATAAGAAGGCACAGGAAACTGCTACGTATATCAGGCTCGAAGAAATCCCCGCAGGTTCTGACGGCTGCGTTTCGCTGCCCACAGGCAACGCCGCATTCGTAGCCGGCACTGAAGGCGCAAGCATCACGCTCGAAATTCTTTTGGACGAGCCGGCAGATATTGACGGCGGCACGGGCGTAGAGGGCACATATCTCGCCACAACCTTCGACGAAAACAGTGCAGCCAACGTATACGGCATTGCAAAGGTGGACGGCGTAGTGGCATTCTACAAAATGGCGGCCAACACCACGATTAAGCAGAACAAGGGCTATATCCAGTCTGCCACGAGCAGCGCACCGCGCATGGAACTCACCTTCGGCGAAGGCGCAACCACGGGCATCGAAAGCGTGCTCGAGGATAACAGCCGCCGCGAAAGCATCGACACCTCCGTGCTCTACGACCTCAACGGCCGCCGCGTGCTCTATCCCTCCCGCGGCATCTACGTAACGGCCAGCGGTCAGCGCATCTTCCTAAAATAGGACATATCATTACTATTCTTTCCCCAAATCATTACTATAAGAATTTAACTATGAAGAAATTATATGTTTCCCCCGTATGCCGCGCATACAATCTCGAAATAGAGAGTGCCATTCTTAGCGGTTCTGTCGACAAGAACGAAACGGAAATCGACGGTGCCAACTTCGATACCAACAAGAAGGGCTTCGATATGTGGCAGGACATGGACAACGAATCGAACTACGGCACAGCCACGGGCTGGTAAGCCGCACCCCCATTGCCGCTGCTGCGGCAATCAACCCCAAAGAATTTAGAAGAAAAGGACGTGACGCACGTGTGTCACGTCCTTTTTTTGCGCATTTCCCGCCTTAACACTTTCTTAACAGCTTTGTAACAGCGCGGCAACATTCGCTCCATAATTTTGCAGCACACAACAATCAATGTTTTTTTATTTATGGAATGGATGTACTTTGGAATAATAGCATTCCTCTTTATCCTCGCGGCGTTCGACCTTTGGGTGGGCGTGAGCAACGATGCCGTTAACTTCCTCAACTCTGCCATCGGCTCGAAGGTGGCGCGGTTTCGCACGATTGTAACGGTGGCGGCCGTGGGCGTGTTCTGCGGCGCGGTGAT
>JALFJC010000020.1:0-7588 GCA_022775595.1 Bacteroidales bacterium | reverse complement strand
GAAATGCAAATGTAAAACTAAATCTTGATATAAGAAAATTTTACAGAAAATAACAGCGGCGTATTGCCTTGTTTCGTAATTTTGCTGCGCAGAAAGTTATTGCGCCCCGCCCTTCCGCTTCGGCGGGCGAGCCTTTCCCATTATATGAAAACACCGCAAGCCCCGCTCGACAAGATAATCCTCGGCATCGACCCCGGCACAAACGTGCTGGGCTACGGCGTGCTGCACATTCAGGGCAGGCGCGTGGAGGTGAAGGCTTTGGGCGTAATAGACCTGCGCCGCTGCAAAGACGTTTACCTCAAGCTGGGGCGCATTTACGAGCAGGTCACCAAACTTTTACAGGAGTTCCTTCCCGATGAGGTATCCATCGAGGCTCCTTTCTTCGGCAAGAATGTGCAGAGCATGCTCAAACTGGGCCGTGCGCAGGGCGTGGCCATCGCAGCCGCTATCAGCCGCGACGTGCCAATCCACGAATACGCGCCGCTCAAGATCAAGCAGGCCATCACGGGCAACGGCGCGGCCTCAAAGGAGCAGGTGGCAGCTATGCTCGGCAAGGTGCTGCGCCTAGACGCGGCAGAGAGCGTGCCTTTCCTCGATGCCACCGATGCCCTCGCCGCCGCCTATTGCCACTATCTGCAAACCTCCCGCCCGCAGCCCGCCGCAGGCGCGTCGGCCCACTCGTGGGCGGCCTTCGCCCGCGCCAATGCCGACCGCGTGAGCTCGGGGCGCAAGGGCGTAGTTAATAATTCTGATCAATAATATTATTATGGTACGTATAATTTCTCTGTTTGCTATATTTCTCCTCTCGTTTACTGCCAATGCGCAGGATATTTACAATATGGTGCTAGGCAATGCCACGCGCATAGTTAATACGCCCACGAGCCCCTACACGCAGACGCAGATTGCGCAGTTCAAGCGCACCGCTCTGATTTACCTAAAATCTAAAGCATTCGAGCAAACCGATTCGGTCACGAC
The DNA here is from genome assembly GCA_022775595.1 of Bacteroidales bacterium. GTDB lineage: Bacteria > Bacteroidota > Bacteroidia > Bacteroidales > Bacteroidaceae > Alloprevotella. Next base: position 6,613 of record JALFJC010000020.1, on the reverse strand, counting down.
TCAATTCCTCGACACGCAGGCTTATTTCCTTTCAGAGTATCTCACGCTCTTTTTCGATGAAATCATCAAATCCAAACGGCTAAGCGAGGCAAAGCGCCGCGCCCGCATCGTTCTTTTCATGGAAACTTCCGTTGCCAACCCGCTTTTTAACGACCCCGACACGGAGACAACAATGGCTTTCATCAATGCCGGCGGTGAAATCACGCCTTTCTGCCTGAACACTGATTGGCAGAAGGCCTTTTTGGCAGCAGAGGAAAGATTGAAAGAAGAGCGATAACCGCTAATAATTGTAAAACTGACTTTCCAAAACGCGCTGTTGCGCGTTATTTTTTATATACAAAACGCGCCTCTCATATATGTAAAGGGCTTTATTCCAATTTTTTTAATTATCTTTGCACGCGAATTTCAAAGCATAAGAATGGAAACAGCTTCTTTGACGCCCGACTTTATTTTTGAAACCAGTTGGGAAGTATGCAATAAAGTGGGAGGCATTTATACTGTTCTCTCCTCCCGTGCCAAGACGCTTGGCGAACAATTCCACGATAATCTTATATTTATTGGCCCCGACGTGGCCCCGGAAAAGGCTAACCCGCTTTTTGCAGAGGATGCCAAACTCCTGTCTAAGTGGCGCAAGGCTGCTGAGAAGGAAGGCGTGGCCTGTCGCATTGGCCGCTGGCTCGTGCCTGGCAATCCCGTTGCCGTGCTCGTGGACTTCCACCCCTATTTTGAAAAGAAAAATGAGATTTACGCTGAGGCTTGGGAAGCGTTTGGCGTAGACTCTATGAATGCCTACGGCGACTACGACGAGGCTTCGATGTTCTCTTACGCCGCCGGGCTGTTTGCCGAAGCGGTTGTGAAGCATTGTATTAAGAAGACCGACCGCGTGGTTTACCAGGCACACGAATGGATGTCGGGCTTGGGCATGCTTTTCCTTAAAAAGCATTGTCCCGAAGTGGCAACGATTTTCACTACCCACGCCACGAGCATTGGCCGCTCCATAGCAGGCAATAACAAGGAACTTTATGAATGGTTCTCTGGCTACAACGGCGACCAAATGGCACGCGAGTTGAACATGGAGGCCAAGCACAGCATAGAAAAGTGCAGCGCGCACGGCTCGGATTGCTTCACGACCGTAAGCACGTTCACCGACCGCGAGTGCAAGCAACTGCTCGACAAGCCTGCCGACACGGTGCTGCCGAATGGTTTTGAGAATGACTTTGTGCCTGTTGGCGCAGCCTTTACGAAGACGCGCCGGCTCGCGCGCACGCGTATTATTAATATTGTGTCCGCCCTTACCGGCGAGCCGCTCGCAGAAGACACCTTGATTGTATCTACAAGCGGACGCAACGACTACCGTTGCAAAGGCTTCGACGTATATCTCGAAGCGTTGGTGCGTCTTGATAGAAAATTGCAGGCGGCTGACTATCAAGGCAATGTTATCGCCTTGATGGAAGTGCCGTGCTGGCTCTTCGGTCCGCGCAAGGACTTGCAGGAACGCCTTGGCTCTAAGGAACAAGCAACAGAGCCGCTCGAGTTGCCCATCATTACGCACGACCTTTACAACCTCAACGAGGACCGCATACTTTGCACGATGAAGTCGCTCGGACTGACAAACGAAAAGGGCAGCAAGGTGAAGGCAGTGCTTGTGCCGTGCTACCTCGAAGGCAATGACGGCATTTTCAACCTGCCTTACTACGACCTGCTGTCGGCCAACGACCTCGCCGTATATCCTTCCTACTATGAGCCTTGGGGCTACACGCCGCTCGAAGCCTGCGCCTTCAAGACGCCCTGCGTCACGACCGATCTCTCGGGTTTCGGCCAGTGGGTAAATCAGGTGCTCGGCCGTGAAGGCACGCTCTCCGACGGCGTGGCTGTGCTTCACCGTACGGATAATAATTATTTCGACGTTGCCGACGGCGTTGCCGCCGCCATCGCTACTGTGCTCAATGCCGACAAGAAGCAGCGCGATGCCATGCGCCGCAAGGCTGCCGCCCTCGCAGACAAGGCTCAGTGGAAGCATTTTATTAAGCATTACTACGAAGCCTACGCTTTTGCCTTGAAAAAAGCAACTCACTAATAGAAATCATTTTATAATTAAAATTCCGATTTAATCGGACCAAATCAATCAAAATAATGAACGTAAAAGTAAGTAACGCGAATCAGCCCACGTGGAAAATCGTGACTGTAAAAAGCCACTTGCCCGAAGCTCTGAAAAAACTGGACGAGATGGCGCACAACCTGTGGTGGTCTTGGAGTGCAGATGCCCGCACCCTGTTCCGCTCTCTTGACGAGGAACTTTGGAAGAAGGTGGACAAAAACCCCATCGAACTGCTCCGCCGCATCGACTACGACCGTCTCAAAGAACTCTCTAAGGACAAGGAACTCCTTGCCCGCATGGACAGGGTTTACGATGAATTTCACAAGTACATGACTGAAAAGCCTAACGCAGAGCGTGCCTCTGTGGCTTATTTCTGCATGGAATATGGTTTGAACCACGTGCTTAAAATCTATTCGGGCGGCCTTGGCATTCTTGCCGGCGACTATTTGAAGGAAGCCTCCGATAGCAATGTGGACATGGTAGCCGTAGGCTTCCTCTACCGCTATGGTTATTTCACGCAGTCGCTCTCTATGGACGGCCAGCAGATTGCCAACTACGAGGCTCAGGACTTCGACCGCCTGCCCATTGAGCGCGTGCTCGACAAGGACGGCAACCAGGTGATTGTCGACGTGCCTTATCCCAACTTCATGGTTCATGCTGCCCTTTGGCGTGCCAACGTAGGCCGTGTGCCCCTCTACCTGCTCGACACCGACAATGAACTGAACTCTGAATACGATCGCCGAATTACGCACGCCCTCTACGGCGGCGACTGGGAAAACCGCATCAAGCAGGAATATCTCCTCGGTATCGGCGGTATGCTCGCCCTGCAAAAGCTCGGCATCAAGAAGGACGTTTACCACTGCAACGAGGGCCACGCCGCCCTTTGCAACGTGCAGCGTCTCGTTGACTTCGTGCAGAGCGGCCTTACGTTCAACGAAGCTCTCGAGCTCGTGCGTGCCTCTTCGCTCTACACCGTACACACGCCCGTGCCCGCCGGTCACGACTATTTCGATGAAGGTCTCTTCCACAAATATCTCGGTTCTGTGCCCGAAAAACTCGGCATCTCTTGGGACGACTTCATGGGCCTAGGCCGCACGAACCCCGAGGACAAGGGCGAGAAGTTCTGCATGTCTACCTTCCTCTGCAAGACCTGCCAGGAAGTCAACGGCGTGAGCTGGCTGCACGGCCGCGTAAGCCAACAGATGTTCAAGGGCATTTGGCCGGGCTACCTGCCTCCCGAAGGCCGCAAGAACCACGCTATCCGTACCCACGACGAATGGTTTAAGGAATACAATCCCCACGAAGAAGAAAGCCACGTTGGCTACGTTACCAACGGCGTACACTTCCCCACATGGTGTGCCCGCGAATGGCAAGCCGTTTACAATAAGTACTTCGATAAGAGCTTCCTCAAAGACCAAAGCAACGAGAAGATTTGGGAAAAGATTTACGAAGTACCTGACCAGGTAGTTTGGGAAACGCGCGTTAAGCTTAAGAACAAGCTCATCGAATATATTCGCGGCCGTTTCCGTGAAAACTGGCTCAAAAACCAAGGCGATCCCTCGCGCGTAGTAAGTCTGCTCGACAAGATTAACCCCAATGCGCTCCTCATCGGTTTCGCCCGCCGCTTCGCTACCTATAAGCGTGCGCACCTCCTCTTCTCCGACCTCGACCGCTTGGCCAAGATCGTGAACAACCCCGACTACCCCGTGCAGTTCCTCTTCGCAGGTAAGGCGCACCCCGCCGACGGCGCAGGCCAGGGCTTGATCAAGAAGATTTACGAGATTTCCCAGCGTCCCGAGTTCATCGGTAAAATCCTCTTCCTCGACAACTACGACATGCAGCTCGCACGCCGCCTCGTTTCGGGTGTAGATATTTGGATGAACACGCCGACCCGTCCCCTCGAAGCCTCTGGTACGTCGGGCGAGAAAGCGCTCATGAACGGCGTTGTCAACCTCTCCGTGCTCGATGGCTGGTGGTACGAAGGTTACCGCGAGGGTGCAGGCTGGGCTTTGACCGACCGCCGCACTTACGAGAACCAAGACTATCAGGACAAGCTCGATGCCTCGACCATCTACTCTATGCTCGAGCAGGAAATCATTCCTCTTTACTACGCACGCAACCGCAGCGGCTACAGCGACGCTTGGGTGCGCACGGTGAAGAACTCTATCGCTCAGATTGCTCCGCAGTACACCATGAAGCGTCAGCTCGACGACTACTACGATCGCTTCTACAACAAGGAAGCCGCCCGCTTCAAACTCCTCTCGGCCGACAACAACCGCATCGCAAAGGAGATTGCAAGCTGGAAGGAAAGCGTTGCAGAACGTTGGGACAGCATCAACGTGGTAAGCAGCGAGCGCAGCGAGAACCTGCAAACCTCTTCGCTCGTAAGCGGCAAGGAGTTCAGCGTGACACACGTAGTGGACGAGCAGGGTCTCGACGATGCCATCGGCATTGACCTCGTTGTACTCTCCACGGGCATCGACGGCAAGGACACGATCCACGAGGTATTCCCCATGGACGTGGTGAAACACGAAGGCAACCTTTACACCTTCCACCTCACCACGAGCATCGACCTCGCCGGCAGCTATAAGGTGGCTTACCGCATGTACCCGAAGAACAAGAACTTGGTTTACCGTCAGGACTTCAACTACGTCCGCTGGTTTATCTAAGCGATTGTTTCAACGCTATAACAAAAAAGAGAGAGAGCGTGCCGCGCGGCACGCTCTCTTTCTTTATTTATACGTCAAAGTTCAGAGGCATAAAGCCATGCTTTGACGCACATCAAATCCTTAATACTGTTCTTGTTCGTTGGGGAAATCGCAAGATTTCACGTCAGTTACGTATTGGCCGATGGCATCGAGCATCACGGTGTGGAGGTCGGCATAGCGGCGCAGGAACTTCGGCGAGAAGTCTTTGTTCTTGCCCAGCATGTCGTCGATTACAAGCACTTGTCCGTCAGCCGGGCCGCCGCCGATGCCGATTATGGGCACGTCCACGCTCTCTACCACCTTTTGCGTCAATGCCGCCGGTATCTTTTCGAGCACGATGCCGAAGCAGCCGGCTTCGGCCAAGGCTGCGGCGTCCGACAGCAAGCGGGCAGCCTCGGCTTCCTCGCGGGCACGCACGGCGTAGGTGCCGAATTTATTGATGCTCTGCGGCGTAAGGCCGAGGTGTCCCATCACGGGAATGCCGGCATCGAGGATTTTGCGGATGGTATCGAGTATTTCAACGCCGCCTTCGAGTTTCACGGCATCGCAACCCGTTTCCTGCATGATGCGGATAGCATTGCGCACGCCTTCCACGGGGTTTACCTGATACGTGCCAAAGGGCATGTCGCACACTACGAGGGCGCGCTTCACGCCGCGCACCACACTGCGTGCGTGGTATATCATTTGGTCGAGCGTAATGGGCAGTGTGGTATGGTTGCCCGCCATCACATTCGAGGCGCTGTCGCCTACGAGGATAATGTCCACTCCGGCTTCGTCCACAATCTTTGCAGTGGTATAGTCATACGATGTAAGCATGGCAATTTTCTTGCCCTGCTCCTTCATTTCTTTCAGGCGGTGCGTGGTGACTTTCCGCGTATCGTCAACTAAATAACCTGGCATAATTTTATTTTTGAGGTTTAAGTTAATATCTTTATTATCTTCGTTTATTAGTAGACGAGTAGACAAGTAAACGAGTAGACGAGACAGATATGTATTGTATAATAAATATTTATATGAGAAACTTGTCTTGTTTACTAGTCTACTTGTTTACTTGTTTACTAAATCGTTCCTTAAAATCTTCAATATACATATCGCAAAGCGGCTCTATTTCCGCTGCTGCGAGCGAGGTGCTGACGCCTATTACAAACGCGCCGGAGGCACGCCCTGCGGCAAGTCCGTTCGGCGAGTCTTCAAATACGATGCATTTGCTTATATCCGCGCCGAGGCGTTCGGCGGCTGCGAGATAGCAGTCGGGGGCAGGTTTTGAGCGCCGCGCATCTTCTGCCGTGAGCACGGCGGTGACGAGATTTTTTATCTCAGGATGCCGCGCGTAGAGGCAAGCCATCTTGTCGCAGTTCGAACTTGTCGCGATTGCCGTCGGCACACCCTGCGCCTGCAACGCTTCGAGAAACTCCCTCGCGCCCGCAATGTAAGGAAAATCCATTTGCCGCTCAAAGGCGTTAAGCCTTTCGGTAATCGCGGCGCGGTCGGCGGCATCGGGGAAGTAGGTGTCGTAAATCTGCGTCAGCGTGCGTCCCTTGATGGCGAGCGCGAAATCGGGCATGCCGGGCATATATTTCTTGACATTTTCGGCTGCGCTCGGCAATTCAAGTAAACTTGATTGCGCTTGCTTGCACGAAAATTCCTCGCCGATCTGCTTCCAAAACAGCGAATACTGCCCTTCCGTATCAACGATAACGCCGTCGAGGTCGAAAAGCACGGCTGAAAAATCAGATATATTGATTTGTGGCATGAGTTTTAACTTATGCGTTGGTTGGATCAACTGCAAAATATTTTTTGTCCACGG
>JALFJC010000008.1:0-8868 GCA_022775595.1 Bacteroidales bacterium | reverse complement strand
GGCTGGCTCAACACCGTGAAGGTGTGCCTCGGCTTCGTGGAACTGGCTTTCGCCCTCAAGTTCCTGTCCGTCGCCGACTTGGCGTATGGCTGGCATATCCTCGACCGCGAAACGTTCCTCACGCTCTGGATTGCCCTCTTCTTTATCCTCGGGCTGTATCTGCTCGGTTTGGTGAAATTTCCCCACGACGACGAAGACGAGCGCAAGACCACCGTGCCGCGCTTCTTCCTCGCCTTGGTTTCAATAGCCTTCTCCATCTATATGATACCGGGACTTTGGGGTGCGCCATGCAAGGCCGTGAGTGCCTTTGCACCTCCCCTCTCTACGCAGGACTTCAATCTCGATCCCGTGCATATCGAGGCGAAATTCAAGGACTACGATGCCGGCATGGCCTACGCCCGCCAGATGGGCAAACCCGTATTCATTGACTTCACGGGCCACGGCTGCGTGAATTGCCGCAAGATGGAACTCGCCGTGTGGAACGACCCCAGCGTGCGCGACTTTCTCACAAAGGACTATGTGCTTATCTCGCTCTACGTGGACGAGAAGACGCCCCTGCCCGAGAAGATCGAAGTAAATGAGAACGGGCAGACCACCACACTGCGCACCATTGGCGACAAATGGAGCTACCTGCAACGCTCAAAGTTCGGCGCGAACGCACAACCCTTCTACGTGCTGCTCGACAATGAAGGCAAGCCCCTCACAGGTTCGTATTCGTACGACGAAAACATCGGCCGCTTCACAGATTTCCTTAAAGCAGGCCTTGACAACTGGAATAAAGAAACTCAGAAGCATACAAGATAAAAGAACAAAGCAAATAAGCCTGCACCATTCGAAATTTTCGACTGCGAAAATTTTAGATTTTCGGCTGCGCTCGGCAATCCAAGTAAACTTGATTGCGCTCGCTTGCACGAAAATTCGAGAGAACCGTGCCGGCTGGTCAGTAACGTCAGGAGTTGATACATATAATATATATATTGTGTATCGATGCTCCGTTTAATCATGCAGTTTGTGAAAATTGGTGCTTAAAGCGTTTCTGATTTCTCCTAAATATCTCTATTTTTGTTTCATAAAAAGCAGAAGCGGCTTATCCGTGAGGACGAGCCGCTTTTTTTGTGTGTTGCGAAAGCCTCTTCGGCCCTATTCTTATAAGACAATTATTAAAAAAGCCCTTTTCTCCTTGTTTTATAAGAAAAAACTTCATATCTTTGCACCGCAAAAAGGGAAAGACCTCTTTCCTAATCTTGCAACCCTTGCCGAAATAGCTCAGTTGGTAGAGCATTTCATTCGTAATGAAAGGGTCGCCGGTTCGAGTCCGGCTTTCGGCTCCAATCTTAGTTAATTTAGGCAGAAATGGAAGAATTCCGTGGCTTACCAAAGCGGTGGGGTTCTTTCCCTTTTTTTTAATGTCTGCCCAAACACCTATAACTTATTTATAATCATGGCTTATATGACGCAAGAGGGCTACGACAAAATGGTGGCCCAGTTAAGACACATGGAAACGATTGACCGTCCCGCCGCTTCAGCCGCAATCGCCGAGGCTCGCGACAAGGGCGACCTTTCGGAAAACAGCGAGTACGATGCCGCCAAAGAGGCGCAGGGCATGCTCGAAATGAAAATCAACAACCTTAAAGCAGCCATTGCCGACGCTAAAATCATCGACCCCGCAATGCTCAAAAACGACGTGGTGCAGATCCTTTCGACCGTCGAGATGAAAAACGTGAAAAACAACATGGTGATGAAATACACCATCGTCAGCGAAAGCGAGGCCAACCTGCGCGAAGGCAAAATTTCTTCCACCACGCCCATCGCCCAAGGCCTGCTCGGCAAGAAGGTAGGCGACGTGGTTGATGTGAAAATCCCGCAAGGCACCATTCAGCTCGAAATCCTTAAAATCAGCGTGGAATAATTTTTATTTATTGCTCCCATGACCATTTTCAGCAAAATCATAGCCGGAGAAATCCCTTCTTACAAATGCGCCGAAGACGAGAAGCACTACGCCTTTCTCGATATCAACCCTGTAGCCAAAGGCCACACGCTGGTGGTGCCTAAGCGCGAGGTGGACTATCTTTTCGACCTCACCGACGAGGAACTCTCCGAGCTTACAGTCTTTGCCAAGCGCGTAGCTGCTGCCATCAAGACGGCTTATCCCTGCCGCAAGGTGGGCATGGCGGTGCTCGGCCTCGAAGTGAACCATGCGCACATTCACCTTATCCCGCTGCAAAGCGAGGGCGACATGGATTTCCGCAAAGACAAGCTGCAACTGCCTGCCGAAGAGATGCAAACCATTGCCGATAACATACGCAAAGCATTCGAAGCCTGATGAAAAAGACCGCCTGCTCCCTGTTGTTCGCCCTCATGAGCGTGTCTGGCATCACGGCACAGAACTTAATTTATTTCGACACGCCCTGCTCCCTCAAAGGCCGCCAGGCATGGTGGGAGGGACATCCCGAACGCTACGCCGATGGCAAGAAACCCATCAGTGCCGGCGAAGGCGCAGTCAATTTCGACAGCGAATGGGAGCAACGCTCCCTGCCTTTGGGTAATGGCAGCATCGGCTGCAACGTGATGGGTTCGGTGAGCGTTGAAAGGTACACGCTCAACGAGAAGACCCTGTGGCGCGGCGGTCCGGGTACTGCCAAAGGCCCGGCAGATTATTGGAACGCCAACAAAGAGTCGGCGCATCTCCTGCCCGAAATCCACAAAGCTTTTACTGATGGCGACTGGGACAAGGCAGCAAGCCTCACGGCGCAGAACTTCAACAGTACCGTGCCCTACGAAGCCTACGGCGAGCCGCAATTCCGCTTCGGTTCTTACACCACCCTGGGCGAACTCACGGTAGAAACGGGTTTGGCAGAAGGCGTGCAGAACTACCGCCGCACGCTCTCCGTGGACTCGGCTGTGGCAGAGGTAAAGTTCGAACAGAACGGCGTATCCTACGTGCGCCGCACCTTCATCTCCTATCCCGCCAACGTGATGGCCGTGCGCTTCACGGCCTCCCGTCCCGGCCGCCAAAACCTGCGCATCGCCTACACCTGCAATCCGCTTTCTGAAGGAAAATTTGAGGCAGACGCTAATAACGGACTTTTATTCGTCGGTCAGCTCGACAACAACGGCATGCGCTACGCCGTGCGCCTCAAAGCCCTGCCCGAAGGCGGCACCTGCGTCTATGCCGACGGCGTGCTCGAAGTGAAAAACGCCGATGCGGTCACCATTCTCCTCACTGCCGACACGGACTATAAACCCAACTACAACCCCGATTTTGCCGATGCGGCCGCCTACGTGGGCACCGACCCTCAGAAAACTACTGCCGCGTGGCTGCGCCATGCAACTAAAAAGGGCTTCGACAAACTTCTTGCCGAGCATTATGCCGACTATGCCGCGCTCTTCCGTCGCGTGCGGTTTAATATCGACGCGCCCGCCGCAGCCTCTGCCGCCCTGCCCACCGACAAGCGTTTGGCAGCCTATCGCAACGGCGCGCCTGACTACAGCCTCGAAACGCTTTATTACGCTTTCGGACGCTATCTGCTCATCGCCTCTTCTCGCCCCGGCAACCTGCCCGCCAACCTGCAAGGCATTTGGCACAACAATGTGGACGGCCCGTGGCGCGTGGACTACCACAACAACATCAACCTGCAAATGAACTATTGGCCCGCGCTTTCCACCAACCTTACGGAATGCGCCGAGCCGCTCACCGACTTTATCCGCCTGCTCGAAAAGCCCGGGCGCGTCACGGCAAAGGCCTACTGGGGCGCACGGGGCTGGGCTGCCGGCATTTCGTCGAATATCTTCGGTTTCACCGCGCCGCTCGAAGGACAGGACATGTCGTGGAACTACAACCCCATGGCCGCCTCCTGGCTCGCCACACACCTGTGGGACTACTACGACTACACGCGCGACAAGAAGTTCCTCCGCCAAACGGCTTATCCTCTGATGAAAGGCTGCGCCCTTTTCTGCGAGGATTTCCTTTGGGCGAAGCCCGACGGCACGCTCACCGCCGCGCCGTCCACCTCGCCGGAGCACGGCCCGATTGACGAGGGCACCACCTTCACCCACGCCGTAGTGCGCGAAATCCTGTTGCGCACCATTGCGGCGGCCCGCGTGCTCGGAATAGACGGCGAAGACACCGCGCGTTGGAAAACCGTGCTCGACCGCCTCGCTCCTTATCAAATTGGCCGCTACGGGCAATTGCTCGAATGGAGCCGCGACATCGACGATCCGAACGACCAGCACCGCCACGTCAATCATCTGTTCGGCCTGCACCCCGGCCACACCATTTCGCCCCTCACTACGCCCGAACTGGCAGAAGCCTCCAAAGTGGTGCTCAACCATCGCGGCGACGGAGCTACGGGGTGGAGCATGGGTTGGAAACTCAACCAGTGGGCACGCCTCCACGACGGTGACCGCTCCTATAAACTCTTTGCCAACCTCCTCAAGCACGGTACGGCCGATAACCTTTGGGACGTGCACCCGCCTTTCCAGATCGACGGCAACTTTGGCGGCACGGCAGGCGTCACGGAAATGCTGCTGCAAAGCCACGCCGGCGTGCTGCACCTCCTGCCCGCCCTGCCCGCGGCATGGCCGTCGGGCAGCATCAGCGGCCTGCGCGCCAGGGGCAATTTTGGAGTAAGTATCGTTTGGAAAAACGGCAGCCTCTGCGAGGCCGTCATAGAGAGCGGTAGCGGCGAAGAGTGCGCCCTGCGCTACGGAACGCACACCCTCTCCTTCCCCACAAGGCGCGGCAAGACCTACAAAGTGGTCTTCGACGGCGCAGATATAAAGGTGCAAAATTGACAAAACTCCCCAAACTCTTTGCAGCAAAGCAAAAAAGTTGTACTTTTGCAGCACATACGGGCGCATACTTGCGCTCTCGGACTTGTAGCTCAGTTGGTTAGAGCAACAGACTCATAATCTGGAGGTCCTAGGTTCAAGCCCTAGCTGGTCCACAAACAGAAAGCACTTGCGAGAAACTCGCAAGTGCTTTTTTGTTTGAATAATTGAACTCTCAGTTCTCACGGGTTTTTCATGGTTTATATTTTAACCTAACATAATGCCTTGTTCTTTACGCAATTTTTTCCCCCGAAAAAACCTTTCAACCTTTCATTTCTCATTTATCTATTTGAACGTAAGGGTTTTATGAATGAAGGGTTTGAAAGGCAAACCCTTCACCAACCCTTCACTAACCCTTCATGGTAGGAGCATTTGCAAATGCCCCTATCCGGGGGCTGTGTCCATTATCTCCGAGATGTTTTTTACACTCTCGGAGATAATTTTTACGGTCAGCAAGACAGTTTTCATTATCCTATAAGAAATTTTTTGTTACAAATTTTGTAACACGTATTACAAAGCTCCTAATATATATTACAAAGTTTGTAACACATGTTAGAAAGTTTGTAACAAACTTTTTCTGCGCAGATAGTAAAAAGAAGCTTGCTGAAAGGGAAAACTTTCAGCAAGGAAACAAAAAATTGCTCGGGGATAATCAATCGGGCAACGTAGGAGAGTGGGGGAGAGGCGTATGGAATTTATGGGATTGGGCTACTAAACCAGTAAATGGTCAACCATATTCAGGAAAATAATATACAAATGGTCAACCTATTTCAGGACAAGACGCAACCATTCATTTCTGAAAGGTTTGAGACGCAAACCATTCATTCGTAACCAATTTAATAATAGATAGTTAAACTAAACAATGAAGGGTTGAAGGGTTTCTGAGGTAAAAAAATGCGTATAGGGGCGGGCTTAAAGCCGCTCGCAACATATCATCAGATGCTCGCCTTTGGCGTTGGTGGTGGCAAACCAATATTCATTACCGCCCTCTCGCAGACCGATGCGGCGGCGCAGGTTGGCCACCGTTTCGGGAAAGTTGCGCACGGTGAGGTTGCCCTTCGGAGTAGCAGCCACTAATTTTTTCAATTCACGTTTGCCACAACCGCTTTGGCGCAGCACGCGGAACGCACGGCCGGGGAAATTTTCTACGAATTGCTCCGAGGTGTATAAATGACTGTTGGGGTGCAGCTTTTTCAGGGCGAAGCGCGTGGCAGCAAGTTTGAACGCGCCGGCTTTCATAATGGCGGCGTTCGGTTCGTAAAGATATGTTTCGGGAGCATCGGCATATACAGGCGCGGCTGCCGCTTCTTCAGAAAGTAAGAAGGAGAAAACGCTGCTTTCATCGGCGCAAACGATGCGCGGTTCGCTCGTTTGCGCTGCATCGAGCAGGAGCAAAAGTTCTTTGCACTCTCGGTTTTCTGACACGACGTGTACTTCGCGTACCTGGCTTAAAGTGTGGAGCGCGCGGGTGAGGTCGAGCATCGGAGAGAGTTTTACTAATGCAACGCCGGCCTTGGATAAAATCGTGTTCTGTTCCTGCGCCACGTTTGGCGTGCAGTCTTCTATAAGCACGGTCTTGCCGCCTGCTTCGTCGCGCCGAGCAGGGTCTAAGAAGATGAAGTCGAGCGGTTCTTTGAGGTTTTTGAGAAATTCTAACCCGTCGGCTTCGATGATTTCAGCGTTTTTCAGCCCTAAAAGGGGAAAGTTGTGCCGCGCCGCCGCGCAAAGTACGCTTTGCCTTTCCACATAATAGGATTTGTCAAATAAAGGCGAAAGGAAAGAGAAGTCCACGCCAAAGCCACCGGTCAAATCAGCCATTGCGCCGCATCTCGTCACCGCGTTCCTCACTACGGTAGCCTTATACCGCGCGGTAAATTCTCCAGAGCACTGCTCCAAAGACAGGCGCGGCGGGAATAGCAGACCTTTCACTGCCGTCCACAACGGCACTTTGCCCGCCAACCGCTGCCGTCCCTCTATCTGCCGCAATATATAGGCAGTGTCCAGCGTCTTGTCACGGCTCAGCAACAGAGCCACGTCGGAGACGCGCTCCGTGAGGTGCGCCTCGATGAAAGCGTCTTCTTTTGCATGAAATTCGGGAAAAGGGGGCATAAGATGGGGACGATTTTAGTAAACGAGTAGACGAGTAAACAAGAGGCATGTGGCGGTCTGCCCTTACTTGATGACTTTATATTTTGCCTTGGCTTCCGCCCGCGACATGAAATTAAAGTGCCACCACTCTGTGTTCAGCACTTTGTATCCAGCGGCCGCCATAACCTTGCGAAGGAGTTGGCGGTTTTGCAAGGCTTCTTGCGAGATGAGTTTCTTTTTCACAAACTCTGCCTCGCCCTTCACGTGTGCCAGTTCCCCGAGATAATCGACCTTCGTGCCCATGTGCAGCGTGTCGCCCGTAGCGGCATTGCAGAGCGTAACGTCGACGGCCAATCCGTAATTGTGCAAGCCGCCGCCGTTTTTGGGGTTGCTCACGTAGATGGCTTGGCTCGTGCCGCGCACCACGTCGTACATCTTTTGCTGCACAGACATGGGGCGGGCGGCGTCGCAAACGCAAAGGCTGAGGTCGGGACGCAGGCGTTTGAGCTCTGCCTGCGCCTTTTTCAGCGCCTCGGCTGCCGCAGGGTGGAGGTAAGCTGTGTGCAAATCGGTATAAAGCACCTGGCCTGTGAAGTTGTCGGCACGCGTATACATCAGGCTCACCTTAATGCTCGGGTCAATCGCCTTGATATCCACAAACCCTTGCCGCTCAATGCCGCGCTCTGTGGCAGACTTCTTCTTGGTCTGACCATACACCGGCAAGGCAAGGGCGAGGGTATACAATATTATATATATATAGGTACGCATGGGAGTTGGGAGTAGACGAGTAAACGAGTTAAGTTTTCTTGCGAATAAGGGTCAGACCATCGCGCAGGGGGAGGATAACGGTTTCCACGCGCGGGTCGTGCGCCACGAGGTCGTTGAACGCCCTGATGCCGAGGGTCTGCGCGTCGTGGTCGTAGGCGGTATCTACCACGTGCCCGTCCCAAAGCGTGTTGTCGGCAATCAAGAAACCGCCGGGGCGTAGATAAGGCAGCACGAGTTCGAAGTAGTCGCAATAGTCGCGCTTGTTGGCATCGATGAAAGCAGCGTCAAAGGTCAGACCGAGCGTGGGCAGTATCTGCGCCGCATCGCCCACTATCATCTCTACGCGTGCCTCATAGGGCGCAGCCTCCAACCACGGTTTAGTGAAATCCTCCTGCTCATCGTTCACCTCAAACGTAATCACGCGCCCGCCAGCTTCCATGCCCGAAGCCATGGCAAGGGCGGAATAGCCCGAGAAGGTGCCGAGTTCGAGCACGAGGTTGGGGCGTATCATCTGCATCAGCATACGCAGCAGGCGGCCCTGCAAATGGCCGGAAGCCATGCGCGGATAAAGCAGTTGCGTCTGCGTGGCGCGGTAAAGGCGGTGCAAGTATTCGTCCTCGGGCGAAATGTGCGCGAGGACGTAATCTGCCAAAGCCTCATCTCTGTCGGCATGGGGCGTGACGGGCGAAAGGGGAGTGGGCTTTCTCTTCATCATTTCTTAAGAACAGGCGAGCAAGGCTTCTACGCCGAGGCGGTAGGAGTCAAGCCCGAAACCGCAAATCACGCCCTTGCAAACGGCAGAGATGAGCGAGCGGTGGCGAAACTCCTCGCGGCTGTGCACATTGGAGATATGCACTTCCACAACCGGCACTTTAATGGCGGCAATGGCATCGCGCAGGGCCACGGAGGTATGCGTGTAAGCACCGGCGTTGAGCACCACGCCGTCGCATGGCTTTTCAAGCGTCTGGTGCAGGCGGTCAATCAGAAAACCTTCCACGTTGCTCTGGTAATAGTCGAACTGCACGTCGGGGTATTGGCTTTTCAGCGCGTTCAGCACGCTGTCCATCGTGCCCGTGCCGTAGTGCTGCGGCTCACGCGTGCCCAGCAGATTGAGGTTGGGGCCGTTAATGATAAGTATCTTCATGGTTTTGGCATTTATGGTTATTTTCTCATCATTTTACC
>JALFJC010000158.1:0-52924 GCA_022775595.1 Bacteroidales bacterium | reverse complement strand
TGGTGGAACTGCTCCGAAGTGGGTCTCTACAAGGCTACTTACAGCGCAGAGAAGTCGCTTATCACCGCTGTGCCCGAAGAAATAGTAAACAGACTGGTTCAACTCCTGGGCACCGCCGAAGACGAACTCATCGACGAGGCTGCTACGCAGGAAACCATCGATGCCCTCAAAGCAGCTTACGAAGAATTCCTCGCCCACTATCCCGACCCGCAGATTGTGCTCAACCTCCTCGAAGAGGCACAGGCACAGCTCGACGCTGCCGACGACTCTCAGGATGCCCTCGGCTACTTCAAGCCCGGCAGCAAGCAGGAACTTGCCAGCACGATTGCTGAGCTCCAAGGTCAGGTGAAGGAAGTGATGACCATCGACGAAATCAATGCCATTAAGGAAGCCCTCAACGCTGCCCTTGCCAAGTTCAACGCTGCCCTTATCCAGCCCGAAGACGGCGCATATCTCTTGATTAAGAGCGCAACAACCTCCGTCCGCGACGAAGAGACTGACGAAGAAAAGACTGCTATCGACTCCTACATGTATGCACAGGGCAATGGTTCGCGCCAGGTGAAGTGGCTCATTCCCGAAGATCTGGGCAACCGCCTCAACTACGTGTGGAAGGCCATTAAGACCGACGAAGGCTACAAGTTCCTCAACGTCGGCACGGGCGAATACCTCAACCGCGTGCTTGGCAACGGCCAGGCCGTGACGACCTCCGCCGAAGGCGACACCTGCGTTGTTACGCTCCGCTCCGCCAAGATTGCCGGCGCATTCAACATCGTGATGAACGAAGGCGTATTCATGAACGCCGAACCTCAGAGCCACAACGTGGTGACTTGGGGCGTTGCCAACGGTGCCGACAACTCCGCATTCGTATTTGAAGATGCAGAATGGTACGACGGCGTTTATACTTACAACGTGAGCGCAACTCCTGGCTTCATGACCCTGCCGTTTGAAATCCAGGGCGCAACCAACGGTACGCTTTACAAGGCACTCGGTGTGAAGGACCACGCTCTGCAACTCCAGGAAGCCACGAACATTCCCGCAGGCGAACCCTTCTACTATGTACCCGGCGTGAACGCAGAAAGCCAGGCCATTACGACCGAATACTTCACGCTGCCCACCGACGACTACAGCGAAATGGTTACCACGCTCGAAGCCAAGACGGTGAACGGTCTCGTAGGCGTGTTCAAGGCAACCCCGGTTGTTAAGGACTGCGGCTATATCTTCAACAACACGATCGTTACGACCAATGCCGGCCAGGTAATCGCTGCCAACAGTGCATACCTCGCAACGGAAGTGCCCACAGAAGAAACCGGCACGATTAACCTCCCGATCGACGGCACAATTAACTCTATCAACAGCATCAGCCTCGACAGCACGATGCCTGCACAGGTAGACGTTTACACGCTCACGGGTGTGAAGGTTCGCTCCAACGTCAATGCCGGCGGCGCAACCCGCGGCTTGAACAAGGGCCTCTACATCATCGGCGGCAAGAAGATTTTCGTGAAGTAAAAAATCCGCACGATACCTAATTATATTAGGAGGCAGTCCATAGGGGCTGCCTCCTTTTTTGTAACTTTGCGGCGGAAAAGAGACAAACGAACTCGTCCAGAGAGGGGGGGCGGGCGTTCTCAGAACGCCCCTACTTGTTTACTCGTTTACTAAAAAAAACTCGTTTACTAATAAATGACTATTCTTGCGTTTACCTTAATCCTGCTCGCGGCATCTTACTGCGCCGGACTGCTCGGCTCGCTCACCGGCCTTGGCGGCGGCGTAGTAGTAATCCCCGTGCTCACGCTCTGCTTCGGCGTAGACTTCCACTATGCCGTGGGGGCTGCGCTCGTGGCTTCCATAGCCACGTCGAGCGGTTCGGGCAGTGCCTACGTAAAAGAAGGCGTGACGAACATACGCCTCGGCATGTTCCTCGAAATCGCCACGACAATCGGAGCCGTTTGCGGCGCGGCAGTAGCCATTTACCTCAACTCAAACACCATTGCCATCATCTACGGCGGCGTGCTCGTGCTCACGGCCATTATGCAGCAGCGCCGCAAGTCGGACCACGACGGCGTGGTTGGCTCTGAAATGGCACGCCGCCTGAAACTCTTCGGCTCGTGGCCGCAAAAGGACGGCACGATGAAAAACTATCAGCTGCGCCACGTGGGCGGCGGTTTCAGCGTGATGTACGTGGCCGGCGTCCTCTCGGGCATTCTCGGCATCGGCTCGGGCGTGCTGAAAGTAATCGCCATGGACGGCATTATGAAAGTGCCGTTCAAGGTTAGCACCACGACCAGCAACTTCATGATGGGCGTCACGGCCTGCGCCTCTGCCGTGATTTACGTGCAGCGCGGCAACATCGTGCCCGGCATGGCGTGCCCCGTGATGATAGGCGTGCTCTTCGGCGCACTCACCGGCGCAAAACTGCTCAAGCGCCTCGACGTAAGGCTCCTGCGCCGCATCTTCTGCATCGTTATCCTTATGGTTGCAGCCAATATGATTTACCAAGGCGCAACGGGAAAGTTCTAAATCACGCTCCTGAAAATCATAAAAACCATAGAGACCATACCTTCTAAATACTCTATCTCAATAATCAGATATACAGTTATGCCTCAAAATCCTTCTCCCCACGATATGCGCGGCCTCATCGGCAACACCTTGCGCATCGGCGTAAGCGCGGCGTGCCTCGTTGCCTTCATCGGCGGCGTGCTCTATCTCTTCCAGCACGGCTCAGAACCTTTGCCCGACTATTCTGACTTCTCTTACGGCAATGCCCCGGCCGAGTACACCACATGGGACGGCATCTTCGCCGGCCTCTTCCACTTCACCGCTATTGGCTGGATACAGACCGGCGTGCTCATCTTGCTCCTCACGCCCGTGCTCCGCGTGCTGCTTTCGCTGTTTGACTTTCTGCGCGAGCGCGACTGGCTCTACGCCATCATCACCGCCGTTGTGCTGGCCGTAATCATCAGCAATTCCTTAGAAGGAGCCGTCAGTATCTGACTGGTATCGCTTAGAAACAGCAAACGCCCGGAGGCATTCCTCCGGGCGTTTGCTGTAATAATGATTATTGCGCGAAAATTATTTCAACACGCCGAGTTCTTTACCCACCTTGATGAAGGCGGCGATGCACTTGTCGAGATGCTCGCGCTCGTGGCCGGCAGAAATCTGCACGCGGATACGGGCTTGGTCTTTCGGCACTACGGGATAGTAGAAACCCGTCACGTAGATGCCTTCTTCCTGAAGCTTCTGGGCGTAAACCTGCGAGAGCTTGGCGTCGTAAAGCATCACGGCGCAAATAGCGCTCTGCGTGGGCTTGATGTCGAAGCCGGCAGCCATCATCTTGTCGCGGAAGTATTCAACGTTTTCCACCAACTTGTCGTGCAGGGCGTTGCTTTCTTTCAAAATCTTAAAGGTTTCGAGGGCTGCGCCTACAATAGCGGGCGCTACGGAGTTGGAGAAGAGATAGGGACGGCTGCGCTGGCGGAGCATATCTATAATCTCCTTGCGGCCCGTGGTGAAGCCGCCCATTGCGCCGCCGAATGCCTTGCCGAGCGTGCCGGTGTAGATGTCTACGCGGCCGTAGGTATTGAAGAACTCGCTAACGCCGTGGCCCGTTGCGCCCACAACGCCTGCGGAGTGGCTTTCGTCTACCATAACGAGGGCGTTGTACTTCTCGGCGAGGTCGCAGATCTTGTCAACGGGAGCCACGTTGCCGTCCATAGAGAACACGCCGTCGGTGACAATGATGCGGAAACGCTGTTCCTGCGCTTCCTGCAAGCAGCGTTCGAGGTCGGCCATATCGGCGTTGGCATAGCGGTAACGCTTTGCCTTGCAGAGGCGCACGCCGTCGATGATGCTGGCATGGTTGAGCGCGTCGGAGATAATAGCGTCCTCGGCGGTGAAGAGGGGTTCAAACACGCCGCCGTTGGCATCAAAGCAAGCGGCATAGAGAATGGTGTCCTCAGTGTGGAAGTAGTCGGCAATGGCTGCTTCAAGTTCCTTGTGCGTGTCCTGCGTGCCGCAGATGAAGCGCACGCTCGACATGCCGTAGCCGCGGCGGTCCATCATGTCCTTGGCGGCCTGCACGAGGCGGGGGTGGTTGGAAAGGCCAAGGTAGTTGTTGGCGCAGAAATTGAGTACTTCGCTGTTGGCTACGTTAATGGCAGCCTGCTGCGGTCCTTCGATGAGCCGTTCGCTCTTGTAAAGCCCGGCGTCCTTGATGGCTTGCAACTCTTCCTGAAGATGAGTTTGGAAATTTGTGTACATATATATAGTTGGGATAAAATATTTAGATGAGTTTTTTAGTAGACGAGTAGACGAGACATGAATGTCTTGCGATATATATATTATATGAGTATTCTGTCTTGTTTACTCGTATACTCGTTTACTTGTTTACTAAAAGGTCTTTTATAAATTCATTGCAAAGTTACGCATAATTCGCAATATGTGCTATGAAAATGCTTTGCAAGCAAGCGGAAAGCAATTTATTTTCATCGCTCGAAGTCTACTAACTGCCCCGTTCCGGCGATGCCGCGGGCTGTGATGTGCAGGCGCGTGCCGCTGCGGGCATTGTTGAAGAATACGGCGGAGGCGCGGCCGGCGGCATCGGTCTTTACCGACGGGCACCAGAAGAGCGTGCGGCGGCGGTCGGCATCGGTGGGCAATTCCAGTCCGTTATAGCTCGGGCTGAAAAACTTGCGGGGCTGCGTATAGCCCTGCACGCGGCGCGTCTCCACGCCTTTGCGCGCCTTGAAGCGGGCAAATTGCGGGTCGATATAGATGTTGATAAGGTGGTCGGGGAGGTCGTTTGCGTTAGAAGAAAGCTTTGAGAGGAAGGCGGAGCTGGCATAGCGCGCGATGCTCTCCTTCGGCATAATAGCCACGGACTTCACTTCCTCTGCCATAAGGTCGGCAAGCGCAGGCTCGGCACCTGAGATGTCCAAGCCGTCGAGGTCTGTGTTGTAAGTGTCATTGTTGTTGAACATTACCTTTGCCTCACGACCTCGGTAGCGCAGTTTGCAAAGCGAAGGGTTGTCGTTGTCGCGCTCGGGCGTAATGTTGCTGTCCACGTCGGCAAGAAACTCCATAAAAAAGTTCGGCCACTGCCCGGCATCTTTGGTACGCTCCACTTCGGAGGCAATGTCGTAGAACACGATGCCTTCGCGCATACCGGCTTCCTCACCGCCGCGATAAGAGTAACGGCCGCCTGTAAAGCCGCGATATTCCCCCTTGTGTGTCACAACGGCTTCGCCCAAATCTTGCGCCACAAGGCGCGGAATGGTATCATTCCATTCAAACGTATCTATCTTTTTGTCGTCAATCCTTGTTGCCTCATTTGCCGGCAAAGGCATGGCGATGTCTGTTTCCGTCGGCGCAATAGCCCGTGCGGGCGGCATGAACCAGCGGTCTATGGCAAGGCGCGACCACTTTTTCTTCCCGTCTTCATTGCGCACGGTGAACACGGCCGTCCAGTCGCCCGTATAGTCGGCGTTGGAGGTGAAGGCAAAGCGTCCTTCACTATCTGTTACGGCAGTGCCCTCCAACGCCGAGCCCTGCATGGAATACATCTTTATATTAAGCTCCATATTGGCGTATGGCTGCTGTTTGTTGTTGTCGCGCAGTACGCGGCCATTGAGCGTGAGGCGTTCCTCAATGGGTTGCTCGGGACGAAACTCCCGGCTGCCGCACATCTGCTCAAAGTCCGTGGCACTCCAACCCTGCACCATAAGTAGGAGGTCAAGCGCAGCGCGGCGCACAGGATCGCCGGGCTGCTCGAAATAGTGGCGCGGCCTATGAACATAACCTTTCACTTCGGAGGCGAGCAGCAAATCCTCCGCGAGCGTGGCCGCCGCGCCTTGCGGCAGTTCGCCTTCAGCATCGCGCACCGACAGCGAAAAGTCAGCCTGCGGCACAGGACGGCCTTGCGCGTCTTTCAGCTCCAATTCCAACGCAACGGGAGCAAACGGCTCGTATTGCACCTCATTCTGCCGCACGGTCAGTGACAGTTGCCGCTCCTCCGCCTGCCGCCACACCAACCGGCGGCAAAGACTCTTGCCCGCGAGGTCGAAGAGTTCGATGCGGTTCACGCCGCCATGCAAGGAGGCATTTGGCAAATACAGTTCCACTGCCTCGCCGCGCCCGATGCTCAGCGTGTCGAAATAACAAACCTTTTCCCGGCACATCACCGCCAGCCCGAGCAGCCGCTCCTCAGCCGTAAGGGCAGATTGCGGCGTACGCGAAATGAGCAGATTCACGCCCCTGCCGTCGGGCTGCGCTTCAAGCACGTAGTGCCCATCGGGTTCGGGGGCGGGCAAATCATACTCCTCCTTACCTACACGCACTTTCCAACCCTCCGCGTCGGCGGGAAGGGAGAAGATGCCCATGCCATCATGAAGCGGCGCGGCGGCAGCCACGACTTGTCCGTTAGCATCGGCAAGCAACAACGTATCGCTTGCGGCACGACCGCGCCCGTCTGTAATCTTGAAAGCCACGCGTTGCGCCACACCGGCGATGCGGTTGCCACCCTCTGGGAAGAAAGAAACAATACGTTTGCCGCCCTTTTGCGAATTGGGCTGCGGGCGCAGGGTATTCCGCTCAAGGTCGCTGCCGTCTGCCACGGGCGGAATATCCACTTGCCGCGCCGCCCCGTCATTTTCCCTGAACACGGGAATAACGCGCGAGAAGCAGGCCTCCGCGCCCCAGTTCACCATTTCGCGGGTGTAGGCTCTCAGTTCGTAGTAGCCGGCACGCACGGGCAGTTCGAGCGCAATGTCACCCTCCGCCCTGCCGAGGCTGTCAAGGCGCAACAGGCGGCGTTGGGCGATGCGCCCGCAGTCGTCCAGCAATTCCACATAGAGCACCTTGCTCACTGGCTCGGGGCGCAGCGTGGAAGCGCGCACCACGTAGGCCTTGAACCATAGCGTCTCGCCCTCCATGTAAGCATCGTTGTCGGTATGCAAATAAACCTTTTCGCGGGGATACTGATTGTCGAAGCCAGAAAGTTGTTTGAAATAAGCAAACAACCGTTCGGCATCGCTTCCCTGCCCTTGCGCACTGATACTGCCAAAGAGAAACAGGACAATAATATATAATGTGTGCCTCATTGCAGATATTTTTTGCAAAAATACGCTTTTCCTGCTTGAAACTCATCTATTTCCTTTTTGTTATTTACCGAAAACGCCGCCCGCGCGCCCTTATTTGCCGGAAAATAAAATTTTCGTCCGTTTTTTACGTTATAGAGAAAGGCCTCGCAGCAAGTACCGGCCTTTTGCGGGTCTTTTGCGCCCCTCGCAAAAGTAACTTATCTGCTAAGAAACACGCCAAACAAGCAAAAATATATACCTTTGCAGAAAACTATATTAGTTAACTCACACATATATAATATGTATCGGCTCCATCGCCTTTTTCGCCTTTCGCTTCTGACGCTCCTGCTGTGGGCGGCGGGCGGCCTTGCCGTGCTGCGGGCGCAGCAAGACCCCTCGTTTGTGCACTACTGGCAGATGGAGACGCAGTTCAACCCCGCCGCCGCAGGGCGTACGCCGCAGCTCAACATCACCGCCGCCCTCCAAACGCACGCCATGGGCTACGAGGACGCGGGCAGCACGATGTACGCTGGGGCAGACATGGCGTTTGCCATAAAAAAGACGCGCCACGGCGTGGGCGTACTCTTCCAAAACGATGAGTTCGGCCTCTTCTCGCACAAGCGCTTCAGCCTGCAATACGCCTTCCACTTCAAACTCTGGGGCGGGCACTTGGGCATCGGCGCGGAGGTGGACATGCTCAACGAGTCGATTAACGGCTCGAAGGTGGAACTTAACGATGCCAACGACCCGGCATTTCCCAACACAGACCTCTCGGGTTCCAAGTTCGACGCCTCCGTCGGGCTTTTCTACACACACAAGCGCTGGTACGCCGGAGTGGCGATGCAGCACGTCACCGCACCGACCGTTTATCTGGGCGAGACAAACGAGTATAAAGTTAAATCGGTGTATAATTTTACGGCGGGATACAATATTCGCACCAAAAATCCGTTCTTTAACATAGCACCCTCTGTGTTATTGCGCTACGACGGCGTAAACTTCCGCAGCGACATCACCGCGCTGCTGCGCTACGCCAAGGAGCGCAACAGGATTTACGGCGGCGTGGGTTACAGCCCGCTCCATTCTGTCACTTTCCTCCTCGGCGGCATGTTCCACGGCGTGGATTTAAGTTATTCTTACGAGGCCAACACCTCAGGCATGACTTTCGGCGCGGGGCAGCACGAGATTACTCTCGGCTATCGCCTCGACCTCGACCTCGGCAAGAAAGGCAAGAACCTGCACCGCAGCGTGCGCTATCTGTAAGTATTTAGCAAACAAGTAGACGAGGAAATTTTCGTGCAAGCGAGAGCAGAGCCGAACTTGTTCGGGCTATGCCGAGTGCAGCCGAAAATCTCAAAGCAAAAATCTCAAAGAAAACGAGTAAACAAGATATGTTACTCTTAAATAATAGTCAGCCAAACGGCTCTGTCTCGTCTACTCGTTTACTTGTCAACTCGTCTACTCAAAGAATAAAAACAATACAATATAAATAATGAGACATTCTTTAAGCATTCATACATTGAAGCTGCTCCTGCCGGCAGCCTGCTGCCTGCTGCTCGCTGCCTGCATGGGCAACAGCCGGGCCATGCAAAACGGCGGCGAGGTGACGGGCAGCAGGGCGGCATCGTTCACAGAGCCTGCCCCCTACGGTATGGTGGAAATAAAGCGCGGTTTCCTCAAAGTGGGCCTCGAAGAGCCCGATACGCTTTGGGGTACGGCAACGCCGTCGAAGGAAATCTCCGTGGACGGTTTCTGGATGGACCAGTCGGAAGTGACCAACTCCATGTACCGCCAGTTTGTGGAGTGGGTGCGCGACAGCATCATCCGCGAACGCCTTGCCGACCCCTCTTACGGCGGCGACGAAACCTACAAAATTGAGGTTGACCGCTACGGCGAGCCCGTGAAGCCCCATCTCAACTGGACGAAACCCATTCCCTGGCGCAAGCCCACGGAAGACCAGGAGCGTGCCATCAACAGCGTCTATATCACCCACCCCATCGACGGCACGAAGATGCTCGACGCCAAGCAGATGATTTATCGCTATGAGGTGTTCGACTATGAAAAGGCGGCTCTGCGCAAGTATCGCCTCGACCCTAAGGAGCGCAGCCTCAACACCGACCGCCCCGCCGACCCCGACGAGGTGGTGATGATTTCCAAAGACACGGCCTACGTGGACGAGAACGGCGAGATTGTGCGCCAAACCATCGAGCGTCCGCTCACTTCGCTCTACGATTTCCTCAACACCTATATCGTGCGCGTCTATCCCGACACCACATGCTGGGTAAACGATTTCCCCAACGCCAACAACGAACCTTACATGAAGCTCTACTTCTCTTCGGCCGTCTACAACGACTACCCCGTTGTGGGCGTTACGTGGGAGCAGGCGCAGGCCTTCTGCGCATGGCGCACGGAATACTTGCTGAAAGGCATGGGGCCGCAGGCGCGCTTCATTCAGCGCTATCGCCTGCCGACTGAAATAGAGTGGGAATATGCCGCACGCGGCAAGGAGGGCAACCCCTTCCCGTGGCAGGGCAACGAAACTAAGAGCGAGCAGGGCTGCTACTTTGCCAACTTCAAGCCCGACAAGGGCAACTACACCGAGGACGGCAACCTCATCACCTCGCGCACTGGCATCTACGGGGCTAACTCCAACGGCCTTTACGACATGGCGGGCAACGTGGCGGAATGGACCAGCACGGTCTACACGGAAGCAGGCGTGCAGGCCATGGCCGACCTCAACCCCGAACTGCGCTACAACGCCGCGAAGGAAGACCCCTATCTGCTGAAGCGCAAAACCGTGCGCGGCGGTTCATGGAAAGACCCCTTCTCCGTTATCCGCTCGGCATGGCGCACGGCAGAATACCAAAACCAGCCGCGCTCCTACATTGGCTTCCGCTGCGTGCGCTCCAAAGCCACTACCACCAGCACCGTAAACAGCGGGCGCAAGAAGAATAAATAAAGATATAATTCTCTACCCATTATGTCCAAGAAAATAAATATTGTGGTACGCCTGCAACACTGGATGGACAGCGTGCCGGGACAGACCTTCCTTAACTACGCATACAGCTGGGGTGCATCGATCGTTATCCTCGGCGCACTCTTCAAACTCACGCACCTGCCGGGCGGCAACTTCATGCTGTTCATCGGTATGGGCACGGAGGTCGTGGTGTTCTTCCTCGCCGCCTTCGACCGCCCGTTCGACAAGAACGAGGTGGGCAAGGAACTCCCGCCCGATTATGAGACGGACGAAGAGATTGCCGACCGCATGGGCATCGGCGATGATGATGAAATCAACGAACCCGACAGCGAAGGCGAAACCTTCCGCGCCGAAAGCCAGCCCGTCGGAGGCGGCGGCGTAGTGATCGGCGGCGGCACAGGCGGCGGCACCATCATCGTGGCAGGCGGCACAGGCTCGCAGCAGACCGGTTCGCCCGCAGAAGCAACGCCGCAGCAGCCCGACATTGTGCAGGCTGCCCGCGAAGCCATCGCGCTCAACACGCCGCAGGGCGACGAGCCCTTCGAAAACGAGGCGCAACGCCTGGCCGCCATTATCCGCGCAGCCAACGACGAACTGCTGCGCCGCGCACAGGCCGCCCTCTCGCCCGAAATGGAAGAGGCCACGCAGACTTATATCGACAAACTGCGCCTGCTCTCCGAAACCTTCGCGAAAGTGGACGAGCAGAGCGCGAAACTCACGCGCGACAGCGAGGAAATGGAAAACCTCAGCCGCACGCTCACGGGCATCAACAAGGTGTACGAACTCCACCTCAAAGGCATCAGCCTGCAAGTGGGTACCATCGAGCAAATCAACGAGCAGACCAACCGCCTCGCACAGCAAATCGAAGAACTCAACGGCGTTTACGGCCGCATGATAGAGGCACTCACGGTGAACATGCGCGGCGCACAGGCTGCCGGCAACTCCGCCAACAATAATTAAAACCACATCCTGTAATGGCAGTAAAGAAAAGACCGGTATCTCCGCGCCAAAAGATGATTAACCTCATGTATATCGTCCTTTTGGCCATGCTGGCGCTCAACGTGTCGAACGATGTGCTCAAAGGCTTCACGCTCATCAGCGACAGCCTGCTGCGCACCACCGACAACGCCATGAAGGAGAACCTTGCCCTATACGAAGACATCAAGCAGCAACTGGCCGCCAACCCTGAAAAGGTGAAGCCGTGGTTCGACAAGGCGCACATCGTGAAGACCTCCGCCGACTCGCTCTACAACCTCGCCGAACGCCTGCGCGTTGCCATTGCCCGCGAGGCCGACGGCAAGCACGGCAACCCCGACGACCTGCAAAACAAGGAAGACCTCGAGGCTTCCAGCCGCATCATGCTCGCCCCCGTGAAAGGCTACGGGCGCAAGCTCTATGACGAGATCGGGAAATTCCGCACCACCGTGCTGCAATATGTCACCGACCCGCGCCAGCGCGCCATTCTCGCCTCCAACCTTTCCACCGATGTGCCGGGCGGCGAGGACAACATCGGCAAGAATTGGGAGCAATACATGTTTGAGCAAATGCCCGCCATCGCCGCTGTCACGATGCTCGCCAAACTGCAAAGCGACGTGCGCAAGGCCGAGAACGAGGTGCTCCACACGCTCGTCTCCAACATCGACATCAAGGATATCCGCGTGAACGAGCTCAACGCCTACTGCCTCCCCGAGGCCACAACGCTCTTCCCCGGCGAGACGTTCCGCTCGCACATCTTCATGGCGGCGGTCGACACCACGCAGCGCCCCGAAATCTACGTGAACGGCAAGCGCATTGCCGAGGACGGCTCTTACAACTTCACCGTAGGCTCGCCCGGCGAATACTCCTTCAACGGCTACATCATGATGCCCAACGCCGCAGGCGAAATCATACGCCGCGACTTCGTGCAGAAATACAACGTCATCGCGCCGCCTATGGGCGCCACCGTTGCCGCCGACCTCATGAACGTGCTTTATGCCGGTTTTGAGAACCCCGTGAGCGTAAGTGCCAGCGGCGTTTCGCCCGACAAGATCAGCCTCGCCATGGCAGGCGGGAAGCTCACTCCGAAGGGCAAAGGCAAATACATCGCCAAGCCCGCAGCCGTGGGACAGGACGTTACGTTCACCGTGACGGGCGTGGTCAACGGCAAGCAGCAAACCATGGGCGTGTTCACCTTCAAGGTGCGCAAACTGCCCGACCCCACGGCCTATATCCGCGTGGGCGACGACAACTTCAAGGGCGGCAAAATCGCCAAGGGCACGCTGCTCGGCGCTCCGGGCATCGGCGCGGCCATCGACGACGGCTTGCTCAACATTCCCTTCAAGGTGCAGAGTTTCGAGACCGTGTTCTTCGACCGCATGGGCAATGCCCGCCCCGAAACGTCCAACGGGGCAGCATTCAGCGAGAACCAACGCTCCCTTATGCGCGAAACGCGCCGTGGCTCGCGCTTCTACATCACCAACGTGCACGTCATCGGTCCCGACGGCATAGCCCGCACCCTGCCGCAAGCCTTGGAAGTAATCGTGAATTGAATTAGTTGACGCGTTTACTCAAAAACTCGTTTACTCGTATACTGGTCTACTTGTTTACTAAAAGAACATCTCAAATATATATAATATGTATTCCCTCTTATCCCATAACAGCCGCACGCTCTTCGCGTTTGTCCTCGCCTGCACCTGCACCCTCGCAGCCGTGGCGCAGCCGCCCGCACGCCGCAAGGCGGCCGAAAACAAGGAACAGACGGCCACGCAATCCGCGCCCAAAGGTTCTGCCTATCGCGACTTCCCCACAGCGGCGGCAATGCCCGAAGACGTGTCGTGGCGGCGTGACATCTATCGCTCCCTCGACCTCACAAAGGACGCCAACGCCCCGCTCTACTATCCCACAACGCCTACCGACGGCCGCGAAAACCTCTTCACCTACCTCTTCAAACTCTTGCTGCGCGGACAGGTGAAGGCTTACGACTACAAACTCGACGGCAACGAGGACTTCTCGGAGAAAAACATCGTCAAGGCCAAGGCGCTCATGGACCGCTACCACATCTTCTACGAGCAGAAGGACGGCAAAATCCGCGTCACCGACAGCGACCTGCCTTCCGACGAGGTAAAGGTATATTTCATTAAGGAAAGCACCTACTTCGACCAGCACACCGCCACGATCCGCAAGAAGGTCACAGCCCTCTGCCCCGTGCTCAAGCGCGGCGACGATTTCGGCGGTGCAGACTCGCAGTACCCCATGTTTTGGGTGAAGATGGACGACGTTGCGCCCTATCTCGGCAAACTCATGCTCATGGGCAGCAACCTCAACAACGCCGCCATGATGTCGGCCGACGACTTCTTTACGCTCAACCGCTACGAGGGCGACATCTACAAGACCGTAAACCTGCAAGACCGCAT
Source organism: Bacteroidales bacterium (assembly GCA_022775595.1). GTDB lineage: Bacteria > Bacteroidota > Bacteroidia > Bacteroidales > Bacteroidaceae > Alloprevotella. The sequence continues at coordinate 39,485 of JALFJC010000158.1, read as the reverse complement.
CCTCGCCAACTATTGCACCGAGGACTCGGCCATGAAAAAAGAACAGGCAAGGATTGAGAAGGAACTCGACGACTTCGACCGCCACGTATGGGGCAAAGACTCCGTGGCACCCGACACGGTAAAGATTGCACTCGCAGCCGACTCTGCTGACGTGGCAACCGGTGCAAAAGCCAGCGAAGCACCCAAATCGCCGCGCCGCCGCACCTCTTCCACCTCGCGCCGCTCAAGCGTCAGCAGCAAATCGTCCTCCTCTTCGAAATCATCTTCTAAATCCGCAAGCAGCAAATCGACCTCCACAAAGAAAGCCAAGACGCCCAAAACGCGCAAACCTTCTACCTCCTCGCGCTCCGGCGGCGGATATAGCGTGCGCCGAGAAAGGCATTGACAGTAGAGGGCAATGAATAACCGTTCTGGTAGTATCAAAGCACTATTAGGAAAAAGAAAAACATCAGGCAGGGAGCAAAGACTCTCTGCCTGATGTTTTGTCCAAAGGTGATATAAGTGAGCTGCAAGTAGGGGCGTTCTGCAGAACGCCCGCCCCGAGCCCAAAACGGTAAAGTGCTCGCCTGAACGCCATCAGCATACGACGACCAAGCAAACATCAATCAGTCAACCATTCTCCGGGCGTTCTGCAGAACGCCCCTACTCGTGATACCTTATGTCTTGCCTTATTCTACAACGCGCATTTCAAAAAGTCGTGGCGCAGACATTATAATGCCTGCGCCACGACATATTGAATTGTATTGCTTTTTAATTTTTTGATGTCAAACAAATGGGCGAGGCGCAAGCCGAGGTTGAAGTCGCTAAACGTGGGCGTGTAGCTGCTGCGATTAGCAACGCGGCAGTACGATGCGCTGCTGAACCAGCTGCCGCCACGGTAAACGCGGAAAGAGCCTGTAGAAGGCCCGGTCGGGTCGGTCTGCGCGGCAGAAGAATAAGAGCCGTACCAGTCGGAACACCATTCCCAGACGTTGCCGCTCATGTCGTAGATGCCCAGTTCGTTTGGGGCTTTCGTCTTGACGGGGTGCGTGGTGGAGGAAGAATTGGAAGTATACCAGGCTACGTCGTCAATAGTATTGCTGCCGCTATACAATCGTCCCTGAGCCTGATTGCCGCCACGGGCGGCATACTCCCATTGCGCCTCTGTGGGCAGGCGGAAAGTCTCGCCCGTCAGTTCGTTGAGCTTGGAGATAAAGGTTTGGCAGTCGTTCCATGAAACCTTTTCCACGGGGCGCTGCATGTTGCCCGTAAAGTTCGAAGGGTTGCCGCCCATAACGGCAGACCATAGTTCCTGCGTCACCTCCGTTTCGCCGATGTAATAGTCGCTGAGCGTAACACTATGCGTGGGCGCCTCGTCTGAGTAAGCTCCCGTTTGCTCCGAGCTTGCCCCCATAGTGAACGTGCCACCTTTGACGGCTATCATCTTAAACGAAACGCCGTTGACGGTATAAACTTTGTCAGAATTCCCGTTGTCTTGATTTGAGGAAGAAGTCTGCACATCTTCCTTGTCATCATCATCACCGCAACTAACTACAAATCCCACGAAGAGCAATGAAAGCAGGGGCGCGAACAAAATGGATTTAGAAAATCTGCGTAACATAATTGATAGATTTGGAGGTTAAGCCATAAAGTTTACCCCGCAAATTTAAGGAGGATTTTGGCGAAATTCCCAAAATCACATACTTCTCCAAATCATATTTTCTCCCCGAACGACAGGTCTCCCGCATCGCCGAGACCGGGCACGATGTAGGCGCGGTCGTTGAGTTCGGGATCAATCGCCGCCGCCCAAAGCGTCACGTCATCGCCGGGGAAGGCGCGCTGCAAACGCTCGATGCCCTGCCGCGAGGCTATGGCGCAGCAGATGTGGAGCTTGGCAGGTGTGCCTTTCGATAGGAAAGCGCGGTAAGCCAGTTCGAGGCTGCCGCCCGTGGCAAGCATGGGGTCTACGAGCAGGAAGGTGCTGCCGTCGAGGCGCGGCGCGGCAATATATTCTATGTGTATCTTGATATCCTCGGCCTTGCCCTCATCGCGATAGGCAGAGAGGAAAGCGGCGTCCGCCCCGTCGAACACGTCGAGGAAACCCTCGTGAAACGCCAGACCGGCACGCAACACCGTGCCCACCACGATGCGGTCGTCGTAAGTCGGCACCGAGGCCTGCGCCAGCGGCGTCTGAACAGCCTTGGGCGAATACGCGAGCGTGCGGCTCAGCTCGTAAGCCATGGCGTGGGCGATGCGCTTCAAGTTGTTGCGAAACAGCGTGCGGTTGCCCTGCACGTTCACATCGCGCAGCTGCGCCATGAAGCAGTTTATCACGGAGCTGCTTGCTCCCAAATCTATGATTTTCATAATAAGGTTAATGCGATTACTCCTTAAAAGCACTGGCAATAAGCAACGCAATATCAATCATGCAGCACCTCTCGCTTACTTCGTGGCATATCCTGCGCGGGCGAAGCCTTTGAGCTGCAAGTCGAACACGAGCGTTGAATAGGCGGGAATTGAGTTCTTCTCCGTTGCGCCATAACCGAGCTGCCAAGGGATAAACACTTTCCAGCGGTCGCCTATACGCATGTGCTGCACGGCCGTGGCGAACCCGTCTACCGTGGAACTTACAAGCAAACGCGCGGGCGTGGAGAGGTCGGGATTGAACACGTAGTCGTCGGTGGCATAAAGCCCGGAGTGGTCAAACACATAGCCATTGACGTAGGAGGCCGACGGCATCAGCCTGCCCACGTAGTTCACGCGCGCCGAGTCGGTGCTGAAAGGGAAACCCGTGCCCGTGCCCCTGTCGATGACCTTGCAGCAAATGGAGTCGGTCACGGCTGCCGGGGCTGCGGGGTCGGTGGCTTTTGCCGCGCTGCGAAACGTGCGCCAGTCGCAATGTGCCTCCCAATCGTCGCCATACGCCGCCTTGGCCTGCGCCACGGCGGTTCGGGCTTCTGCCATACGCTCCGCGAAGTAAGCGTTGTTGCGATTGCACCAATCGTCGTACTCCGTATTGGTTTGTTCCGTTTCTTCGCACGAAGCGAGCGCGGCGGCAGCGAGCAGCGCAAGGCAAGCATACATGATGGGCCGCAGCAGTGTGGCGGTAAGTTTCATTGGGTCGGGGGAGTAAAAATAATTGGCTAATTCTTTTTCAGCAGGGAGGTGATCGACACTTTGTCCTCAATCAGGGCGCGCAGGCGGTCGATGCTCACTCGTTCCTGCTTCATCGTGTCGCGGTCGCGCAGGGTGACGCAGTTGTCGTTGAGCGTGTCGTGGTCGACGGTGATGCAGAAAGGCGTGCCCACGGCGTCCTGGCGGCGGTAGCGCTTGCCGATAGAGTCCTTTTCGTCGTAGGCGCACTTGAAGTGGAACTTGAGGCTGTCCATAATCTCGCGTGCATTTTCGGGCAGGCCGTCTTTCTTGACGAGCGGCATGATGGCCAGTTTTGTAGGCGCAAGGGCTGCGGGCAGGTGGAGCACGGTGCGCGTCTCGCCGTTTTCGAGTTTTTCTTCTTCAAAGCTGTGGCACATCACGGAGAGGAACATGCGGTCTACGCCGATACTCGTCTCGATGACATACGGCGTGTAGCTCTCGTTGGTCTCGGGGTCGAAGTATTCGATTTTCTTGCCCGAATATTTCGCGTGCTGCGAGAGGTCGAAATTCGTGCGTGAGTGTATGCCTTCCACCTCCTTAAACCCGAAGGGCATGTGGAACTCGATGTCGGAGGCGGCGTTGGCGTAGTGCGCCAGCTTTTCGTGGTCGTGGAAGCGATAGTTTTCGTTGCCGAAGCCAAGGGCGAGGTGCCAGTTGAGGCGCGTCTGTTTCCATTTCTTGAACCAGTCGAGCTCGGTGCCGGGCTTTACGAAGAACTGCATCTCCATCTGCTCGAACTCGCGCATGCGGAAGATGAACTGCCGCGCCACGATTTCGTTGCGGAAGGCCTTACCGATCTGGGCGATGCCGAAGGGCAGGCGCATGCGGCCGGTCTTCTGCACGTTGAGGTAGTTCACGAAGATGCCTTGCGCCGTTTCGGGACGCAGGTAAATGGTGGAAGCGCCGTCGGCCGTCGAGCCGACTTCCGTTTTGAACATGAGGTTGAACTGGCGCACGTCGGTCCAGTTGCGCGTGCCGGAGATGGGGCAAACGATTTCCTCGTCGAGAATAATTTGCTTCAGTTCTTCGAGGTTCATGTCGTTCATCGCCTGCGCGTAACGCTCGTGCAGCGCGTCGCGCTTGGCCTGCTGCTCGAGCACGCGGCCGTTGGTGGCGCGGAACTGCGCCTCGTCGAACGCCTCGCCAAAGCGTTTGCGTGCCTTGGCGATTTCTTTTTCAATCTTCTCCTCGTACTTGCCGATTTGATCCTCAATCAGTACGTCGGCGCGGTAGCGCTTTTTAGAGTCGCGGTTGTCGATGAGGGGGTCGTTGAAGGCATCCACGTGTCCGCTTGCTTTCCAAACGGTGGGGTGCATGAAGATGGCGGCGTCGATGCCCACGATGTTGTCGTGGAGCAGCACCATAGCCTGCCACCAGTATTGCTTGATGTTGTTTTTCAGTTCCACGCCGTTCTGTCCGTAGTCGTAGACTGCGCCGAGACCGTCGTAAATGTCGCTCGAAGGAAATACAAACCCATATTCCTTGCAGTGCGACACGATTTTCTTGAATACGTCTTCCTGTGCCATGTATATATATAATATTGTGTATGCTTCTTGCGCCGCCCTCCCGCTTCGCGCCGGGCTTACTACGGCATAATCAGCGCAAAGTTACGAATTTAGGCGCGTTATCCGCTATTTTCTTACTAAAGAACCGCCGAAAGGCGGAATTTTGCCACCGCTGACGAGAACACGACTACTGAAAACGGACGATTATCAGTGCAGAAGCGTGCGGCTTTCTATAAGACATTTTTTATTTGCTTGGAGAAAATTTTTCCTAAGTCCGTGATATTTTTCATTATCTACACAGAAAAAGTTTGTTACAAACTTGCTAACACATATTACAAGCTTTGTAACACGTATTACAAACTTTGTAACAAGCGTTACAAAGTTTATAACAAAAACTTTCAAGGAGGAAGGAAAAAATTTCAGCAAGCGAATAAAAACTATCTGTACATCCCGTAAAAAAAACAAGGGGATAATGTGGATTGCCAGCGCACTTGGTTGCCACGGCCTCGGAGCAGGCTATTCTGCATCGCCACTATGAAAATCGTGGCAGATATGACAAAGAAAAATTAATAAATCTTCAAACAAACTTTTACGCCTCAAATATTTATACTACTTTTGCAGCAGTGCTCTTATATGATAATCATTTTAATGAACGAATATGAAAAAAATCGTTTTCTTGCTTCTCGCCGCAACGCTCTGCCTCACGGGCTGCCGCACAAAGGAAAAAGTACTTTATTTCCAAGACCTTGCCAACGGCGAGACCATACCCACGAAACTTCTTGAGACCATTAAATTCCAGCCGGGTGACAAGGTGTCAATCATTGTCAGCTCTGCCGCCACGCCCGAACACGTGGCGCGTTACAACCTGCCGGTAATAACGCAGCAGGTGGGCGCAACTACCGCCCGCAGCTCCAACAATCAGGTGGCACTCTACACTGTGGACGAAAACGGAGACGTGGAAATCCCCTCTATCGGCAAGCAGAAAATCGGCGGACTGTCGCGCTCGGAAGCCCAGGCACGCATTCAGTCGCTCTTCCGCAACGGTATCCTCAACGACGCCATTGTGACGGTTACGCCTTACAGCCAATACGTTACGGTGATGGGTGAGGTGAAAAATCCCGGACGCTATGAATTTTCGCGTGACCAGATGTCAATTACCGAACTCCTTGGCCTGGCAGGCGACCTCACCATTCAGGGGCGTCGCGACCGCATTCTCGTGCTGCGCCAAGAGGGTGGCGAAACGAAGTCGTACTACCTCGATATCCGCTCGAAGAACATCATGAGTTCGCCCGTATATTACTTGAAACAGAACGATATAGTATATGTTGAGCCGAACCGCATGCGCGTGGGACAGTCTACCAACAACGACAACAGTATCCGACAGATAAGCATGTGGATCAGCATCGCCTCGTTCCTCACCACCATCGGCGTGCTTATTTTCAAAGACTAAGGGCATCTTGATATAGCCTGAATGCACACCATAACTGGGAAGCCTCGGTCCGCGAGGCTTCTTTTTTTGCGCCTGCCCCAGCAACATCTGACAAAAAGCCCGATTTTGCAAAGCAAACGTGACATTCTGCGCATCATATATTAAAAAACACTTACGCAAGTGCACTTTTCCGGGAAAAGGCTTGCAGGCAATAGGAAAAGCCCTTACCTTTGCATCGTGTTTTTCATAGTATTAGATTTAAGGTTAACAAGGTTGGGATACAGAGGTATCCCTTTTTTTATGCCCGAAAAGTAAGATAAAAGGGCTTTCTAAGCACCCGCCGACCACGAAAAACGCCATTATCTGCCCAAAAACAAGGGGAAAAGCCACATATTCAGAAAAAATGCCGTATATTTGCACGTCAAATCGCCTTGTAAACTTTTAAGAGGTATACAATATTAATAATAATAACAATAAAAACAACCCCAATCACACACAATGCAAAACAAAGGATTTGTTAAAGTAATTGCAGTGTTGCTGACTTTGATTTGCCTTTTCTATCTCTCGTTCTCGGCCGTAACAAGCCACTACGAGAAGAAAGCCGCCGAGCTCACGGCGCAAGGCAAAGACGGCAGCGCATACCTCGATTCCATGCGAAACGAGAAGGTGTTCCTGAACTGGAAAACACTCAAAGAATGCGAGGAACTGCAAATCGGTCTCGGCCTCGACCTTAAAGGCGGTATGAACGTTATCCTCGAAGTGAGCGTGCCCGACGTGGTGAAGAGCCTCGCCGGTGAAAGCGCCAGCGAACCCGCCTTCGCCAAGGCACTCGCCGATGCACGCGAGCAGGCCAAGAAGGAAAGCGCCGACTTCGTGGACATCTTCGTTTCCGTCTATCAGAAGCAGAACGGCGAAAACCGCCTCGGCGGCGTTTTTGCCTCCAAGCTCAAGGAAAAGAATATCTCCTACAACTCTACGGACAACGAGGTGAAGAAAGTGCTCGCCGAAGAAGTTGCAGCCGCCGTTGAAAACTCTAACAAGGTGGTGCGCTCGCGTATCGACCGCTTCGGTGTGGCTCAGCCCAACATCCAGGTGCTGCACGGCAAAGGCCAGATTGGTCAGATCATGGTGGAAATGCCGGGTATCAAGGAGCCGGAGCGCGTGCGCAAACTGCTTCAGGGAAGCGCCAACCTCGAATTCTGGGAAACTTATACGCTCAACGAACTGCAACCTGCGTTGGTTGAGGTAGACAACCGCCTCGCCAAGGGTGCAGCCCCCGCCGACACGACCGCTGCCGACTCTGCCTCCGCCAAGAGCGTGCAAGAGAAAGCTGCTGCCGATGCCGCCGCCCGCCATCCGCTCTTCGCCAAACTGATGCAGAGCGCAGGCAGTCAGCCCATTGTTTCTCCGCAAGGCTGCATCGTGGGTATGGCACTCGCTGCCGACACGGCCGAAGTCAACGCCATGCTCAACAGCGAAGCTGCACAGGGCACACTGCCCGCCGACGTGCATTTCGCCTGGAGCGTGAAGCCCTCCGAAAGTTTCAAGGCACCTATCTTTGAACTCTACGCCCTGAAAGCAGAAAACGGCAAGCCCTCTATGTCGGGCGACGTGATTGCCGATGCCAAGGACGACTTTGACCAGCACCACAACCCCATCGTTTCGATGACGATGACCACCAACGGCTCGCGCGACTGGGCTGCCCTCACGAAGAAGAACCTCAAAAAGTGCGTGGCTATCGTGCTCGACGACGTAGTATATAGCGCCCCCGTGGTGCAGACGGAAATCACCGGCGGACAGTCGCAGATTTCGGGTCACTTCACCACCGACGACACGCGCGACCTCGCCAACGTGCTCAAGAGCGGTAAGATGCCCGCGCCCACCAAGATTGTGCAGGAAGAAACCGTTGGCCCGAGCCTCGGTGCCGCTTCTATCAACGCCGGTTTCACGGCTTGCGTAGTGGCATTCGTACTGCTGATGATCTTCATGTGCGCCTTCTACGGCTTTATCCCCGGCATGGTGGCCAACTGCGCCCTCTTGCTCAACTTCTTCTTCACCTTCGGCGTGCTCATTTCCTTCCAGGCGGCTCTCACGATGAGCGGCATCGCTGGTATGGTGCTTTCGCTCGGTATGGCAGTCGATGCCAACGTGCTGATTTATGAGCGCACAAAGGAAGAACTTGCTGCCGGCAAGAACATCAAGACGGCACTTGCCGACGGTTACGGCAACGCCTTCTCCGCAATCTTCGACTCCAACCTCACGTCAATCATTACCGCCATCATCCTTTATAACTTCGGCACGGGTCCCATCCGAGGCTTCGCCCTCACGCTCGGCATCGGTATCTGCGCCTCGTTCTTCACCGCAGTTTGGATGACGCGTATGGTTTACGAACACTTCCACAACCGCGACAAGTGGCTCGGCATCACCTTCACCACCGCCCTCAGCCGCAACTTCATGAAAAACGCCAGCGTGCGCTTCATGGAAAAGGCCAAAGGCTCTATCACCATCTTCCTCGTGGCTGCAGCCGTTTGCATTGCCTTCCTCGGCATTCGCGGACTTTCGAAGGGTATCGACTTCACCGGCGGCCGCAACTACGTGATTGAGTTTGAGCAGAAAGGCGTAACGCCCGAGCAGGTGCGTGCAGCCGTGGCCGAAAAGGTACAGGCCAAGGATGCTGAAGCAACCGTCAGCGCAATTGCCATTACCACGACCAACAACGAAGCCGTGCGCCTCACCACGAACTATCGCATCGACGACGATTCAGAAAATATCGACCAGGAAGTAGAGAAATTCATCTACGATGCCCTGCACGAGCAGAACCTCATCAAGGCCGACTACGCTACGTTTATCGACCGCGACAACCACGCCGGCGGTTCCATCATATCGGCACAGAAGGTAGGTCCTTCCGTTGCAGCCGACATGGCAAAGAGCGCCGTCATCGCCGTACTGCTCTCGCTTGTGGCCATCTTCCTCTACATCCTTATCCGCTTCCGCAACGTGGCATTCTCCGTGGGCAGCGTCGTAGCCCTCTGCTTCGACACCCTGCTGATCCTCGGCACATACTCCATCTGCTGGGGCTGGGTACCCTTCTCGCTCGAAGTGGACCAGACGTTCATCGGTGCCGTGCTGACGGCTATCGGTTACTCGATCAACGATAAGGTGGTAGTGTTCGACCGTATCCGCGAGAACCTCGGCCTCTATCCGAAGCGCGCCACGATGCGCCTCTTCAACGAGTCGCTCAACAGCACCTTGGCCCGTACGCTCGTGACCTCCGCCACGACGCTCCTCGTGTTGCTCTGCATCTTCTTCCTCGGCGGCGACAGCATCCGCTCGTTCTCCTTCGCCATGATTCTCGGCGTTGTGTTCGGCACGCTCTCGTCCATCTTCCTTGCCGCTCCTATCGCTTACCGCACCCTCGGCAAGAAAAGAGTGATTGAGGAATAATAAATCAAGACTCTCTAATAAACATCAATAAAAACGTCGGCGCACCGAAAGCAGTGCGCCGACGTTTTGCTGTATTAACGTGTAGGTTCGGTTGGATAAAGCAAATTTGTTGAATATGCGATAAAGTATTAACGAGTAGGGGCGTTTGGCAAAACGCCCGGTTGAATGTCGTGCAAACGAGCGCAGAGCAGAACGTTGGCGGGAGTTCTGCTGAACGCCCCTACTAAACAGCAATCTTAGGCATATAAAGAAGCCCTGCCAAGACGTATGCAAACATCCTGGCAGGGCTTTTATTGTTTCCCTAACGTACTTATCGCATGATTAGTTTGCCATTCTGAATAAAGACCCCTTGCTTGGGCGCACGGGTCAAGAGCCTGCCACTGAGGTCGTAACAAGCGGAGGGGGTGCACGAAGCGTCCGCGCGGTGCACGTCACTGATTCCTAAAATGTCTTCTTGCTTGCGGTAGACGCGTACCCAGTCAAACTGCGTTTCGTAAGTGAAGCTAGTGTCGGCAGGCTTGGCCCACGCGCCGCTGCCCACGCTCTGATTGAGAATGAGATAGAACGGGGCATCGAAGGGCCACTGACCATCTTTGAGTTCGCTCTGATTGGTGCTCTTGAGATAGCTCCACATCTTCTTGCCGTCAACATACCAAGTGATGGACGTGGCGTCCCATTCCACGGCGAAGATGTGCCAATAATCGTAGTCCAAGCCCTCCATATAGCGGCTATTGCCACCTTTTTTCAGATTATAGGTCCAGTTGGTGTGGACAGTGCCATAGGCGCGGTCTTCAGTATCGATGGTTTCCCAAATGTCTATTTCGCCATTGTTGGGCCAGCCGAGGCTGTTGTCGGTGGGCATCATCCAGAAGGCGGGGAAGTTGCCAATGTGCTGGGTGGTCTTGATGCGCGCCTCTGCCCTGCCCCACTTGAAGTCGAACTTGCCCTGCGTCTTGATGCCGCCCGTGAGCATTTCGGCGGGGTCGGCCTCCTTGTCGGGGTTGGGGATAGCAAGGCAATGCAATGCGCCGTCAGCGCAGTAGACCACGAGGGGGGAGTTGGAGCACCAGCGGTTCCAGGTAGCCCCCTGGCGTTCCGTGCGCTTCCACCATTCGCCGGAGGGCTCGCCGGTGCCGTCGAACTCATCGCTGAACACCAGCACGCGGGCCGCCTCGTTGGTGTCGTCGCGCTGCCATTCGCCGGAAATAAATACGGAGTCAGTAATGTATTCGCCGGCAATCGTTATTTCGGTAACGTCGGTCCAAGGAAGGACCTCCTTTTTCCACTCATTTTCGCCGCAGCGCACAAGCAGCCCTTCGGGACAATGCCAACCGGCCTGCGAGGTGGCATAGAAAGTGAAGTCGCGCCCCTTGGCGGTGCTATTGGGCATGGCACCCCCTTCTGCGCTGCTCCAAATGTAGCCGTGACGGGTGTCGATGCTAAGGGCAACTTGTTCGGGGAAGGCCTCTTCGAGTTTGCCGAAGCAGGCGGCGCTGTCGGGCGCAACGTTCTCATTTTCGGAGATAACCCATGTAGAGCCATTGTCGGCGGCGTTCCAAATGCTGACGGGATAGGGCAGCTGCGGCGCGGCGCAGAGGTAGTGGAGGTTGCCGGGATAGGAGCAGAGGGAGAAGCCTTCGCCGTTTTTGGCAAACTCCACGGCAACGGGCGTGGCCTGCATCTTGGCAGAGGCCGTAGAGGGGTTGTTGGGGGTATGGCCCACGGCGAGGAACTTTTCAGCCCCTATGTTGTAAACGTACCATTTGCCCCGAAAGTTTACTATCATCCAACTGCTGGAAGCGTCGGTGAGGTCAACGGGCAGCGCATAGGAGTCTTTGGAAACGCTGCCGTTGGGATTGGTCATGCCTGCCGCCCACACGAGGTCGGGGTTGGCTGCGGCATTATACACGGCATAGGTGGTGAAATAAGGGTTGTAGAGCGTGTATGCCTTGTTGTTGGAGAGTTCTTCAAGGGAAGAAATCTGCGCAGGCACCGGAAGCCCCGCCGTGAGCAGGAACAAGAGAAGGATTAGTTTTTTGTTCATAGCGTCTGAGGTTTTAAGAATTTAATTAATATGTATCAGGGGACTGGCCCGCCGCGGCACTCATTTACCCGACAGTTCAAAGGCGAGCGTGCCCGCCTCCGTGAGTTGCTTGTGGGTGAGGCGGAAACCTTTGTGGGGCTTACCACCGAGGCGCACGGAGGAGATGTGGCGCGTGTCGGTCCAAGAAGCGCCCGGAGCGGTGATGACGAGTTGCTCCCTGCCGCCGCAAAGCGCGGGGTCGAGGTGCAGGGTGACGCGAGAGAACACGGGGGCGGTGAGCGTGTAGGACGGGTCGCCCGGCACGTCGGGATAGAAACCTATCATCGAGAAGATGGCCCAAGCCGACATGGTGCCCGTGTCGTCGTTGCCTGGAATACCGTCGGGCTGGGTGGTGAAATGCTTGCGGAGCAGGCTGCGCGTGAGGTCTTGCGTGCGCCATGCCTCGCCCTTGATGCGCGAGAAGAGGTAGGGATAGGCGATGTCTGGCTCATTGGCGGGGTCGTAAAGCCCCTTGTCAAAAATGGCTTTCAGATTGGCGGTAAATTTCTTTGCGCCGCCCATAAGTTTTATAAGTCCGTCAATGTCGTGCGGCACATAGAACGTGTAATTCCAGGCATTGCCCTCGTGGAAACCGGGACTTGGCTCGAAGTTCTCACCCTGTCGGGGATTGAAGGGCGTGAGGAACGTGCCGTCGGGCAGCAGGGGGCGCAGTGTGCCGTACTCGGCACTGAAATATTTGCGCCAGCCGAGGGCACGTTGGCGGAAGAGCCGGGCATCATCGGCCTTGCCCAAAGCATTAGCCCAAAGGGCGAGGGCATTGTCGGCCACGTAGTATTCGAGGGCGTGGCTCACGGAATTGTCGAACTCGCTCCTGAGGGGCACGTAGCCGAGACGCATGTAGTCGTCGTTGTCGGGGCGCATGGGATTTTCCTTGCCCGGCGTGAGGGCGCTGCGGCGGGCGGCGGCGTAGGCAGCCTCAACGTCGAAATCACGCAGGCCTTTGAGATAACTGTCAGCCAAGACGGGAATGGCGGGGTCGCCTTCCATCGTGAACGTTTCGCGGCCGTAGAGTTCCCATTTGGGCAGCCAGCCCCATTCGCTTGCCATGCCCGTCATGGAGCGCAGCATGTCGGCCTGCCGTTCGGGGTAGACGAGCGAGAGCAACTGGTGGACGTTGCGATAGGTGTCCCACAGGGAGAACACGGTGTAGCGGTTGCGCCCGGCAGGCACCGTGCCGATGCCGTCGCCTTCCATCATGGGATAACGACCGTCGGTGTCCTGCAAGATGTTGGGGTGGAGGAGCAGATGATAGAGCGCGGTGTAGAACACGGTTTTTTCTTCCTCCGTGCCGCCCTCTACGAGTATGCGCGAAAGGTCTTCGTTCCATTTACCCTCAGCCTCAGCACGCACTTGGTCGAACGTCTTGCCTGCAAGTTCGGCTTCAAGATTGCGCCGCGCCCCTTCGATACTGACGAATGATACGCCCATGCGCACCTCCACCTGTTCGCCTTTTGCGGCATCGAAACTGAACCATGCGCCGATGTCATCGCCGGAGAGGTCTTTGGCGTAGCGCGTGTAGAGTTTATATTTATTGTCGTCGGGGTCCCATTCCGCCTCAACGCCTTTCTTGGGACGCTGGAATTTCCAGTAGCCTGCGGTCAGCCCTTTGCGTTCCACGCGCATCACAAAATAAATGGGGAATACCGCCTGGCGGGCATCGTAGCAGAACGTGCCGAGAAGTTTGCTGCCGACCACCTCGTTCGGCGCGGTGCGGCGCAGCGTGGCACCCGTTTCGTTAGTAAGCCCCTCGCCGAGGTTGAGCAGGATGTGCGAGCGACCGCCGGGGAAGGTGTAGCGGTGGACGGCGCAGCGCGGCGTGGCTGTGACCTCCGTCTTCACGCCGTAGCGCGTGAGGGTGTTGGTGTAGTAGCCGGGGCGTGCCTGCTCGGCGGCGTAGGCGGAACCGTATTGGCGGAAATCTACGCAGAGCGTATCGGTCACCGTGGGCATCACGAGCAGCGAACCGAGGTCGGGGCAGCCCACGCCGCTGAGGTTCACGTGGGAATAGCCCGTGAAGAACACGTTGTGGAACTCGTAGGGCGTGCTCCACCAGCGGCTGTCCTTGTCGTACTTATTGCGGTCGGAACCCATCACGTTGAACGGCACGACGCTCATCATGCCGCTGGGGCATACCGCGCCAGGGTTGCAGGTGCCGAAGTTGGTGGTGCCGATGAAGGGGTTGACATAGTCCACCGGCCTCTTCTCGGCAAAGCAACACGACAGGGAAAGTAAGGCTGCAAAAAGGGAAAGGCTGATTTTTCTCATAAAATAGAAATCAAGTAGGGGCGTTTTGCACAGCGCCCGGTTAATGATTGCCTTTCGGCGCAAAGGGCGGGCGTTTTGCAAAACGCCCCTACTTTTAATTACTGCTTTTTCAAAAACTCAATGATTTCGGAGATATGGCCAAACGCCATGCCGACGCAGGTATCTGCCGCGCCGTAGTAAACGGCCACGCGGTCGCCCTCGTGCAGGGCGGCGCAGGGGAACACCACGTTGGGCACATCGCCGCAAAGTTCGTAGGGGGCGGCAGGCGCGAGGAGATATTCCATGGAGCGGTGCAGCACCTTCGTGGGATCGGCGAGGTCGAGCAGGACGGCACCCATAGAGTAGCGGAAACCGTTGCACGTCTGGATAACGCCGTGATAGAACATCAGCCAACCCTCATCGGTGCGGATAGGCACAGTGCCCGCGCCGATTTTGAGGCATTGCCAGGCACTCTGCTCAAACGGCACGGTCTTCATCACGCTGCGGTGCTCGCCCCAGTACTTCATGTCGGGGCTGAAACTGATGTAAATATCGCCGAAAGGCGTGTGGCCGCTGTCGCTCGGACGCGAGAGCATGGCATATTTGCCATTAATCTTTTCAGGGAAAAGCACGCCGTTGCGGTTGAAGGGCAAGAAGGCGTTCTCGCACTGATAGAACGTCTGGAAATCGAAGGTATAGGCAATGCCGATAGTGGGGCCGTGGTAGCCGTTGCACCAAGTGACCCAGTAGCGGTCTTCAATCCACGCCACGCGCGGGTCGTACTTATAGTCGCTATCAATCATCTCCGTATTGCCGGGCACAAACTTAATCGGCTCGTGGTTGATGTCCCAGTGAATGCCGTCTTTGGAGAAGCCGGCAAAGATGTTCATCTGCACGCGCTTGTTGTCGCAGCGGAACACGCCGGCGAAGCCGTCGCCGAAGCGCACCACGGCGCTGTTGAAGATGCTGTTGGAAGAGGGGATGTCGTAGCGGCCGATAACTGGGTTTTCGCTATAGCGCCACATGATGTCTTTGGAGCCGGCAGGGCGTTCCTGCCAAGGTATGGGTGTAAGCATGATATTAGATATTTATTGGTTATTGGTTTCTTTGAACGGTGCGAAATATGTGATAAGGAACGAGGGAATGGTGGCGAAGAGCACGAAGATAAAGAATGGCTCGTAACCTCCGGGTTTGTCAAACCACACGCCCAACTGCTCGCACAGCCAGCCGCTCATCATGCCCGGCAGCATCACGCCCAAGTTCATAATGCCCGAGGCAAAGGCGTAGTGCGCCATTTGGCTCTTACCCGGAGCAACCTGCTGCATCATATAGAGCGTAAGACCCACAAAGCCGAAGCCGTAGCCGAAATATTCGAACACGATGCCCGAACAGATCAGCCACTCGTTGGTGGGCTGGGTAATGGAGAATATGGTGTAGATGACAAAAGGAATATTGAAGGCGCAGCAGAGAATGAACAAGGCGCGGCGCAGGCCTATGGCCTTGATAAAATAACCTGCAAAAATGGAACCGCCCACGAAAGCCGCTGCGCCGTAAGTCCCGTAGAACAATCCGATGGTATCTACGTCTAAGCCCAAACCGCCCTCTGCACGCGAGGCTTTGAGGAAAAGCGGCACGATTTTCATCACGAACCCTTCGGCAAAGCGGTAGAGAATGATGAAGAAGATATAGTAGACGATGTGTTTCTTTCTGAAAAAGTCTGCCAGCATGTCCCACGACTCAATGGCCGTTTGGCGCACCGACGTAACGCAACGCTTCGGTGCGGAGCCTGGCAGCATGAGGGAGTGGTACAGGCTCAGCAGCACCATGATTGCGCCGAGCGCGGCTATGATGATGGTCCAGGCATATTGGTTGGCGGTAAACTCGCTCTGTCCCTCCGCCATGAAATACTTAATGATTTTTCCGGCGCAATATACCAGGCCACCCGTCGCCACGATTTTGGCAATATTATAAAAGGCACCCTGCCAGCCGATATAGGCCGCCTGCTGCTTTTCGTCCAGTTCGCTCATATACACGCCGTCGCAGGCAATGTCGTGCGTGGCGCCGCTGAAACCGATGACAGCCAAAAGCGCGATGGCAATGGTGAAGAAATTGGGCAAACCCAGAGAGAATGCCACCAAGCCAAATGTAACGCCCGTGACCATTTGCGTGAGCACCACCCAAAACTTCTTGGTTTTGAACAATTCGAGGAACGGGCTCCACAGCGGTTTGAGCGTGTAGGGCAGGAGGATAAGCGATGTCCAGAACGTGATGAGCGTCTTGTCCACACCCAAGCCTTCAAACATCAGGACGGTCACCATGTTGAGCACCACGAAAGGCAGTCCCATTGCAAAGTAAGCCGTCGGCACCCACGTGATTGGGCTGCGCTTGTTCTTCATTTCTTTAATTTCGTTGTTTTGCATCGTATTGGATTTAAGGATTTCATTTTTAGTAAACGAGTTTACAAGTAAACGAGTAGACGAGATAGAAATGTCTTGGTAATTATTATAAACGAGAAACTTGTCTTGTTTACTCGTTTACTTGTTTACTCGTTTACTCAAAAACATGCTTGCCGTAACTTACGCCCATCAGTTCGTACAGCCCGGCTTCGCCTTGCAGGCGATTGAGGAAATCGGGATAGGCGCGGCGTGCCTGCGGCGTCCAGCCCGCTTCTGCCACGGCGGCAAGGCGCGGCATCATCAGATACTCAACGGTAGCGGCGTCTTCTACCCATTCTGTCCAGAAATTGGCCTGCACACCGAGATATTTTGCTTGCAGATTTTCGGGCACGTCCTTGGCAGGCACATAATTATATACCGCCTCAACGGTCTCCGTACCGTGACCCTGCGAGCGCGGCTCTGTGGAGAGTTGCGACTGGCGACGGTTGATGTAATAGGGAATTTGCGGCGAAAGGATCGTGTTGAACCCTCGGCCGGCGGCATCGCGAGCAGCGCCGTCTGCGCCAATCCAAGCCATAATGGTGATGTCCTTGCCGAGCGGAGCGGTGTTGCCGTGCAGCACCTCGTTCCAGAAAATCAGTTTACGCTGCTTTTCGAGCGGCTGCTTTGAGATGTGCTGCTGCAATTTATGATAAAAGTCTATTTGTAAATCGCGGTATTTTTCAGACCCAATCTCTTTCAGACGCGCCTGGCACAAAGCATTGCGCTCCCATTTGTCCGTGGGGCATTCGTCGCCTCCGAGATGAATGTAGCCAAAGGGGAAAAGCGCAGCAAGTTCGTCAATCACGTCGCAGGCAAACTGCACGGCGCGCGGCTCCGCCACATTAATCACGTCCGCCGAAACGCCCTGCCACAGCCACACCTCATGAGGCAGGTCGGGGTCGCAGGCGAGAAACTCGGGATAGGCAGCCACGGCGGCTTGCGAATGTCCCGGTATGTCCACCTCGGGCACGATTTCAATGAAACGCTCGGCGGCATAAGCCACGATTTCCTTAACGTCGGCGTGCGTATAGAAGCCACCGTAACGCTGCCCGTCGGGCTTAACGTCGCCCCAGCCGAGCACCTTGCTGTTGCGCCATGCGCCCACCTCCGTGAGGCGCGGATATTTCTTAATTTCTATGCGCCAGCCTTGGTCTTCGGTCAGATGCCAGTGGAAACGGTTCATCTTATAGACCGACATCAAGTCGAGCACGCGCTTGATTTCTTCTTTCCCGTAGAAATGGCGACCCTCGTCGAGCATAAAGCCGCGCCAGGCGAAACGGGGCGCGTCGCTGATGCGCACATTTGGCACGGTCCACGCCTTATTCTTCTCCGTGCACGGCTGTCCTGCCATGACGGAGCGGGGAAATAGTTGTTTGAAAGTTTGCAGGGCATAGAAGAAACCGGCAGGCTGCGCGGCGGAGATGCGCACCTTGCCTTCCGCCACCTCGAGCGTATAGGCCTCGCTTGCGAGGGAGGCGTCGAGCGTGAGCGTCATCGTGGCAGAACTCTTCTTGGTGCGCTGCACGTCCATGGCCGTGGCGGTGCAAAACTCGTGGGAAAAGCGGCTCACCACCGCCCCTACCTCTGCCGGGGCTTTCGAGTCCAGGCGTATGGTAAACTTCTTAGTAAAACTACTCGTGCCTCCGCTCTGCTCCATATGTGCGGGCAGCGGAATAAGCGAAAGCGAGGGAGTGGCGGCACTCACGGCTTGACAGACAACAAGCAGGATTGCCAAGAAAAGAAAGCGTGTTTTCATAGTATAGGTTAAGGAATGGATTTATGTACAAGTAGGGGCGGCAAAACGCCCGCCCATTGCGCAGCCGAAAATTTACAGCCCGAGCTGCTCGGAGAGTTGCAGCATACGGTTGATGGGGCGCACGGCCGCCTTGGCGATATCGGCGGGCACGTCCACTACGGGCCATTCGTAGCGCAGGGTGTTGTAGACTTTTTCGAGGGTCACGAGCTTCATAAAGTTACATTCGTTGCAACCGCAGGTGCTGTCGTCGGGCGGCACGGGTATGAACTGCTTGCCGGGGCATTGCTTCTGCATCTCGTGCAAGATGCCGCTTTCCGTCACCACGAGGAAGGTATCGGCTTCGGCGTTTACTGCATATTTGAGCAAAGCGGCGGTAGAGCCCACCACGTCAGCCAGTTTCACAATCGGGCCTCTGCACTCGGGGTGCACCAGCACCTTGGCATCGGGATATTGCTGCTTGAGCTGGACGAGCTTTTCCACCGAGAAGCGTTCGTGCACGTGGCACGCGCCGTTCCACAGGAGCATGTCGCGCCCCGTGATGCTGTTGATGTAAGCCCCGAGGTTGCGGTCGGGTCCGAAGATAATCTTTTCGTCCTTCGGAAAACTCTCCACGATTTGCTTGGCATTGCCCGAAGTTACCACCACGTCCGTCACTGCCTTCGTGGCTGCGGAGGTGTTGACGTAAGAAATGACTGTGTGGTCGGGGTGGTCGTGCACAAATTCGGCGAACTCCTTTGCCGGGCAGCTTTCGGCGAGCGAGCAGGTGGCGTTGAGGTCAGGAATGAGCACCGTCTTTTCGGGGCAGAGAATTTTGTTGGTTTCACCCATAAAGTGCACGCCGCACATCACAATCACGTCGGCATCCGTTTGGGCGGCCTTGCGGGCGAGGGCAAGGCTGTCACCGATAAAGTCGGCGATGTCCTGAATCACGCCTTCGGTATAATAGTGTGCAAGGATTATGGCGTTCTTCTCCCGGCACATTTTGCGGATCTCGGCTTTGAGGTCTATGCCTTCGGGCACAGGCTCATTGATATAGCCGAGCGTCTTCCAAGTTTCTTTGGTTGCGGTCATAGGGATATACAATATTATATATATAGTAGACGAATAAACTACTTTATCCTTTAAGGATGCGCTTGATGTCGTTGAGCTTGTTGAGGGCTTCGAGCGGCGTGAGGTTGTTCACATCGATGTGCAGCAACTCGTCGCGTATCTGTTTGAGCACGGGGTCGTCGAGTTGGAAGAAACTCAGTTGCGTGCCCGTGGTGGTGTCCACTTGCGAGATGCTTTCGCCTTTCGGCAGGTTGCTTCCCGCCTTCGCTCCCGCGCTTTCGAGGTCGTGCAGGATTTGCCCCGCCCGCTTCACGATAGAGGCAGGCATACCCGCGAGGCGAGCCACATGTATGCCGAAAGAGTGCTCCGAACCGCCCGGCTGCAATTTGCGCAGGAACACCACGCGATTGTTTACCTCGCGCACCGAAACGTTCCAGTTCTTGACGCGCGGGAAGAGCCGTTCCATTTCGTTGAGTTCATGGTAGTGCGTGGCAAAGAGCGTGCGGGCGTGCGCCCTCGGGTTTTCGTGAATATATTCCACAATGGCCCAGGCTATGGAGATGCCGTCGTAGGTCGACGTGCCGCGCCCCAGTTCATCGAAGAGCACAAGGCTGCGCTCGCTCAGGTTGTTCATGATATTGGCCGCCTCGTTCATCTCCACCATAAACGTACTTTCGCCGAGCGAAATGTTGTCGCTTGCTCCTACGCGGGTGAAGATTTTGTCCACCACGCCGATGGTTGCGCTGTCGGCAGGCACAAACGAACCCATTTGCGCCAAGAGCGTGATGAGTGCCGTTTGGCGGAGCAGGGCACTCTTACCCGCCATGTTCGGGCCGGTCACGATGATGATTTGCTGCGTCGTGGTGTTGAGCATCACGTCGTTTGCCACATATTCCTCGCCGATCGGCATCAGCGTTTCAATCACCGGGTGCCGCCCCTGCCGGATATCGATGGCAAGACTTTCGTCCACGGCGGGGCGTACGTAACGCCGTTCGCGCGCCACGGCTGCGAGCGATTGCAGGCAGTCGAGCGTGGAAAGCGCGGCAGCGTCCTCCTGCAAGGGAGCGATGTAGCTGCCCACGTAATTCAGCAATTGTGCATAGAGTTCGGCTTCGAGCGCAAGAATCTTATCCTCTGCTCCTAAAATCTTCTCCTCGTATTCTTTAAGTTCCTGCGTGATGTAGCGTTCGGCCTGTGCGAGCGTCTGCTTGCGCACCCAGTCGGCGGGCACTTGCGCCTTATAATTATTGCGCACCTCGATGTAATAGCCGAACACGTTGTTAAATCCTATTTTCAGGCTCGGAATGCCCGTAGCGTCGCTTTCGCGCTGCTGTATTTTCAAAAGATAGTCCTTGCCGGAGGAAGAAATGCTACGCAGCTCGTCCAGCTCCGCGTTCACGCCCGAAGTGATCACGCCGCCCTTGGCCACGAGTATGGGCGGGTCGGTGGTCAGCGTCCTGCTGATGCGTTCGCGCAACTCGGACAGGGGATTGAGCCGCTCGCCGATTTTCTTGATGGAAGGGTCGTCGGAATGCGTGCAGGCGTATTTCAGCAGGGCCGTGCTTTCGAGCGCACCCCGCAGCTGCTGCAACTCGCGCGGATTGACGCGCCCCGTGGCCACTTTCGACACGATGCGCTCCATATCGCCCACCTTTGGCAGTTCCATTTCGCAGAGGTCGCGAAACTCCGGCTCGCGGAAGAAATGCTCCACGCCGTTTTGCCGCTCCTCAATATCGCCCACTGCCCGCAGGGGGAATAGCACCCAGCGATGCAGCAGCCGCGCACCCATCGGCGTGAGCGTGCGGTCGATGACGGAAAAGAGTGAGGCTCCGCCCTCGCACATCGGTTCCACCAATTCGAGGTTGCGGATGGTGAACTTGTCAAGGCGCACGTAGCGGTCTTCCTCTATGCGCCTCAGGGAGGTGATGTGGCCGATGTGCGTGTGCTGCGTCATGTCGAGATAGCACAGGATAACGCCTGCCGCCACCGTGGCCTCTTTCAAGTGTTCCACACCGAAGCCTTTGAGGTTTTTCACCTCGAAATGCTTCAGCAGCTTCTCGCGGGCTGTGTTGCCCGTGAATGCCCAGTCGTCCACTTCAAAAATAAAGAAGCGCGTGCCGAACATCTGCGTGAAGCGGGCCTTGCTGCCGCGCTGCACCAGCACCTCTTTCGGTGCAAAGCCGCTCAGGAGTTTGTCGATATATTCTGCCCGCCCCTCTGCCACGAGAAACTCGCCCGTAGAGATGTCGAGCAGCGACATGCCCACGGCCGCCGCGCCGTAGTGAATGGCACAGAGGAAATTGTTTTCTTTCGCGTTGAGCACGTTGTCTGCCATGGCCACGCCCGGCGTGACGAGTTCTGTGATGCCGCGCTTCACAAGTTTCTTCGTGAGTTTAGGGTCTTCCAACTGGTCGCAGATGGCCACGCGGAAACCCGCGCGAATAAGGCGCGGCAGATACGTGTCGAGCGCATGGAAGGGGAAGCCCGCCATTTCCGTTGCAGGCCCGCTGCCCTTGTTGTTGCGGCGCGTGAGCGTAATGCCCAGCACGCCCGCAGCCGTCACGGCATCGGAGGCATATGTTTCGTAGAAGTCGCCGCAGCGAAACAGCAGAATGGCATCAGGGTTTTTGGCCTTGAGGTCATAAAACTGCTTCATCATCGGCGTAAGCGTTTCCTCTGGCATATTTTTAGTGGACGAGTTTTTTTGTAGACGAGTAAACGAGTAGGGGCGTTCTGCAGAACGCCCGCCAAAGCGTCTTCTTTTTGCAAAAATACGCTTTTCCCGCTTGAAAGTGTGCTTTTCCTTTTGGTTTTTTGAGAAAAAGGCAAATTTGACCCAAACATTGATGCCCCTTTGAATATAAGGATAAATCAAAAGCCCCTCAACCGTAATTGGTTAAGGGGCTAATTTGTGCCCGGAGCGGGACTCGAACCCGCACAGCCGGTAATGGCCAAGGGATTTTAAGTCCCTCGTGTCTACCATTCCACCATCCGGGCATCCTCTTTGGAGAAGCCGCCCTGCTGATGCAAAGGGGAAAACTGTGTTTCGGCGGCAAAATTAGGAAAAAAACGCCATTTTGGCAAGGGTTCAAGGGCGTTTGTACGGGTTTTATTACAGAAAAAGGCGTTTTTCACGGCATATCGTGCGCGGATTATGGATTTTTTAATAACTTAGGCGGCAATAATACGCGCTATAAAAGATGAATTTCTTCAAAATGTACGCCGACGGCATTCGCCGCATGACCTGGGGACGGCAACTGTGGCTGCTGGTCATCATTAAACTGATCATCATCTTCGTCGTGCTGCGCCTCTGCTTCTTTCGCCCCGCCCTCGCCGGGCTTTCTGACAGCGAGCGCAGCGAGGCGGTGGGCGGCACGCTTACGGAACGGGCGAAATAGAGTTTGCAAACAAGTAGGGGCGTTCTGCAGAACACCCGCCAAACGCCCGCCAAACGCCCGCCAAATAGACAAGCAACAATAACCTTTTTAACCTTATATATAAATATGTATCTCTTGGAAAGCATCGGCACTGCGCTCATCGACTGGTCGCGCGCGCAGTTTGCCCTGACGGCCTGCTATCACTGGCTGTTCGTGCCGCTCACGCTGGGGCTGGCACTGATTATGGCGTTGATGGAAACGCAGTATGTGCGCACGGGCGAGGCGTTTTGGAAAGACACTGCCCGCTTCTGGCAAAAGCTCTTCGGCATCAACTTCGCCGTCGGCGTGGCCACGGGGCTGATTCTCGAATTTGAGTTCGGCACAAACTGGAGCAACTACTCGTGGTTTGTGGGCGACATCTTCGGCGCACCGCTCGCCATCGAGGGCATCGTGGCATTTTTTATGGAAAGCACCTTTATCGGCGTGATGTTCTTCGGCTGGGACAAGGTGGGGCGCGGGTTCCACCTCGCCTCCACGTGGCTCACGGGCATCGGCGCTACGCTCTCGGCGTGGTGGATCCTTGTGGCGAACAGCTGGATGCAGCACCCCGTGGGCATGGAACTGAACCCGCTCACGGCGCGTAGTGAGATGACGGACTTCTTCGCTGTGGCATTCGCCCCAGAGGCCGCCATGAAGTTTCTCCACACGGTGAGCAGTTGCTGGCTCACGGGTGCCGTGTTCGTGGTTGCGGTGAGCAGCTGGTTCCTGTTGCGCGGGCGCAACGGACGCACGGCTTTGGCAAGCATGCGCATCGCCGCCGTGACGGGTCTGGTGAGCGGACTCATCGTGATGGGCACGGGCGACCAGTCGGGTGTCAGCATTGCCAAAGAGCAACCTATGAAACTCGCCGCCGCAGAAGGCTTGCGGCAGGGCGGCCTGCAGGCACCGTTCTCCATCGTGCCGGGCATCGAAGTGCCGGGCATGCTCTCCATGCTCGCCACGCACGACTTCAACGGCTATGTGCCGGGCATCGACAATCTGCTCGACGGCTACACCGCCCCCGACGGCACGGTGCACCTTTCTGCCGAGGAGAAGATGCAGCGCGGCAAGCAGGCCGTGCAGGCATTCTCAAAACTGCGCGCCATGCAGGGCGACTCGCTCGCCACGCCCGAGGAGCAGGCGGTTGCCAATAAAGAATATAAAGAAAATTTGCCCTACTTCGGCTACGGCTTCATCGGCAACCGCGCACAGCTCGTGCCGCCTGTATGGATAGTCTACTGGTCATTCCGCATCATGGTGGGCACGGGCATGGCACTGATGCTGCTCTTTGTGCTCGTGGCATGGTTCTCCCGCAAGAAGGGCAACCTTGCCGCCCGCCGCTGGCTGCTCCACGCAGGCATGTGGTGCCTGCCGCTGGCATATCTCGGCGGACAGGCGGGCTGGATTGTGGCAGAAGTGGGACGGCAGCCTTGGGCCATCCAAGACCTGCTGCCCGTGAACGCCGCCATCTCAAGTCTCAGTCCTCAGGCGGTGCAGACCACCTTCTTCATCTTCCTCGCGCTCTTCACGGCCTTGCTCTTCGTGGAACTGCGCATCATGCTCAAAGCCATACGCGAGCATAAGGCGGAATAAATATTTAAGTAAACAAGTTTTTAAGTAAACAAGTATACAAGTATACAAGTAAACGAGTAAACAAGACAAGTTACCATATAAAATATAGTTTGCAAGACAAATCTGTCTCGTCTACTCGTCTACTTGTTTACTCGTCTACTAAATAAATTAATAACAATTATGTCACAACTGTTTTTGCAACAATATTGGTGGTTTCTTGTCAGCCTGCTGGGCGGGCTGCTCGTGTTCCTGCTGTTCGTCCAAGGCGGCGGCAGCCTAATCTTCTGTGTGGGGCGTACGCCCGAGGAGCGCAGCCGGCTTGTGAGTGCCACGGGGCGCAAGTGGGAACTCACGTTTACGACGCTCGTCACCTTCGGCGGCGCGTTCTTCGCCTCCTTCCCGCTTTTTTACAGCACGAGTTTCGGCGGCGCCTACTGGGTGTGGATGCTCATCCTCTGCTGCTTCGTGCTGCAAGCCGTGAGCTATGAGTTCCAAGCCAAGCAGGGCGCATGGCTGAGCCAAAAGTCATGGCGGCGCGTGCTGGCCGTGAGCGGTCTGCTCGCCCCGCTGCTCATCGGCATGGCGGTGGGCACCTTCTTCAACGGCGCAGCGTTCACGGTGGACAAAAGCGCCATCGGCGCACTGACCGGCACGGACTTATCGCCCGTCATCAGCCGCTGGGCAAACAACTGGCACGGTTTGGACGCGCTGGCCAACCCGTGGAACTGGGTGCTGGGCTTGACGGTAATGTTCCTCGCCCGCGTGCTTGGAGCAATGTATATGGTGAACAATCTTGACGGCGAAGAGACGCTGCGCGCGCGGCTGCGCCGCAGAATGCTCATCGACGGTGTACCTTTCGCCCTGCTCTTCGTAGCGTTCTTGGCGCATGTGCTCACAATGGACGGCCTCGCCAGCAATCCCGAAACGGGCGTCATTGCCGCCGAACCGTTTAAGTACCTGCACAACGCCCTCGCCCTGCCGGCCGTGACCACCGCGTTATTGATCGGTGCGGTGCTGGTGCTCACGGGCATGGCATTGACCTTCCTGCGCCCTGGCTTCGTGCGCGGCATCTGGCTGTCGGGAACGGGCACGGTGCTCGCCGTACTCGGCCTGCTGCTCCTTGCCGGTCTTAACAACACTGCCTATTACCCCTCAACTGCCAACCCCGCCAGCTCGCTCACCATTGAGAACAGCTCCTCCGGGCTGTTCACGCTGCAAGTGATGTCCGTTGTGTCGCTACTCATCCCCTTCGTGCTGGCATATATCTTCTATGCGTGGCGCGCGATTGACAAGGGCGGCATGAAAACGAATTATTGATCCGCATCGCGCAGCAAGCGAATGTTGCGCATCAACCCCTCATATTTTGCCCGCTTCACGGCGCTGCCCTTGAAAAGCGAGCGATATTGCTCCACGGTGAGCGCCGCCCAGTCGGCAGGCTTCATGTCAGCGATGGCCCTTCGCGGGAGAAAATCCCCGCACGTTGCGGCCATCGCTTTCTTGTTCCACGGGCACACCTCGGCACAGCGGTCGCAGCCGTAAAAGCAGCCGCGCATCTCTGCCCCAAGTTCTTTGGGCAGTGCGCCGCGATGTTCTATCGTGAGATACGACAGGCAGCGGCGTGCATCAAGTCTGCCGTCGCCGAGCAACGCCCCGCCGGGACAGGCATCGAGGCAAGCGCGGCACGTGCCGCAACGGTTCGGCGCGGGGCGGTCGTAAACGTCCGCCTCATCGAGCAGCACGAGTTCGCCCAGCACGAAATAACTGCCCGCGCCGGGAATGATGATCTGGCTGTTGCGCCCGCGCCAGCCGATGCCTGCCTGCTCTGCCCAATATTTTTCGTCGATGGGCGCTGTGTCGGCAAAGGCGCGGCCGTCGCGCCCCTCTTCTAAGGAAAGGAGGGCAAGCATCTGCCGCAGGCGGTCTTTCACCGCCTCGTGATAGTCGCGCCCGTAGGCATAGCGGGCCAAATGCCACTCCGCACTCACGGCTTCCTCGCCGGGATTGTAGCACAGCGCCACGCTCACTATCGTCTGCGCCCCCTCCACCAAAAGCCTTGGGTCGAGCCGCTTCTCCACATTGCGGGCCAGATAGTCCATCTCGCCGTGGCAGCCCTCTGCCAGCCACGCCCGCAACTCTGCGGCACGCTGCCCGCTCACGGCCGTGGCGCGCGCAATGCCGCATCGGTCGAAGCCCACGGCAGCAGCGGCAGATTTTATTTTTTCGGAGGAAAGCATATCAAAACAAACGATTTTTGTAAACTCGTCTACTAATAAACAAAGCGAAAAAAGCCCCGCCGTAGCGAGGCTTTTATATATTTGAGCATATAATGTCAATTACTTCTTCGTGCTAAGCACCACGCAGCGGTTTCTCTCGGGTGTAGAATAAGGCTGCACCG
Source organism: Bacteroidales bacterium (assembly GCA_022775595.1). Lineage (GTDB taxonomy): Bacteria > Bacteroidota > Bacteroidia > Bacteroidales > Bacteroidaceae > Alloprevotella. The sequence continues at coordinate 12,997 of JALFJC010000158.1, read as the reverse complement.
TGTCGCCCTTATAGGAAGTGTGGATGCGGGCTTCTTTGATGCCGTATTTCTCTTTGAGCACATTGGCCACAGCCTCGACGCGCTTCTTGGAAATCTCCATATTGAGTTCGGGGTTGCCCGTCGTGGCGTCGGCGTAACCCGTGAGATAGATATACGTACCCGGGTTCTCGTTCATCCACTGCGCCAGTTCTTTCAGCTTGGCATCTTCCTCGGCGGTGAGTTCACTCACGGCGTTGCCAAAGAACACGGTTTCCTGATACCTCTTTGCCGGGGCTGCGGGCTTTGTTTCAGCCGGTTTTTTAGCGGCAGGCTTCTGTGCGGGCTTTTGTGCGGGTTTCGGCTCGGCCTTCTGTGCCGGCAGCGTGGGGCGCACGGGCGTAGGCGGCACTACGACTTTCTTCTTCCCTGCGCCGCTCTTCTGTCCGAGGTTGAACACCACGCCGGCAAGCGCCGTAAACTGCCAGTCGCCGAGGTTGTTGGCATAGTTGTTCGCATGGTGGCCGTTGTAGTGGCCGGCCACTTCCACGTTCACGCCGAGCCATTTCAAGATGTCATACTGGAAGCGGAAGCCCGTGTTGGCCGAGAAGCCCACGTTGTGGCGCGTGCCGTCCCAGCGCATTTGCTTGGCCCAGCCGTTGGGATATTCGTCCGTCACCTCGTATGCCACGTCCTTCGCCCAGTTCATGTTGATACCTGCGCCGACGAACCACACGGTGCTGAAATTCTTCACCTTGCGGTTTTCCTTGATGAGATTAGTGAGGTCGAGCAAGAAGTCCACGCTTACCTTCGTATTGGTGTACTTGAAGGTTTGGCGCATGTCGTCGTTGTCGTATTTGTTCTTCCAGAAATAGGCCTTGCCGCGCAGTCCCACCTTGCTGTTGTACCAGCTGCCCACTTCGAGCGCGCCGATGGGCGACACCTCGTTAGTGCCGTTGAAGAGCGTCATCTCTGCACCGCCTTGCAGTCCGAGGAAGATGTGCGGATAGTTTTTGCCTTCGGTGCTTGTCTGTTGCGCCGATGCCGACGTTGCCGAGGCGAGCAGCAGGGCTGCCAGGGCGAACAAAGTCTTGAATTTAGTCTTCATTTTTATTTTGATTTGATGTATTTATCGCTATTTACTGGGCGGCAAAGTTAGAAAATTATTTTGTTTTGGCAAAAAATCAGCTTTATTTACTTTCAAAAGCACACCCTTTTTGCCCCAATCCGTGCCAAACGCGCCCCAAAACGCCGCCCGTTGCTACCAAATAGTCAAGTCAGGGCAGTAGGGGCGTATTGAAAGATAGGCGGCGGCTCGGCAAAACATCCAAGTATTATTTCTATTTTATAGCCCACGGATTAATTTATTTTGCCCACGAATCACACGAATCTACACGAATTTTCGTGTCCTATAAGTTTAAGGCGACCTGTTCGGTCGCACGAATTTTCACGAATTCAATACTTTTTTGCGGCACTCGGCAATTCATGATTGCATTTGTGTGATTCGTGCGACCGAACAGGTCGCCATTAAATTCATTGAAAACGCTTCGTGTAGATTCGTGTGATTCGTGGGCAAAAAAATAGTGGGCAAAATTTCCAAGTAAACTTGGCATTTTACTCTCGCCTTGCACTATCTTTGCACCGAAATCGCAAACACCATATAAGATAATAATGAAAAAGGACATCGAAATCGCACACGCCACGCCCCTCAGGCCCATAGGAGAGGTGGCGGCCGCTATGGGCATCAGCCCCGACGACATCGAGCACTACGGCAAGCACATCGCCAAGCTCCCCCTCTCGCTCGTAGAACGGGCAGGCGGCAAGGCAGGCAAGCTTATCCTCGTCACCGCCATCACCGCCACCAAGGCAGGCATCGGCAAGACCACCGTGTCTATCGGCCTCGCCCTCGGACTCAACAAGATTGGCCGTAAAGCCGTCGTGGCTCTGCGCGAGCCCTCGCTCGGACCCTGCTTCGGCATGAAAGGCGGCGCGGCAGGCGGCGGCTACGCACAGGTGCTGCCTATGGAACGCATCAACCTCCACTTCACGGGCGACTTCCACGCCATTACCTCCGCCCACAACATGATTGCCGCCCTCCTCGACAACTATCTCTACCAGCACCGCGCCGAAGGCTTCGGGCTGAAAGAAGTGCTGTGGCGGCGCGTGCTCGATGTCAACGACCGCTCCCTGCGCTCCATCGTCACGGGGCTCGGACCTTCAACGAACGGGCTGCCCACGCAGGCTGGCTTCGACATCACCCCCGCCTCCGAACTTATGGCCATCCTCTGCCTCGCAGCCGATGAGGACGACCTGCGCCGGCGCATCGAGAACATACTCCTCGGCTACACCTATGAGGGAAAGCCCTTCACCGTGAAACACCTCGGCGTGGCAGGCTCCATCATGGTGCTCCTCAAAGACGCCATTCAGCCCAACCTCGTGCAGACCACTGAAAACACGCCCGCCATCGTGCACGGCGGCCCCTTCGCCAACATCGCCCACGGCTGCAACTCTCTCCTCGCCACGCGCATGGCAATGGCCCACTCCGAATACGCCATCACGGAGGCAGGATTCGGTGCCGACCTCGGCGCAGAGAAGTTCTATAATATCCTCTGCCGCAAGAGCGGACTGCGTCCCGACCTCACCGTCATCGTGGCCACGGCGCAAGGACTGAAAATGCACGGCGGCGTGCCCCTCGACCGCATCAAAGAGCCCAACGAAGAGGGGCTGCGCGCTGGTCTTGCCAACCTCGACCGCCACGTGCGCAACCTGCAAGGTTTCGGGCAGACGGTGCTCGTGGTGTTCAACCACTTTGCCGGCGACACCGACGAAGAAATGGCCCTGCTGCGCGCCCATTGCGAACAGACGCTCGGCGTGCCTTTCGTCATCAACTATGCTTATAGCGACGGCGGCGCGGGCGCGGCAGAAATGGCGCGGCTCGTGGCGGACACCATCGAGCGCCGCCCCTCCGGCCCCCTGCAGTTCACTTACGCCGACGCTGACCCCTTGAAGACCAAGATAGAAAAGGTGGCGCGGGGCATTTACGGCGCATCGGGCGTCACCTTCGCCCCCGCCGCCCTCAAGCGGCTCAAATTGGCAGAAGAGGGCGGTATGTCGCATTTCCCCGTCTGCATCGCCAAGACGCAGTTCTCCTTCTCGGCCGACGCCAAGCGTTACGGCGCGGCCTCGGGCTTCGATTTCCAGATTCGCGACGTAGTGATCAACGCGGGCGCAGAGATGATCGTGGCCATAGCGGGCGACATACTGCGTATGCCCGGCTTGCCCAAAGACCCGCAGGCCAATCACATCGATTATATTGACGGCGAAATCATAGGGCTGAGCTAAGCCAACGGCCCCCGGCCGAATGTTTAGGAGCAATAGCGCAAGGGGCGCGCCGCGCGGTGCGTCCCTTGCGCTATTTTATACAAACAAACTCGCTAACGAGTCCTTTTTCCCCTTTTGTTCAGAAGCCGGAAAATACAAATATTCTTAATGCCGCGCCACGCCCTGCGCAGAGAGTTACTGGAGCATTTGCAATCGTTAAGGCGGCGCGGCACGAAAGTTTAGGGATAATTAAGAAAAGGGAAATTTGCCCCGAGAAAAAAAACACGGAAATCAAGGAAGTTTTCACTTAAAAGCACATCGTGAAAATTATCAAGGAGCAAATTTTTCCGCCCTTGCTTATAATTTTCACGGTCATATAAGACAATTTTTCCGCTCATATAAGATAGTTTGCCCCAAAAATGCGAAAAGAGGAAAAGCCTGCGCTCTTCCTCTTTTCGCTGATGCAAAGATATGCTTTTTGTGCCGTTCTGCCAAAACGCGCCAAGTTGTGCCGCCGGCTGTCAAAGCGCAGGGGCGCTGGGCGAGTCGGTTTGACCGATGCGTATAAGGGTTTTACTTTATCTTATTCCCGTCTAAATCGTAAACAGCGGTGCGTGCAGGGGCTTCGCCCTTGGGCTCGTACACCGTCACCTCGTCGCAGCCGGTATAGATCTTGGGAATCATGTCGTCCGTAATGTTTTCTGCGCCGACAACAGGGTTGCCGGGCGTGATGCCCATGGTGCTGTCGATGGTTTCAACGCGGTTGTCAGCGGTGATTTTCATGAGCGAAAGCGTCATGAACTCCGTGCCGCGCTCGCAAAGGATATAGAGTGCGCTCTTGCCGTCGCTGCATTTCCAGATGTCCTCCACAAAGCCGATGCCGATGAGCGACTCGCCGTCGCCGTCGGTGAGGCTGAGGGGCTCACCGCCGCTCTTGAAGCGGCAGAACAGTTGCGGACTGCCAGCCTCGTCGACGGCCACGTAAATGGTGCGGTCGGCAAGTTCCACCTCCGTATAGCCGCCTGTTCCCCCAGCAGGCTCCGCCTCTTCTTCCGCCGTTTCCCCGGCGTCGCTGCCGTCGTCGCCGTCGGCAGCGTCGTTGCCTACGGTCGTGGTTGCGGGGTTGGCATCAATGAATTTAAGCACGGCGGAGTCGGGCTCAAAATAAAACACCTGGCCTTCAAAATCGGACTCGTATACCGTTGTATCGTTTTCATCGAGTGAGCCGGGACCGCGCTCTAACATTTTGCCTTTTATAAAGGTGAGCGACTTGTCGGCCGGATTTAGCGCGAGCTTTGCGCTCCAACGCTCGCCTGTTTCGTCGTGGATATATTCCACGAAGGCCGTGTCGCCGGCCACCTCAACAAGCGTAATAGGTTCGTACGATTCTCCCACGCAGACAGCCATATCTTCATAGGCATAAAGCACGCCGTCGGCAGGCTGGTCCAAATTGTCGCACTTCACGCTGCCGGGGCGGGCAAAGTCGAGGCGCAGTTCGTATTTATAATATGCATCTTCGTAGCCCTCGGGGGTAAAGAGCGTGTCGCACACAGCCCATGTGCCTACGAAGGCGTCGCGGGAGCTTGAGCAGCCCGCAAAAAGGAGCAGCAGGGTAATAATGGTCAGAATGTTTTTCATGATGATAAAAAGGTCATTTTCTTTTTGCCCCCCAACGCAAGAGAGGGGAGCGCCCCTGCGCGGAGCGTTTCCCTCTCTCTCTGGGTCGTAGTGTTTAGCGCGCGGGGCGCGTGCCCCGTAGCAGCTCTTATTTGCAGCCCGCGCAGCGGGGCTTGATTTGCTGGAAGAAGTCGTTGCCCTTGTTGTCCACGAGAATGAAGGCGGGGAAGTCTTCCACCTCGATTTTCCAGATGGCTTCCATGCCCAGCTCGGGATATTCCACACATTCGATGCTCTTGATGTTGTTTTGGGCAAGGATTGCGGCCGGGCCGCCAATGGATCCGAGATAGAAACCGCCGTGCTTCCGGCAGGCATCGGTCACGGCCTGCGAGCGGTTGCCCTTGGCGAGCATCACCATAGAGCCGCCGTGGCTCTGGAAGAGGTCTACGTAGGGGTCCATGCGGCCTGCCGTGGTGGGGCCCATAGAGCCGCACGCCATACCTGCGGGGGTCTTGGCAGGACCTGCGTAGTAGATGGGGTGATTCTTGATATAGTCGGGCAGCGCTTCGCCCCTGTCAAGGCGTTCCTTGAGCTTGGCGTGGGCGATGTCGCGGCCTACGATGATGGTGCCGTTGAGCGAAAGGCGCGTGGCCACGGGATATTTTGCCAACTCGGCGAGCACTTCGGGCATCGGGCGGTTGAGGTCAATCTTCACGGCGTTGCCCTCGCCTGCGGCGCGGAGCTCGGCGGGGATGAGGCTGCCGGGATTGTCGTCCATGCGCTCTATCCAAAGTCCGTCCTTGTTGATTTTGCACTTGATGTTGCGGTCGGCGGAGCAGCTCACGCCGAGACCAACGGGGCAGCTTGCGCCGTGGCGCGGCAGGCGGATGACGCGGATATCGTGGGCAAAGTATTTGCCGCCGAACTGTGCGCCGAGCCCGATGCGGTGGGCTTCGTCGAGGAGTTGCTTTTCAAGCGCTACGTCGCGGAAGGCGCGGCCCGTTTCGTCGCCCGTGGTGGGCAGGTTGTCGTAGTAGTGCGTGGAGGCGAGCTTCACGGTGAGCAGATTCTTCTCTGCCGACGTGCCGCCGATGACGAAGGCGATGTGGTAGGGCGGGCAGGCGGCGGTGCCGAGCGTCTTCATCTTGCCCACGAGGAAGGGCACGAGCGTGACGGGGTTGAGGATTGCCTTGGTCTCCTGGTAAAGATAGGTTTTGTTGGCCGATCCGCCGCCTTTGGTGACGCAGAGGAAATGGTACTCCATGCCTTCGGTGGCCTCAATGTCGATTTGCGCGGGGAGGTTGCACTTGGTGTTCACCTCGTCGTACATGGTGAGCGGCGCGTTTTGCGAGTAGCGCAGGTTTTCGGTGGTGTAGGTGTCGTAAACGCCGCGCGAGATAGCCTCTTCGTCGCAGAAGCCCGTCCACACCTGCTGTCCTTTCTCGCCGTGCACGATGGCCGTGCCGGTGTCCTGGCAGAGGGGCAGCTGTCCCTTGGCGGCTACCTCGGCGTTGCGCAGGAAGGTGAGGGCTACGTACTTGTCGTTGTCGGAAGCCTCGGGGTCGGTGAGGATTTTCGCCACTTGCTCGTTGTGGGCGCGGCGCAGGAGGAACGATACGTCGCGGAAGGCCTGGCGTATCATCTTGGAAATGCCCTCGGCCTCGACTTTGAGAATGGGGTGTCCCTCGAACTCGCCGAGGCTCACGTGGTCTTTTGAAAACAGATAGTACTCCGTGTCGTCCTTGCCGGGCTGGAACATCGGAGCATACTTAAACTCGGGTGCTTGTGCCATAATGTGTAGAATATATTTATGGAGGATAAAATTATCTTTATGGCAAAAATAGGGATTTTATGCGAAAGAGGGGCGCGGGTCTTATAAGAAAACGCGCGTTTTGCCGATAAAATGCACAAAAAAGCGTACTTTTGCATAAGATAGACGTTAATCCCATGTCGAAACAACATCTTGAACAGGCGCAAGCCGCCATACAGACGCAGCAGCAATCGTCGCTACAGGTGGCGGTGGCCAAGCTCGTGGAACTGCCCGTTACGGAACTGGCGGAGCGTGTGCGTGCCGAGATGCTCGACAATGCGGCTTTGGAGGAAAACGACGGCGACGAGGCTTACCGCGAGCAGGAGGACGGCGCAGCAGGCACTTCTGACGGCGGCGACGGCTATGACGAGGATGGCACTGTCCCCGCCACCGACGCCACGAGCGACTTGCTGGCCGACTATCTCACGGTGGACGATGTGCCGGACTATTTGCAGGCGCGGGCCGATGCCGACGGCGAGCGGCGAGGCTTGGAGGCGGCGGGCGGCATCTCGTTTTTCGAGGCGCTGCGGCAGCAGGCGGGCGAGCATCATCTCTCGCAGAGGCAAGGGGCGCTGGTGGAATATCTCATCGGTTCGCTCGACGACGACGGATTTCTGCGCAAGCCGCTGGAGGCGATTGCCGACGAACTGAGTTTTACGCACGGCATAGACGTGGCGGTGCAGGAACTCGAAGAGGCGCTCCGCGTGTTGCAACAGTTCGAGCCGCGCGGCATTGGCGCGCGCGACCTGAAAGAATGTCTTCGCCTGCAACTCACCGACCCCGAAAGGCAAACGCCCACCACGAAGCTGGCGCTGGCCGTGGTGGACAGATATTTCAAGGACTTTGCCGACCACCATTGGGACTTGGTGAAGCAGCGGCTGAATATGGACGACGACACCTTCGAGCGCGTGCGCCATACGCTGCAGCATCTCAACCCGCGCCCGGCGGCCGCCTACGAGGCAGGGGTGGGGGAGACGGCACCCACCGTAGTGCCCGACTTCTACGTGACGCTCGACAGCGACGGCACGCCGCGCGTGACGCTCAACGGCGGTGATGTGCCCGAACTGCACGTGAGCCGCGCCTTCCGGGAAAGCATTGAGCAATATGCCGAAGCAAAGGGCACGCTCTCGCGCAGCCAGAAGGACGCCTACGTGTATGCGCGGAAGAAGGTGGAGGCCGCCAAGAGTTTCCTCAACCTGCTGGAACGCCGCCGCGTGACGCTGCTCACCGTGATGCAGGCCATAGCGGAGATGCAGCAGGACTTTTTCAAGGCCGACGACGACGAGACGCTCCTGCGCCCCATGACGCTGCGCGAAGTGGCGGAGCGGGCGGGCGTGGACATTTCGACGGCCTCGCGCGTGACGAGCAGCAAATACGTGCAGACGGTCTACGGCACTTATCCCCTCAAATTCTTCTTCTCCCAACTCTTCACCGGCGGCGACGGCGAAGAACTCTCCGCGCGGCAAATCAAGGCGCGGCTGTGCGAACTGATTGCGGCGGAGGACAAGAAGCACCCGCTCGCCGACGAAGCCCTCGCCGCCCTGCTGAAACAGGAAGGCTTCCCCGTGGCACGGCGCACTGTGGCGAAATATCGCGACGCGGCGGGGCTGCCGCCGGCAAGGCTGCGCAAGGAATGATTTTTTCTAATAATATAGAATCTATAGAAAATCCATATATATAATATTGTGTCCCAAAATGTCCCGGCAGAGTCCCGCACCACGCGCAAGGACTACGTGATTGTGCTCACGGCGCAGGTGGTTTCGCTCATCTTCTCGCCTTTTTATCTGCCCGTAATGGCGTTCGTGCCGTTGCTGGCGTTCAGTTATCTGAACATGCTGCCCATTGCCACGAAACTCGTGCTGCTGGCAATGGTGTACGTGTTCACCATTCTCATTCCGCGCTTCGCGATTTACCTCTACCGCAAGTTCAACGGCTGGACGCGCCACCAACTCGGCAAGCGCGAGCGGCGCTTCGTGCCCTACCTGCTCTCCATAGCGAGTTACGCCGCGCTGCTCTACACGATGAACGCCATTCACATGCCGCGCTTCTCGCAGAGCATCATCGTGGGCGCGCTGGCCATACAGGTGGTGTGCGGACTGCTCAACAGCCGCCTGAAAGTAAGCACCCACGCGGCGGCGTCGGGCGGTGTGGTGGGCGCACTGATGGGCTTCTCCTTTATCATACCCTTCGACCCCACCGCATGGCTCTGCCTCACCATTCTGCTCTGCGGCATGGTGTGCACCGCGCGGCTCATCTTGCGCCAGCACACCCTTGGCGAGGTAGGTCTGGGCGCGGCCGTGGGCTTTGCTTGCGGACTGACAAGCGTGGTAGCATTTTGATTATCGGCGGGTTAGGTAGGCTTTTTTTTCAAAAAAACCGTTTCAGATTTTGTATTATATTATAAGAAAATACGTATCTTAGCGGCGGCATTTTAGTAAATGCGATTGCTTAGCCTTAAATCTCAACCCCCAAAATAACATGTATTCTAAACTATTCGTTTTCTTCCTGACGCTCGCAGTGTTGCTGCCGGGCACATTGTCGGCACAAAACTATCAGTCCACGCCCGACGTTATATCGGCCTGCCGGGGCTATTACGAGCAAAACGGGGCTTCGGTCGTGAACGCCGAACTCAACACAAGCCAGCTCACCTCCTGGCCCTCGGGCTACACGTGCGTGCAGTACATCCATTTCCCGGCGGGCTACGCCAAAGCCACGCTCTCGGCCTGCTCGGGCAGTGTGATCTATCCCGGCACGCTCGCGCTGACCATCACCTCCGCCGCAACAGGCGCAAATATTTACAGCGGCAACATCTCGCTTAAAAAAAGTTCGTCGGAAGCCGATGCCACGGCTTTCACCGGCGTAAATTTCCCCACGGCGGGCTGGTACAAGTTCACGCTCTCTAATACCGGCAGCCGCTTCGGCTCGATGAGCAACTGGAAATTCTACAAAGAAAACGGCACGGCGGCCTATCTCGCCAACAGCCTCTCCTCTCCCTCCACGCATATTTGGTACTCCGCCGCCTCTGCCCCGTCGAGCAACTGCGACTGGCTCTATCAGGAGGTGATGATACCCTCGGGGCACGACTTCGTGGGCACGTACGCCATGTGTATCGGGCAGGCCAATATGTACATGGGTATTCAGGTAAACTCCGGTCGGCGCGACGTGATTTTCTCCGTTTGGGACAATGGCGACACCGACTCCGACCCCAACCTGCCCGATTACAAAAAGTCAAACACCTTCGACTCGGGCGAGGGCGTTACCATTGGGCGCTTCGGCAACGAGGGCACGGGCACCAAGGCGTTCAAGCAGGGCACGCTGTGGGCACCGGGACAGTTCGTGCAGTTCATCTGCAACGCCACACCCTATTCACAGAAAGTGCTGAACGAAAACGGCGCAACGATTACCTATAACAGTATGCTCATTTCGGCTTGGTACAGACTGGAAGGCGAAAGCGAATGGCAATATCTCGCCACGCACCGCATGGCGGGTTCCACCAAGAACTTCTCGCCCTCGGCTTTCTACTCCTTCCTCGAAAACTATGTCTCCGCCAACGGCCAGACACTGCGCAAGGCCTACTACCGCAACTGCTATGCACACTCCGCAAGCAATAATACCTGGTACCACCTCAACCGGGCTTCCTATACCCACACCGACGGCGGCTCCTCTGCCGGAGCACGCAACGACTACGGACAGGGCGTGGCCAACGAATACGCAGGCTGCTTCTACATGACCTCCGGCGGCTACGGCGCTACGGTACAGGGCGCAACCAGTATGGCGCTCAACACCGACAACAGCGTGGTGAACAACATCAACCTCGACCACCTCAAAGCCCGCGTGCAGCAGGCTATCAACAAGGCGCTGGGCATAGAATACAGCATGGAACTCGGCGGCGCGGAGCTGATTGACCCCGCCTCCTGGACGGTAACCGCCTGGAGCGACCAAGAGACCTCGGGCGAAGGTACCAACGGCCGCGCCGCACAGGTGCTCGACGGCGACGAAGACACTTATTGGCATTCGCAATGGGACGCTTCGGTCGTTAACTTCCCGCACTATGTCGTTGTCAAAGCTCCCGAAAACTACGACCTCAAAGCTTTGGAATTTTACACGAAACGCTATTCCTATGGCACGAACAACGTGAGTTACAACCCCCGCGCCGTCACTGTTGAAACTTCCGCCAACGGCTATTCGTGGACCACGGCTTGCAGCAATGTGTCTATGGCCAACGTGCTCCGCCCGCAGGCCGTGTTGCCCGCCACGGCAACGGGGCGCTATTTCCGCTTTACCTTCAACGAAGGCTACGGCGACCATCTCTTCATCAACGAAATACATCTTTACGGTCAGCCTGCGTCGGGCAGCGGAGGCGGCGGAACAGGCGGAGGCGGAACAGGTGGCGGCTCGACCGAAACGGGAGAATTGACCAAAATATCTTCGCTCTCCGACTTGAACAACGGCACGGCCTACGTGCTGCACAACCCCTACGGCCTTGGCCGCCTGATTTACAAACCCGCGCAAAGCGCTACAAGCATTTGGCTGGGCGATGCTACAAAAGTGGCAAATGAAGGGGAAACGATGTACTCTTCCGATTACGCAGCCGCCGTCGACGTGACGCAGCCTAACAACAACTGGTTTATCTTCCACGTCGAAGGACAATATTATCTCTGCAACGCCGGCGCGCAGAAGTATGCCGTGACCGGTCGCCCCTGCTCCCTGACCGCCACGCCTACGCCGATTAACATTACGCCCGTTACCAACGGCTTCGCCTTCAACACCACAACGCAAGACGATTATTTCCTCTGCGCCAGCCCGCAACTCTCAACGCCCGTGAATATCTGGACAAGCAGCGATGCCGGCAGCACGTGGCAGATTTTCGAGAACCCGTCGGTTGAAGCCGAAGCCTCGACGCTTCTCGAGCAGATCTACGGCATCACGGGCATCGACACTATGCGTCAAAACTACGAGGAGCGGCTTGACATCTACGACCTGCAAGGTCGCCGCCTCAACGCCCTGCCGCGCCGTGGCATCTATATCGTAAACGGCCGCAAGGTCATCAAATAACAAAGCCAAAAAGATTGGGGGCGTATTCTTCCCGGATACGCCCCTTACTTATATATATATTATATGTATAGCGAAATATTCAACCGCACGCAGCTGCTCCTCGGCCCCGATGCGCTGCAACGCCTGAAAGAGACGCGCGTGCTGCTCTTCGGCGTGGGCGGCGTGGGCAGCTGGTGCGCCGAAAGCCTCGTGCGCACCGGCGTGGGGCACATCACGATGGTCGACCCCGACCGCGTGAGCGCAAGCAACATTAACCGTCAACTGCCCGCCACCACCCAAACCGTGGGACAATACAAAACCGACGTGCTCTGCGACCGCCTGCGCACCATCAGCCCCGAGGCGGAAATCATCGGCTTGAAAACGGTCTACACGCCCGAGACGGCGGCGCAGTTCCAACTGGAAAGTTTTGACTACGTGATAGATGCCATCGACGCGCTTGCCGACAAAGCCGCGCTTATCCTTCACGCCACCTCTCTGCCCGTGCGCTTCTTCTCCTCAATGGGCGCAGCCTTGAAAATGGACCCGACACGCATTCGCGTCGCCGAGTTTTGGAAAGTGGCGGGCTGCCCGCTGGGCGCGGCCTTGCGCCGCCGCTTCAAGCGCACTGGGCAACTGCCGCGCCGCAAGTTCAAGTGCGTCTTCAGCGATGAGCTCCTGCCCAATGCCGGCACGCCGCCCGAAGCCGCTTCGCTGGGTGCGCTGGATGCCCGCAAGGCGCAAATCAACGGTTCGCTGATGCACATCACCGCCATATTCGGCCTGACGCTCGCCGGCCTCGTGATACAGGACGTTTGCAAGAACGCGCCCACAAAGAATTAAGTGCGCCGCCCCTTTTCCCCGCCTTTTTTGCCCGCCGAGAAGCAATCAAACCTCCTTTTCCACGGCAGATAATCGCTTTTTTTATATTTTTGCATCAAATAACCCCCTTTTCTTTTCCATGAGCGAAGATGCAAACCTTACGCCGCAAGACGGCGCAAATGAAAATCCGCAAGAACAAGCACATTCTTCTTACCAACCGTCCGACGTGAAAGACAGCGACGGAAACCTGCAACTGACCGGCATGTATCAGCACTGGTTTCTCGATTATGCCTCTTACGTTATCCTCGAGCGTGCCGTGCCGCACCTCGGCGACGGTCTCAAACCCGTGCAGCGCCGCATACTCCACTCTATGAAGCGGCTCGACGACGGGCGCTACAATAAGGTGGCCAATATCGTGGG
>JALFJC010000154.1:0-64605 GCA_022775595.1 Bacteroidales bacterium | reverse complement strand
GCAGGCCCACACAGAACAAGCTGTTTTTTATGGTTTTTATCTGATACAATTCCTGTCCTTCCGCCGCCATTGTTTATCCACAAGCCCCTCTCCACACAATAAACCGCCTCGAAATGCGTTATATAATACAATGACCGCCTTTCGCCACATATTATCCCTCCTCGTCCTGCTCTGTGCCCTCGCCACAGCGCATGCGCAGCAGCGGCGCGTGCAAAACAAGCCGTTCATCGACGAGCGCCGCTTCCACTACGGCTTCTTCATCGGCCTGCACGACCAAGGGATGCGCCTCGACAACAACGGCTACATCGACCCCGCGACGGGCGACCAGTGGGTGGCCGGCACCGACCGCCAGAACTTCGGTTTCAGCGTGGGCGTGCTGGGCGAATGGAAGATGAGCAAACACATCGGGCTGCGCGTCCTTCCCTCGCTCCACTTTGGCAGCAAGCACCTGGCGTTCAGAAATCTAAGAACGGGCAAGGAAGAGTCGCAAGACATGAAATCCTGTTACATTGGCGTACCCGTCGACTTCAAGTTCAGCGCACAACGCTTCAACAACTTCCGGCCCTACGTCATTGCCGGCGTACAACCGATGTACGACCTCGTGACCAACAAGCAAACCAAACTGCGTGCCAAGCCCTTCAACTTTATGCTCGAGGCGGGTCTCGGCTGCGACCTCTACATGCCTTTCTTCAAATTCATTCCCGAACTCAAATTCTGCTTCGGTCTCGGCAACGCGCTCAACAAAAACCGCAGCGACCTCACCGACCCCACGCAACTCATTTACACGCAGAGCATCGACCGTGCCTCAATCGGCATGTTTGTCCTCACCTTCTACTTTGAATAATAAAAGCGTTGGTTGAATTGAGATCCTTTGCTAAGTGCCTGGAAGGCACTACAGAGCGAAGCGATAGTAACCGGGTACGAAGTGCCCGGAGAAGCGAGGCTATGACGATGTGCCTGGAAGGCACTACGCCATAGGACCTGCTCTTTAAACATTTCCACAGGCGTACTGCCTTCCAGGCAGAATCATGCCAATAGCCTCTTCCGGGCACTGCGTACCCGGTTACCGTCGCTGCGCTCCGTAGTGCCTTCCAGGCACATCGCCCTCACACATGACGGGCGTTTTGCAAAACGCCCCTACTCCATTCGGCGCGCCGCCCAATGCCGCGAACTTTCCCCAAAGATGCCTTTTACGCTCTGCGCAGACAGTTTTTATTATCAGCAAGATAATTTTTACTGTCGCGCAGATATTTTTTACTATTCTATAAGAGAATTTTTGTTACAAACTTTGTAACATGTATTACAAACTTTCTAACACGTATTACAAAGTTTGTAACAAGCATTACAAACTTTGTAACAAACTTTTTCTTAGCAGATAGTGAAAAATATCAGGGAGAAAGGAAAAAATAGCTCCGAGCAAATGAAAAATTGCTCGGGGATAGTGCGGACTATCTGCCGTGACTGTATTTCCTCTCTGCGCAGATACGTCGCCGCGCCACGGCATAAAACAAACCCCGTCTGCACGTTTGGCGCGTGCAGGCGGGGTTTCTATGATGTTTCTGGGCAAGCAGGCTTATTGCCAAATGCCCTTATCGGGGTCGTTGCCCCACATGTCGGTTTGCTGTTTCTTGTTGGTCCATTGAGAGTTGATGCCGTTTGAGCTGTCGCCGTCAACTTTGTAATTGTCAGATGTGGCGAGCATGTTTTCATGCTCAATGAGCACTACTGACAAATACGGGCTTGTATATTCTTTCTTACTCATGATAGTTCTCCTGATAATTGTTGAACGATATTTGATTATTTAGCAAAGAACTTTTTGCCGCCTTTAATATAGATATGTCCTTTTTGCATCGTGTTGATGCGACGCCCTGTCAAGTCGTAAACAGGTAAGGTGTCTGCCGTGGGCGTTGTTATGTTCTCAATGCCTGTGGTAGTACCTTCGTCCCAGACAAGACGGAAAGCAGATGTTTCGGAAGCAGTCGGCAAAGACGATACAGGCAGATAGGCTTTGTTTGCACCTAATTCAGTGCCGTTGTAATAGTAGAAGCCAACAAGGTTGTCTCTTACGCCGAAAGTCAGTACGCCGCCGTCGGGGATTGTCGTAGTGCTGCGCAATGTTCCTTCAAGAACGCTGGTCACGCCTGTTATTTCTTCATTAAGAATATTAAGTTTTGCCGTAGTGCCAGCGTCCGTATCTTTGAGTACAAAACCAGTCTTTGCCGGTATCTTGTCTTGCGAGGTGGCGCGTGCGGTTGTAGCGTCAGGTATAGACAAAGTTGAAGTTACAACATTTGAACTGCTGGATTGTACAGCGAAAGGCAAATAAGCGGTCGCATAGGATTTTCCTTCAAAGGCGTGCATGCTGATTTCTATATCAACAGCAGGCATAAGATACCATTTCTCGTTGGTTTCGCCTGACCAAAAGTTGATAGCCCCGCTACCCTCTGTTCTCATGACGGAGTTATTGCCATTTTTTATGGTAAATTGTCCGTTATTCTCTGTGTCGGAAAAGAGGAATTTGTGACCGTTGGTGTATGTTCCTGAAAAATCAGAAGGATTACCGCCCGGATCAGCGTTTCCCAGCGTTGCATAATACTCATTATTGCAATGTTGGATTTTGTAACCATCTTCGCAAGTGATAAATTTCCAAATGCAATCAATGGGGTTAACCGAACTCAGGGGCTTAGCATACCATTTGTCGTTGCTGGCAGTAGCATAGTTGCCTTTGACGGCGTTGTCGTTTGCATTGACGATGTAATAATAATTTGCACCAAGCTCGATGCGCGTATGGTTGGCTACAAACGTAGAGAAGTTGTCAACAGTCAAAGCATTGATTTCTTCTGCCGTAGTGGCGCTGAAACCTGTTACGTAACCTACACGCGGAGCTTCTAATGTTTTCCACGCTTGCAGCCTGCTTTCGCTTGTTCCGATTTCATAAGAGACGAATTGCGAGCCGCCGTCGCTTAGGTTGGTAGATTTGCCATTGTAGAATTTAAGGACAGCATTGGCGTTACCTCCATAGTCAGAGAGAAATGCGTCTGTCTCCCAAACAGAGAAGTAAAATTTGCTGTCATAAAGCGTCACTTTAAGTTTGGCAGCATTTTCTTTGCTGTCTGTCAAGGTTGCTTCGTTGCCATTACTTGTGCCATTACCAGCTGCAAGGTATTTATTAGTGGAAATATTCTTCAAATAATAACCTTCGTACCACGTGCCTTCCAAAATCCATGAATAGGCCTCAAACTCGCTCCAATTCGTCTCAAAGTTGAGCGCGGTTGTGGTCAGTCCCGGTTTAGAAGAAGCATCGGCTTTTACAAACTTGCCGCCGCTTCTTGTAGAAAGACCAAATGCAGCTGTGGTGCTAAGCGTAAAATAGGAATTGGGGTCGGCTTGGCAAGTAATCGTATGAGTTTCGGCTGTTTCCCCTACTGTGCCCGTAGGTAAACCTGAATAATCTACATACGCTTCAAGGATAGTCGGTGTAGGATAACTGCCGCCCACGGGTATCTTTGTGAATGTTTCAGTTGCGACCTGTGTGCTACCTACCTGATAATTGTAGGTAACAGAGACACGATTGTTCAGAATGGTATTGGCCTCTGATGCATCAAAAGATGCCGCCTCGGCAACATGATACAATGTGCCAGCATCAAAAAATGCCCACGAACCAATGGTTACGCCGTCTCTGGAACCCGTGATATTGATATTTTTGCTCGTGTCTTTCTTAAAGCGGAGGCGGAAACCGGAATTGTCGTCTGTGTCGGAATTTAACGTACCGCTTACAAGTTCTACCGGCTCGATGATTGTTGTAGAGAATGTGTTGCTGGGAGTCAAGAAACCTTTTTGGCTGACGCTCCATAGGTACAAGTCCTCACCATCGGAAATAAAAGCGAATTGGCACTTGGTATCTTCTGCATCTGGACGAGAACCCTTACCCATGGCAGTAATGGCTGTGCCGTTGGCATTAACGCGAATGGCAGCATCAAACGTGTGGAGCGTATAACACTTCTCGTTTGACAAATCGGAAGCAGCCGTTATGTCGCTAAACGATTTTCTGTATAAACCCGCAACAGAAATTGTACCATTCGTCTGGTTTAGAGAATGGTCGCCGCTCGAACGGTGGCAAACGAAATAGCGCAATTTATAATCGCCCGTTTCAACACTCGAAAGTGTATAAGTCTGAATATTGTTGGGGGCAGAGCCAGCAGATTTTATTTCGTATGAAGAGTATGCCACTACATAAACTCCCTCTGCATTTTTCTTTACCAAATCAGCTCCGAGGATTTTTAAGGCATGACTACCGCCTGTATACGTAAAAGTAACGGTGACATCGCCACTTGTGCGGCACGTTACAGGCATTAAGCCCATACGCACGGCATCGCCTTCTGTGCAAGCCGCGATGCCGGTTGGTAAATCCGACACATCTTCATTGGGCCAAGGCACGAAAGCACTGGTCCAATTCTGTTCAAAATCTGCAAAAGCAGAGCCTGCGTAAAAGCAGAGCATAAATAAGAACAATGTAAACCTGTTTCTCATGATAATTAAAAGTTTATTGATTAAATTTTTATGATTTAGCAATGATTTGTAGATAGCAAAAGAGTGAAAGAGTCTGTGCCCTCTTCCACGTTTCTGCGCTTAAAACAAACGTTTTAATAAGTATCTGCGCAGCAAAGTTATCATATTGCAATGGCTTTGCCAAACAGGGGGGGGTAAAAAACGTTAAAGAGTCTGTTTTTCTTAGTTTTTTATCAAATAAAGCGAGTTTTCTGCCAATGTGTGTGCGATTAAAGTCTCATTATTTTTTATCCACGGATTATATTTTGCCCACGAATCACACGAATCTACACGAATTTTCCTGTCCTATTTATTAATGGCGACCTGTACGGTCGCACGAATCACACGAATTCAATGACAGAACTGATTGAATTAGTGAAAATTCGTGCGACCGAACAGGTCGCCATTATAATATAAAGCAATGAATTCGTGTAAATTCGTGAGATTCGTGGGCAACAAAAAATCTTCGTGGGCAAAAAAATAACTCGTGGAATTAATTCAACCAACAAATAGGTGCAAATGCGGAAATATTCGGAAAATTTCCGCATGTACGAGATAAATGCAGTAATTTTGCAAAACACCCCTACTTTCCTAAAATAAATATCGTCATGATAGAAACCGCTCCAAACGTAAATGCAACAAATCATTTTGAAGAGATATTAAGCATCGTCACAGATACCAAGTTGCAGGAATTGCTGGAAAAAGTGGAATGTGAATATCTGTATTGGGATAAGGTGAAATATCTTGTTCCAAAAGACATCAAGCCCGAATTGTTTTGGGCGGCAGTCAAAACCAAAAGGCAGATGCAACTGAAAACGGTGGAGTTTGGCAAATATAAATTCTACTTTTCCATCACCCCGGCCATGCAGAATATGCTCCATGATTTTGACGTGGACATTGGGGCGGGTGCGAAAGCGAGCAATATTATTAAAGAGAAAGACCGTCAGGGCTATCTCATTAACAGTCTTATGGAGGAAGCCATTGCGTCGAGCCAAATAGAAGGGGCGTCCACTACACGAAAGGTGGCAAAGGACATGCTTCGGAAAGCGCTTCGCCCGCAAAACAAAAGCCAGCAAATGATTGTAAACAACTATCAGACAATCCGGCGCTTGGCGGAAGAAAGCAAAAAGGACATCAATCTTGACATGCTGCTGAATATGCACGCCTCCATAACGGCTTACACGCTTGACAATGCCGGCGATGAGGGAAGGTTGCGCCAAACAGACGATATATATGTGGTAGATGCCATTACGGGAAGCGTGGCCCATACGCCGCCAAGCCATAACGAAGTGGAAAGCCTGCTGCGCGACCTGTTTGACTTTGCCAATAATAACGACAACTCGGAAGCATCGTTTATTCACCCGATTGTAAAGGGAATAATCCTGCACTTTATGCTGGCATGGATTCACCCGTTTGTGGACGGCAACGGAAGAACGGCGCGTTCCGTCTTTTATTGGTATCTGCTAAAAAAGGGATATTGGCTGACGGAATATCTTAGCATTTCTCGCGTGATTTACAAAAACAAAAGGCGTTATGAACGGGCCTTTCTTTATACAGAAAGCGATGGAATGGACATGACTTATTTCATTCTCCATAATCTGACTGTGATGAAAAAGGCATACGATGACCTCAAAGTCTATCTCTCGGAAAAGCAGAAAGAGCGCGGGGCTATTTTGCAGTATGCAGACATTGAGGGTATCAATGAACGGCAAATGCAAATCTTGAAACTTTTGAGCGACAACCCCTCATTGGTACTGACCTGCCAGGAAGTGTCCAACAGATTCGGGGTGACGGAAAGAACTGCCCGCACTGACTTAAACGAACTTGCCGACAAGGGACATCTGAAACGAATACCTATAAACAAAAAGCAAACGGGATTTATGCAATGCATTTAACCCACGAGTTATCTTTTTGCCACGATTTTTTTGCCCACGAATCTCACGAATCTACACGAAGCGTTCCCAATGAATTAAAAGGCGACCTGTACGGTCGCACGAATCACACGAATTCAATGATTGCGCGTTGGTTAAATTAGGCGTTATGTGCCTGGAAGGTAGTCCAAATATTGAATTCGTGAAAATTCGTGCGACCGAACAGGTCGCCATTAATAAATAGGACTGGAAAATTCGTGAAGATTCGTGAGATTCGTGGGCAAAAAACTTGTGGGCAAAAAATTAACTTGTGGATAAAAAAGGCGTGCCCTCATTTCGGGGGCACGCCTTTGCGTTATGGGATGTAACGGCCGATTGTTAGTCGGCGAGTTTTGCCTTGATGAACTCGCGGTTGAGGCGGGCGATGTTGGCAATCGTTTCGTTCTTGGGGCAAACGGCTTCGCAGGCACGCGTGTTGGTGCAGTTACCAAAACCGAGCTCGTCCATCTTGGCCACCATGGCCTTGGCGCGCTTGGCAGCCTCGGGGCGACCCTGCGGCAGGAGGGCGAACTGGCTCACCTTAGAGCTGACGAAGAGCATGGCTGAACCGTTCTTGCACGCTGCAACACATGCGCCGCAGCCGATGCACGTGGCGCAGTCCATAGCCTCGTCGGCATCCTGCTTGGGGATAAGGATTGCGTTGGCGTCCTGAGGCTGGCCGGTGCGCACGGTGACGTAGCCGCCGGCTGCCTGAATCTTGTCGAAGGCGGAGCGGTCTACCATGCAGTCCTTGATTACAGGGAATGCAGCGGAGCGCCAGGGCTCAACGGTGATGACATCGCCGTCGTTGAAGCGGCGCATGTAGAGCTGGCAGGTGGTTGCGCCCGTGGCGGTCTTGCCGTGCGGCGTGCCGTTGATGTAGAGCGAGCACATGCCGCAGATGCCTTCGCGGCAGTCGTGGTCGAAGGTAAACGGCTCTTTGCCCTCTTCGATGAGTTCCTCGTTGAGGATGTCGAGCATTTCGAGGAAGGACGTGTCGTCGGGGATGTTGTGCATTTCGCGCTGTTCAAAATGACCGGCATCCTTGGGACCGTTCTGCTTCCAATATTTAATTGTGAAACTGATATTTTTAGCCATTGTTGTTATGCGTTTAAGTTGTTCTACGGATTAGTTCTTGTAGTTACGGGTTTGAACCTTGATGGCTTCGTAAACGAGCGGTTCTTTGTAGAGTACCGGTGCTTTGTCGTCAGAGCCTTGGTATTCCCAGCAACCCACGTAGAAGAAGTTTTCGTCGTCGCGCTTGGCTTCGCCTTCCTCCGTCTGGTATTCTTCGCGGAAGTGACCGCCGCAGCTTTCGTTGCGGTGGAGGGCATCGTTGGCGATGAGTTCGCCCATGAGGATGAAGTCTTCGAGACGGATAGCCTTTTCGAGTTCCACGTTAACGCCTTCGGCTGTGCCGGGGATGAAGAGTTCCTTGTAGAACGTCTCGCGCAGGGCTTTGAGTTTGGCAAGGCCTTCCTTCAAGCCTTCTGCGGTGCGGCCCATGCCCACGTGTTCCCACATGATGTGGCCGAGTTCCTTGTGGATAGAATCCACGGAACGCTTGCCCTTGATGGCGAAGAGCTTGTTGATGCGTGCCTTGACGGCATCTTCGGCAGCCTTGAACTCGGGCAGGTCGGTGGAGAAGCGGGGAACGGTGATCTGGTCGCTGAGGTAGTTCTGAATGGTGTAGGGCAGCACGAAGTAACCGTCGGCCAAGCCCTGCATGAGGGCGGATGCACCGAGGCGGTTTGCGCCGTGGTCGGAGAAGTTGCACTCGCCGATGGCGAAGAGGCCCTTCACGGAGGTCTGCAATTCATAGTCTACCCAGATGCCGCCCATCGTGTAGTGCACGGCGGGATAGATCATCATCGGGGTTTCGTAGGGGCTTTCGTCGGTGATTTCCTCATACATGTCGAAGAGGTTGCCGTAGCGTGCGGCGATTTCGTCGCGACCGAAGTCCTTGATGGCCTGCGAGAAGTCGAGGAACACGGCCAGGCCGGTGTTGTTCACGCCGTAGCCCTTGTCGCAGCGTTCCTTGGCGGCGCGGCTGGCCACGTCGCGGGGCACGAGGTTACCGAAGGCGGGATAGCGGCGCTCGAGATAGTAGTCGCGGTCTTCTTCGGGAATGTCCTTACCCTTAATTTCGCCGCGCTGGAGCTTCTGTGCGTCTTCGAGTTTCTTGGGCACCCAGATGCGGCCGTCGTTGCGGAGCGACTCAGACATAAGCGTGAGCTTGGACTGCTTGTCGCCGTGCACGGGAATGCAGGTGGGGTGGATCTGTACGTAAGAGGGGTTTGCGAAATATGCGCCCTTGCGGTAGCAGGACATAGCGGCCGAGCAGTTGCAGCCCATGGCGTTGGTGGAGAGGAAATAGGTGTTTCCGTAACCGCCGGTGCCGATTACTACGGCGTGGGCAGAGAAGCGCTCGATTTTGCCTGTCACGAGGTTGCGGGCGATGATGCCGCGTGCACGACCGTCGATGATCACAACGTCGAGCATCTCGTAGCGCGTGTACAGCTCAACCGTGCCGGCGTGAACCTGACACATCAGGGCGGAGTAAGCGCCGAGGAGGAGCTGCTGACCGGTCTGGCCTTTGGCATAGAAAGTACGGCTCACCTGTGCACCGCCGAAGGAGCGGTTGGCGAGCATGCCGCCGTATTCGCGGGCAAAGGGCACGCCTTGAGCCACGCACTGGTCGATGATGTTGGCGCTCACCTCAGCGAGGCGGTAAACGTTGGCCTCGCGGGCGCGGTAGTCGCCGCCCTTAACGGTGTCGTAGAAGAGGCGGTAAACGGAGTCGCCGTCGTTCTGATAGTTCTTGGCAGCGTTGATACCGCCCTGTGCGGCGATAGAGTGGGCGCGGCGCGGAGAGTCCTGAATGCAGAAGTTCTTCACCTTGAAGCCCATTTCGCCGAGCGATGCGGCGGCACTTGCGCCTGCAAGACCCGTTCCTACCACGATAACGTCGAGCTTGCGCTTATTCTTGGGGTTAACCAGTTTCTGATGAGCCTTATAGTTGGTCCATTTTTCAGCCACGGGACCTTCGGGTATTCTTGAATCTATTGTAGCCATTTTTCTTTTATATTAAAAATAAGGAGTGTGTTTTGAGAAAAGAAAACTTAGCAGCAAGCCGTGCAGCAGCCGCCGCAAAGTGCGAATTTAAGAGCTACAACCACGAAGATGAGCATCAGCAGGGTAACGTAGACGTTGCCGATGACCTTCCAACGGTTGAACCAGATTTTGCCGCTCCAGCCGAGGGTTTGGAGCGAGCTCCAGAAGCCGTGGGTGAGGTGGAACCAAATGGCGGCGAACCACACGAGGTAGAGCACCGTGTAGATGGGGTTGCTGAAGGTGTAGGCAATCATGCCGTAGCCGTCGGAAGCACTCTGCACCTCATTGATGAAGGGGCAGCCGCCGTTCACGAGTTCTGCGAACATCATGTTGTACCAGAAGTTGAAGAGGTGGAGCAAGAGGCCGAGCACCACGATGATGCCGAGCACGAACATGTTTTGCGATGCCCATTCCACTTTGCCCGGACGGTCGGTTACGGCATAAGAGCTTGCGCCGCGTGCCTTCTTGTTCTGCAAGGTGAGGATGATGGCATAGACGAAGTGGAGCGCAACGAGTGCGGCGAGACCGATTGTAGCGGCCACGGCGTACCAGTTGGCGCCGAGCATTTCGCACACAAGGTTGTAGCCTTCTTTCGAGAAGAGGGCAACCAAGTTCATGCAGCCATGGAACGTGAGGAAGAGGATAAGTGCGATACCCGTAACGGACATAATCACTTTTCTTCCAATGGATGAATTAGTTAACCACATAAAAGAGATTGTTTTGAAAAATGAAATAAAGTTGATATTTTTAGAAAAATAGATTGTAAAAGGTCGTGCAAGGTGCGGCACGGGCATGCTAAACGGCATTTGCCTATACGACACGCAGTGCAAAAGTAATTCTTTTTGGTGGGTTTTGCAAAATTATCATAGTATAAAAACGGCGAAAAGGCTATTGAGTTTCAAAATAAATATTTAAGTTTGCAAAAATCAAACTGCTTGCTGCGCCCTGCGCGCACGCGTGTATATATAATATTGTATACCCTTAATCGAAAAAAGAAATATGTCTCGTCTCAATCCTACAGATTACAAAGCACGCGTAGAAGCCCTGCGGCGCTGGTTGCGCGGCGAAGGGCTGAACGCATACGTAGTGCCCACGCTCGACCCCCACAACAGCGAATACCTGCCTTTCCGCTGGCAGACGCGCGAATGGCTCACAGGATTCACCGGCTCGGCAGGGCTGGCAGTCGTTACCTTGGAAAAAGCCGCGCTCTGGACCGACTCGCGCTATTTCCTGCAAGCCGAGGAGCAGTTGGCAGGCACAGGCATCGAACTGATGCGAGAGGGGACAGCAGGCACGCCCGAACCGACCCGCTGGATTGAAGAACAGTTGCAGGACGGCGATGTCGTGGGCTTTTGCGGCGAGTGCATGAGCAAGGAACTCTTCGACAGCCTGTTTGCCGACCTGCCTGAGAAGATTGCCGTGCGCGCCAGCGAGAACGACCCCTTTGACTACCTGTGGCGCGACCGCCCCGATATGCCGCGCACACTCATCTCTATGTTCCCAGAAGAATATGCCGGCCTTTCGGCGCGTGAGAAGCTGCAGGCCGTGCGCGATGCTTTGCCCAAGGCATCGGGCGAGGAAAAAAGGCTCTTCTTGATGAACGACCTTTCCGAAATCGCTTGGACGCTCAACCTGCGCGGCGGCGACATCGATTTCAACCCGCTCTTCCTCGCCTACCTTTTGATCACCGACGATACCGCCACGCTCTTTGCCGACCGGCACAAACTGACCGAAGAGGTGCGCACGTACCTCTCGCGCCAGGGCGTTGCCGTCGACGATTACAATGCTTGGCAATATGTGGCCCGAGAGTTGCGCACCGGCAGGGCGGGGGAGGTCTCCGCTTATCTGCCCGCATCTGTGAATATGGAGCAGCTCGAAGCCTTTGAACAGGCAACCGAGGTGGCTGACGATGTGCGCCTCGAAGTAATTCCCTCGCCAGTGCTGCCCCTGCGTGCCGTGAAGACGGAGGCAGAACGGGAGGGCATGCGCGCGGCGATGCTGCGCGACGGTGCGGCCATGGTGCAGTTCCTGCGCTGGCTGGACGAGGAAGTGCCGAAAGGTTTGCAGACAGAAGTGACTATCGACAAGAAACTCACAGCCCTGCGTGCCGATCAACCTGGTTTCAAGGGACTCAGTTTCCCCACGATTGCAGGCTATGCGGCGCACGGCGCCATCGTGCATTACGAGGCGACCGAGGAAACGGCGGCGCGGCTCGAGCCGCGCGGGCTGCTGCTCCTCGACTCGGGGGCGCACTACGACTGCGGCACCACCGACATCACGCGCACCATTGCCCTCGGCCCGCTCTCCGAAGAGGAGCGCCGCGTCTATACCCTTGTGCTTAAAGGGCACATCAACCTTGCCCGCGCCCGCTTCCCCGAAGGCACCACGGGACTGGAGCTCGACCTCGCCGCCCGCTACGGCATGTGGCAGCGCGGTTACGACTTCGGCCACGGCACGGGCCACGGCGTCGGCACTTATCTCGGCGTGCACGAAGGACCGCAGCAGATACGCAAGAATTGCCGCGCCTGCACCCTCGTGCCCTTTGCCGACGGCATGACCATTACCGACGAGCCGGGTATCTATGTGAGCGGCCGCTTCGGCGTGCGCATTGAGAACGTGCTGCTCGCCCGCGAGGACGGCGCGACCGATTTCGGCAAGTTTCTCGCCTTTGAAACGCTCACCCTCTGCCCCATCGATTTGCGCCCCGTGGCGAAAGAGTTGCTTACAGGCGAGGAAATCGCCTGGCTCAACGCCTACCACGACCGCGTGCGCGCCGCCCTGCTGCCGCTCCTCGCAAATGTTGCGGATAAGGCGTGGCTTGAGGAGGCTACGAGACATATTTAGCCCCTTGATTTTGGCATAATAGGCATGATTTATCTCCGTTTTTGCGCATTTCTTATAGGAATGCGCATTTTTTGTTTGGAGAGATAATTTTGGCGCACTATCTTTGCATAAAGTTTAATTCCCCTAATCCTTTTATGCAACCCGTTTTGAATTTCGCCGCGCTCACCGCCTCGCTTAAAGCCAAGGGGCGTCGGTGGCGCGTGGCAGTGGTGTGCGGCACCGACCGCGCCACACTCGAGGCCCTCATGCGCGGCACAGCCGAAGGTTTTATTGAGCCCTGGCTTTTTATTCCAGAAAACTTTAATCTTAAAAACTTGCCCGGCGAGGTAACGGCTAATCCCTTCTTCCACATCATTCCTGCCGATAGCGACGAAGCCGCCGCCCGCGCCGCCGTGGCCATGGCAAAGCGCGGCGAGGCCGACTTGCTGATGAAGGGGCTTATCCACACCGACACGCTCCTCCGCGCCGTGCTCAATAAGGAGGAGGGCATACTGCCGCGCGGCAGGTTGCTCACGCACATCGCCGCCGCCGAATTGCCCGGCTACCCGCGCCTGCTCTTCTTCTCCGATGCCGCCGTCATTCCTTACCCCACCCACGAGCAGCGCGTGCAGCAGGTGGCTTATATGATTGAGACCTGCCACGCTTTCGGCATCGAGGAGCCGCGCATCGCCCTGATCCACTGCGCCGAGACGGCGAGCGAGAAGTTCCCGCATACCATGGGCTATGCTGAAATTGCCGACCGCGCCGCAAGGGGAGAGTGGGGGCGTGCCATTGTGAGCGGCCCGCTCGATTTCCGCACCTCTTGCGATGCCGCTGCCCTCGCCACCAAAGGCATCAGCTCGCCCATCGCCGGCAGTGCCGACGGCCTGATCCTGCCCGACATCGAAGCCGGCAACCTGCTCTACAAAGTGCTGCCGCTCTTCGCCGGTGCCAAGATGGCGGGAATGCTCAAAGGGCCGCAGTGCCCCGTGGTGCTCTCCTCGCGTGCCGACGATGCCGAGACGAAATACCGCAGCCTTTGCGTGGGAATTATAAACAAGTAGGGGCGTTCTGCAGAACGCCCGCCCTCGAGCAACCGCATACGCCCCGCCAAATAAATATACCTCTCATTTTATATATGACCATTCTCGTAATAAATCCCGGCTCCACCTCCACCAAAGTGTCAGTCTATGAAGACGACGAGCCGATACTCGTGCGTTCCATTCGCCATTCGGTGGAAGAACTCGCGCAATTCTCCAAAATCACAGAACAGTTAGAGTTTCGCCGCTGCTTGGTGGAGCAAGAGCTTCGCGAAGCGGATATCCCCTTGGAGTTCGATGCCGTCATAGGGCGCGGCGGACTGCTCAAACCCATACCGGGCGGTGTGTATGTAGTGAACGAAGAGATGTGCCACGAAACTTACACCGCGCCGCGCCAGCACGCCTGCAACCTCGGCTGCATCATTGCCTACCAAATAGCTAAAGAAGCGGGTTGCCCCGCCTACATCGCCGACCCCGGCGTGGTGGACGAACTGGAAGACGAAGCCCGCGTGTGCGGCTCGCCCCTCATGCACCGCATCTGCATCTGGCACGCCCTCAACCAGAAGGCCATCGCCCGCCGCTACGCCTGCAGCATCGGGCGCAAATACGAAGACCTCAACCTCATCGTGTGCCACCTGGGCGGCGGCATCTCCATCGCTGCCCACCGCAAGGGCCGCGCCATCGATGCCAACAACGCCCTCGACGGCGAGGGGCCTTTCTCGCCCGAGCGTGCCGGCACGCTCCCCGCTGCCGACCTCGTGCGTCTCTGCTTCAGCGGCAAGTACACCGAAGCCCAGCTCCTCAAGCGCATCGCCGGCAGCGCAGGGCTTGCGGCGCACCTCGGCACAACCGACATACTCGAAATCACCCGCCTGCTGCGCGAGGGCGATGCCAAGGCAAAGCTTCTCATCGATGCCATGATTTACCACACGGCCAAGTGCATTGCCTCCGAGGGCGCGGTGCTGTGCGGGCACGTCGATGCCATCCTCCTCACGGGCGGCATTGCCCATTCCGACTACATCACCTCTGGCATACGCAGCCGCGTGGACTACCTCGCGCCGGTGCATATCTTTCCCGGCGAAAACGAGATGGAGGCCCTTGCCCTCAATGCCCTCGCCGTGTTGCGCGGAGAGCGCGAGGCGCAGATATATAAATAAGTATAGCGGCTGCGCGCAAAATAGATACAAAACAAAAAAGTTCCGAAACCAGACGGTTTCGGAACTTTTTTAATATAAAAAATGAAAGGTTTGCGGTGCGTACGGGACTCGAACCCGTGACCCCATGCGTGACAGGCATGTATTCTAACCAGCTGAACTAACGCACCAATAAAGGGGAGGGCAAAACCATATCCTTTCGTTTTGCGAGTGCAAAGATAGGGCAATAAAACGAAATAGCAAAGCATTTGCCCTATTTTTTTTGATTTTCTTACGTGCAAGGCCCGTTTTTCTATTGTTTCGGGATAATAATATAGAAATTTCCGGCTGCGCCTGGCATAACCCGAGTAAACTTGATTGCTCTCGCTTTCACGAAAATTGGTCTTTTGACTTAACGAAATCGTTGATTTAATTAAATGCTAATTATTTTTTTGCCCACGAATCACACGAATCTACACGAATTTCCCTGTCCTATTTATTAATAGCGACCTGTTCGGTCGCACGAATCTCACGAATGCAAGACAAGGGGCGTCTTTTGAGGAGTACTCCTTGAATTAGTGAAAATTCGTGCGACCGAACAGGTCGCCTTTTAATTCATTGGGAAGGCTTCGTGTAGATTTGTGTGATTCGTGGGCAAAAAAATATCGTCAAATCAATTAGTTTTCAACAGACGTTTTTCTTGACATTTTCGGCTGCGCTCGGCAATATGAGCAAGCTCTATTGCACTCGTTTGCACGAAAATTCTTGCCATAGCAAATTTCGAGCAAACGCAACTTTGCTCATCTGGCTTAACGAAAAGTTCATTTTCTGCCTTTTCTTTTTGCTTTTCGCGCTCGTTGCAGTAACTTTGCATCGTTTTTTAGGTATTATCATATATGCAAGACATTCGCAACATTGCTATCATCGCCCACGTGGACCACGGCAAGACTACGTTGGTTGACAAGATGCTGCTCGCGGGCAATCTGTTCAGGAAAAATCAAAACGCGGGAGAACTTATTTTGGATAACAACGACCTCGAGCGCGAACGAGGCATCACGATTCTCTCCAAAAACGTTTCAATCGACTATAAAGGCACTAAAATCAATATCATAGACACTCCGGGGCACTCCGACTTCGGCGGTGAGGTGGAGCGCGTGCTCAACATGGCAGACGGCTGCCTGCTGCTCGTCGATGCCTTCGAAGGCCCGATGCCGCAAACGCGCTTCGTGCTGCGAAAGGCCCTGCAAATCGGGTTGAAGCCCATCGTTGTGGTGAACAAAGTGGACAAGCCCAACTGCCGCCCCGAGGAGGTTTACGAAATGGTGTTCGACCTCATGTGCGACCTTGATGCCACGGAGGAGCAGCTCGATTTCCCTGTGGTGTATGGCTCTGCCAAGAACGGCTGGATGAGCGGCGATTTTAATAAGCCTGCCGATAATATCGATTATCTCCTCGATAAAATCGTCGAGGTTATTCCCGCACCCACGCAGCTCGAAGGTACGCCTCAGATGCTCATCACCTCGCTGGACTATTCCAACTACACCGGGCGCATCGCCGTGGGACGCGTGCATCGCGGACGCATCGCCGAAGGCATGAATTGCACCATCGCCCACCGCGACGGCTCGTTTGAGAAAACGAAAATCAAGGAGGTGCATACCTTCGAGGGTATGGCGCGGCAGAAGACCGACGGCGTGGAGTCGGGCGACATTTGCGCCGTGGTGGGACTGGAGAACTTCGAAATCGGCGACACGATTTGCGATTTTGAAAACCCCGAACCGCTGCCCACAATCGCCATCGACGAACCTACCATGTCGATGCTCTTCACCATCAACGACTCTCCCTTCTTCGGCAAGGAGGGCAAATATTGCACCTCGCGCCACATCAACGACCGCCTCGAAAAGGAACTTGAAAAAGACCTCGCCCTGCGCGTAGAGAAAACCGAAGGCGCAGACCGCTGGATTGTCTCTGGGCGAGGCGTGCTGCACCTCTCTATCCTTATCGAGACGATGCGCCGCGAGGGCTACGAATTGCAGGTCGGGCAGCCGCAGGTAATCTATAAGGAAATCGACGGCGAGCGCTGCGAGCCGATTGAAGAACTGACGATCAACGTCCCTGAGGAGTTCGCCTCTAAGATGATCGACATGGTGACGCGCCGCAAGGGCGAGATGACCTCGATGATAACCCTCGGCGACCGCGTGGACATCGAGTTCAACATTCCCTCGCGCGGCATCATCGGCTTGCGCACCAACGTGCTTACAGCCAGCCAGGGCGAGGCCATCATGGCGCACCGCTATAAGGAATATCAGCCCTATAAGGGCGACATACAGCGCCGCTCCAACGGCTCGCTCATCGCGCTTGAAGGCGGCACGGCCTATGCCTACGCCATCGACCACCTGCAAGACCGCGGCCGCTTCTTCATCTCTCCGCAGGACGAGGTGTACGCCGGGCAGGTTGTGGGAGAGCATGTGCATGAGAAAGACCTCGTTATCAACGTCACTAAGGCCAAGCAGCTCACCAATATGCGCGCTTCGGGCGCCGACGAGAAGGCGCGTATCGTGCCGCCCATTATCTTCTCGCTCGAAGAGGCTCTCGAATACATCAAGGAGGACGAGTATGTGGAGGTGACGCCCAAGTCGATGCGCATGCGCAAAACCATTCTCGACCACACCGCCCGCAAGCGTGCCGGTAGGGAGTAGGATTTATAACAAAAAGTCAAAGAGTGTGTAAGTCAAATAGGCGAAAGGTTGAGGCTGTAAAACGAATTATCAGTATCTTCTGACCTCTTCAACTCTTTGACTTTTTGTCCTTTTTTTGATTCTTTTCTTTTTTTTCTTTTACCAAAAATCTCAATGTTATGGAAACACCTGTTTTAATTCTTTTGATTGCCGCCGCCGTAGTGGTGCTGCTGGTGGTGATGGGCACGATGTATGTGAAAGCACCGCCCAGCTACGCTTATATCCTTTCGGGCATCAAGCGTGTGCCGCGCGTGATGATCGGCACCGGCGGTTTCAAAATCCCCGTTTTCGAACGCCTCGACCGCGTGTACCTCGGACAGGTCACGGTGGACGTGAAGACGAATAAGTCCGTGCCTACGCACGACTTTATCAACGTGAACGTAGATGCCGTGTGCAAGGTGCGCGTGCAGCCCTCCGATGAAGGCACGCGCCTCGCCGCAAAAAACTTCCTCAACATGGACACCACGGGCATCGCAGCGCAGGTGCAGGACTCGCTCGAAGGTAACATGCGCGAAGTTATCGGCGCGCTCACGCTCGAGGAAATCAATACGAACCGCGATGCCTTCTCCGACCAAATCCAGTCGAAAGCATCGCCCGATATGGAAAAGCTCGGACTGGAAATCATCAGCTGCAACATTCAGAACGTCACGGACGACAACAACCTTATCCGCGACCTCGGTGCCGACAACACGTACGCCATCAAGAAGAATGCAGCCATCACGAAGGCAAACGCCGAGAAGGAAATCTCTATCGCAGAGCAAAATGCGAAGAAGGAGGCCAACGATATCCGCGTGAAGACGGAAACGGAAATCTCGGAGCGCAACAATGAATTGAGCATCAAGCAGTCGGAACTCAAAATGCTGTCCGACACGAAAAAGGCCGATGCCGATGCCGCCTACGAAATCCAACGCCAAGAGCAGCAAAAGACCATCAACACGAAGACCGTAGATGCGCAAATCGAGCAGACCATGCGCGAGCAAATCCTTTCGCAGGAACGCATTAAGATTACGGAGAATGAGCTTAAAGCGCAGGTGAACGCTAAAGCCGATGCCGAGAAATACCGCGTGGAAATTGATGCGCAGGCTCTTTTGGAACAGCAGAAGCGCGAGGCAGAGGCAAAGGCTTATCTTGCCGAGCAGGAAGCGCGCGCACTGAAAGCAAAGGCCGATGCCGAGAAATATGCAGCCATGCAGGAAGCCGCTGCCATTGAGGCGAAGGGTCGCGCACAGGCTGCTGCCATCGAGGCTAACCTCAACGCAGAGGCAGAGGGTATCCGTGCAAAAGGCCTTGCCGAGGCAGAAGCCATGGAGAAGAAAGCCGAGGCATACGATAAGTACGGACAGGTGGCAATCATCGACATGCTGACGCGTATGAACGAAAAAGTACTCCCGGAAGTGGCCAAGAACATTGCCGAACCGATGTCGAAAATCGGCAGCATGACGGTTTACGGCACTTCGGGCACCGAACCTTCCGGCGTGGCGCAAAACGTGCCGACGGTCATCAAGCAGACGTTCGACGTGATGAAAGACGTGACGGGCGTGGATATGGCCGACATCGCGAAAGCCAACTCCATTGAAGCCCGCGTAAACAAGAACATCAGCATCGATGGCTTGGACGGCGTGGTGAAGAAATAATTTTGAAATACAGTAGGGGCGTATACATAAGCCCGCCAGTAGGGGCGTATTGCATACGCCCGCTGCGCCGCATGGCAGTTCCAAAGGGACAGCCATGCGGCGCAAATCGTTTCTCTATACGCATTTTTTTACCCCGAAAAACCCTTCAACCCTTCATTCCTATCCTTATTTGATTGACTGTTAGTGTTTTGTCGCTGAATGGTTTGAGGAGCAAACCCTTCACAACCCTTCACGGCCGGGCTGTTTTGTCCTGAATTAGGTTGACCATTTTTATACTATTTCCTGACTACAGTTGACCATTTCCTTGTATAGGCGACCATCACACGTGTCCGCCGCCATTATCCCCGAGATAATTTTTCTTTTCTGCAAGATAGTTTTCGCTATCAGCAAGATAATTTTTCCTTTCCTATAAGATAGTTTTTGTTACAAACTTTGTAATGCTTGTTAGAAACTTTGTAACACATATTACAAAGTTTGTAATACATGTTACAAACTTTGTAACAAACTTTTTCTGCGCAGATAGTGAAAATTAGCTTGGGATTAGGAAAAAATAGCTCGGGCTTAGTAAAAAAAAACCGCCTCGAAAGTTGGAGGCGGACAAGCGGAGGGGGAAAGGAATTGCATTTTTTAGTGAAGGGTTGCTGAAAGGTTTGGGGAGCAAACCATTCAGCCGTATCTTTCTAATATACAGTCAGATAAATGCAATGCTGAAGGGTTGAAAGGTTTTTCGGGGTAAAAAAAATGCGTATAGAGGGCAGGGTTAAGCAAGATTTCTCATACAAAATGTGGTGTTCTGTTGACACATCAGTCGTACAAGCAGAAAGCCGTATCGTTTATTATTTTTGTGTAATTTTGTAGGCATATAAGTAAGATTATGACGGCACAAAGCGAAGCAGCATTGGAAATGGGGTTGATAGATACCCTTAAACAGATGGACTATGAATATGTCCAGATAATCGAGGAGGAGAACTTGCAATCCAATTTCAAACGCCAGCTGGAGCGGCACAACCGCAAGCAGTTGGCGGAACATGGACGTACGGAGTTCACGGCGGAGGAATTTGACAAGATACTCATCCACCTTGAAGGCGGCACTCGTTTCGAGAAAGCCAAGAAACTACGCGACCTTTACCCATTAGACATTGCAGAGGGCAAGCGCATTTGGGTAGAATTTCTGAACCGCCACCAATGGTGCCAGAACGAATTTCAGGTGTCCAATCAGATAACCGTAGAGGGTAGGAAGAAATGCCGCTACGATGTAACCATTCTTGTCAATGGCTTGCCGCTTGTGCAGATAGAGTTGAAGAAACGCGGCGTTGAGCTGAAACAGGCGTACAACCAAGTACAACGCTATCACAAGACATCGTTTCACGGCTTGTTCGACTATATCCAGTTGTTCGTTATTTCCAACGGCGTCAACACACGCTATTTTGCAAACAACCCCAACAGCGGATATAAGTTCACATTCAACTGGACGGATGCCGAGAACGTGCCGTTCAACGACCTCTCGATGTTTGCGCAGTTCTTCTTCGACAAATGCACGCTGGGAAAGATGCTCAGCAAATACATCGTGCTGCATGAGGGTGACAAGTGCCTGATGGCGTTGCGTCCATACCAATATTATGCCGTGGAGCGCATACTCGACAAGGTGCAGAACTCCAACAAAAATGGATACATCTGGCATACGACAGGTGCCGGCAAGACGCTTACCTCATTCAAGGCGGCGCAGCTTGTGAGTGAGATTGACGGTATTGACAAGGTTATGTTTGTCGTTGACCGCCACGACCTCGACACACAGACCCAGTCAGAATACGAGGCTTTTGAACCGGGCGCGGTAGATGGCACCGACAATACCCGTGAACTGATAAAACGCCTTAGTGGCAACTCCAAAATCATAATCACTACCATACAGAAACTCAACTGTGCCGTTACCCGCAACTACTACAACAAGCATCTGCAAGAGGTGAAAGACCAAAAGGTCGTGATGATTTTCGACGAATGTCACCGCAGCCATTTCGGCGAGTGCCACAAAAACATCGTGCATTTTTTTAAGAACCTGCAGATTTTCGGTTTTACGGGTACACCTATCTTCTCAGAAAACGCCATTGGCGAACATACCACAGCCGAGGTGTTTGGCGACTGCCTTCACCGCTACCTTATCAAGGATGCCATTGCGGATGAGAACGTGCTGGGCTTTTTGGTGGAATACTACCAGGAGAATGGCGATGTCGATGTGATGGAAGAGAAGCGCATGAGGGAAATTGCGCAGTTTATCCTCAACAACTTCAACAAATCGACTTACGACGGAGACTTCAACGCCCTGTTTGCCATACAGTCGGTGCCCATGCTGCTCCGCTACTACAAAATATTCAAGGAACTCAATCCGAAGATACGTATCGGCGCGGTGTTCACCTACGCCGCCAATGACAGCCAGGACGACGAACAGACAGGCATGAACCAAGGTTTTGCCAACAATCAGGTTACGGCTGACGAGTTGCAGGCTATCATGGACGATTACAACGGCATGTTCCACACCAACTTCTCGACCGACAACTTCAGTGCCTATTATGACGACATCAACCTGCGTATGAAAAAGAAGCGTGCCGACATGCAGCCGCTCGACCTCCTGCTGGTTGTCGGCATGTTCCTCACAGGCTTTGATGCAAAGAAGCTCAACACGCTCTATGTGGACAAGAATTTGGAATATCACGGGCTCCTGCAAGCATTCAGCCGCACCAACCGGGTGCTCAACGAGAAGAAGCGATTTGGCAAGGTGGTATGCTTCCGCAATCTGAAAGACAACGTAGACAAGGCCGTCAAGCTGTTCAGCAACACCAATGCCCCTGAAGCCTTGGGCTTTGTGTTGCGCGCTCCATTCGAAGATGTGAAGAGGGAACTCAACGCACTGTGCCACACTTTCCTAAAACGTTATCCCGATATGGCAGCCGTTGACCGCATTCAGAATGAATACGACAAGCGAGCCTTCATCCTTGCGTTTAGGGACATTATCAAGAAACGCTCCGAAATACAGATATATGAGGAGTTTGATGCCGACGACCCTGCATGGGAAATGACCGACCAGCAGTTCAACGACTATCGTTCTAAGTATCTTGACATGACACTCGGCCTCATCTCCGCGGAAGGAGATGACGGGCAGCAAAATGGAACAGATGAAACCCCGGGCATGGCTGGGGAAGACCAGCACGGTGAAATCACCGACATAGATTTCTGCTTAGAACTGCTGCACAGCGATGTCATCAATGTGGCATATATCCTCGAACTGATAGCAGAACTCAATCCCGATAGCGAGGATTATGGAGAAAAGCGCCGGCATATTATCGACACGATGATTAAGGATCCCGTGATGCGCAACAAGACACGCCTCATTGACAATTTCATCCGCGAGAATGTCGATAGCGACCACGAGGGTTTCACGCGCAGCAAGGCAGACGGGACGATGGACTTGGAGAGCCGCCTGACGAGATACGTTACCGAGGCCCGTTTGCGTGCCATCTCCGATTTGGCAAAAGAGGAAGACATTGACGAAACGGCTCTTGTCAAGTATGTGCAGGAGTACGACTATCTGCAACGCGAGAAGCCGGAAATACTCCAGCGTGCCATCAAGCAGAAGAAAGGACTTCGCCTTCTTCAACGCTCTTGGCTCCTGAAAAACTTAACGGCAAAGTTGAGAAACATTATAAATACTTTTAGTTGGGAATAAAATTGGCAGAATTATGGCAAAGATCAAAGTAAAGGATACAGAGATATCTGTTATCTCTTTTGAAGAAAAAGACTATATATCTCTTACCGACATGGTCAGAAATATAGAGAATGGTCTTGCTTTGATAGAAAAATGGTTGAGGAATAAGAATACCATAGAATTCATGGGTATATGGGAAGAGATGTATAATCCAAGTTTTAATTCCCCCGAATTCGAGGGAATTAAAAACGAAGCGGGTCTCAACAGGTTTGTTATGTCCGTCAAACAATGGATAAGCAAGACCAATGCTATTGGCATTGTCGCGAAATCAGGAAGATACGGGGGAACATATGCTCACAAAGACTTGGCTTTCGAGTTTGCAAGCTGGGTGTCTCCTCAATTTAAACTTTATCTAATAAGAGAATAGCAGAGACTGAAGGACGAAGAGCAAAAGCAACTCGGTTGGTCTGCCAAACGCGAATTGTCCAAAATCAATTACCGCACATATTATGTTTTCATTATTATTCTGACGATGATGTTGAACTATTTGGTGCACAAAAATTAAAAAAGTTATTCTGATAAATATGAGCGAAGAGTTACAACAGAAACTGCGCACACAGCTTTGGACTGTGGCAAATACCTTGCGAGGCAATATGTCGGCAAGTGACTTTATGTATTTCACGCTTGGATTCATCTTCTACAAGTATCTGTCGGAGAAGATCGAGATGTATATCAATAGCGAACTGGAAGCGGACGAGATGACCTTCAAGGAGGCTTGGACGAGCGACCAACTGACGGAGCAGCGAGAGCAGGAGGCAAGTTCACTTGACTCTTGCCGAGTCGTGACGGAAGAAGCCTATGGGCAACAAGATCTGAAAGACGAGATTAAGGAAATAAGCATGGAGAACCTTGGCTATTTCATAGAACCAGAGTTCCTATACTCGTCCGTCATCGAGGCTATCAAGCGCAAGGAGAATATCCTGCCCATGCTCGAACGCTCGCTGAAGAAGATTGAAGACAGCACCATCGGGCACGATAGTGAAGAAGACTTCGGAGGGCTTTTCTCCGACATCGATCTCGCCTCACCAAAACTGGGCAAGACCGCCGACGACAAAAACACGCTTGTCAGCAACGTCCTGCTGGCACTCGACGACATAGACTTCGGTCTGACCGAGGCTTCCGATATTGATATCCTCGGCGATGCCTATGAATACATGATTGGTCAGTTTGCCGCCGGCGCAGGAAAGAAAGCAGGCGAGTTCTATACCCCGCAGGAGGTGAGCCAGATACTCGCCGACATCGTTACGACTGGAAAGACCCGGCTGAAGAATGTGTACGACCCGACATGCGGTTCCGGCTCTCTGCTGCTCCGCACGGCACGCAACGGCAAGGCGGACCTGATATACGGGCAGGAAAAGAACCCCACGACCTTCAACCTTGCACGCATGAACATGCTGTTGCATGGCGTGAAGTTCAGCGATTTCAGCATCGAAAATGGCGACACGCTCGAAGCCGATGCCTTCCCCGAGGAGCAGTTTGATGCCGTGGTAGCCAATCCGCCTTTCTCTGCCGAATGGAGCGCAGCGGACAAGTTCAACAATGATGACCGTTTCAGCAAGGCTGGACGACTCGCTCCACGCAAGACGGCCGACTATGCCTTCATCCTTCACATGATCTACCACTTGAACGAAGGCGGTACGATGGCTTGCGTGGCCCCTCACGGTGTGCTCTTCCGCGGCAATGCAGAGGGTGTTATCCGCCGTTTCCTCATTGAGAAGAAAAACTACATCGATGCCATCATCGGTCTGCCGGCCAACATCTTCTATGGCACAAGCATCCCGACCTGTATCCTCGTGATGAAGAAATGCCGCAAGGAAAACGACAACATCTTGTTCATCGATGCCAGCAAGGAGTTTGAGAAGGTGAAGACGCAGAACAAGCTCCGCCCGCAGCACATCCAGAAAATTGTAGATACCTATCGCGAGCGCAAGGAAATAGAGAAATACAGCCACCTCGCCACTCTGCAAGAGGTTGCCGACAACGACTATAACCTCAATATCCCCCGCTACGTAGATACCTTCGAGGAGGAAGAACCCATCGACATAAAGGCAGTTATGGCGGAAATCAAGGAACTGGAAGCTAAACGTGCCGAATTGGACAAGGAGATAGAGGTATATCTGAAAGAATTGGGAATAGTCTGAAAAATTGGAAATCACAATCTGTGACGTCCAATTTTATACCAGCATAGTAGAATAATAGCAATTGAACAGACTAAGGAATTGTAAGCAATGGCAGAGAATAACAATATACCACAGTTCCTGAATATCGAGTCATTCATGTCAGACAAGAACTATGTTAAGTGGCTGTCTGACTTAAAGAAGCGTATTCGCATCGCTCAATTGAAGGCTGCGGTTAGAGTAAACGAAGAAATGCTCAAACTCTACTGGGGCTTGGGGGAAGACATCTGTGAGAAGCAAAAACAACACCATTGGGGAACTGCCTTTATTAAAAGGCTGAGTGTGGATTTGAGAACAGAATTTCCTCATACAGAAGGGTTTTCATGGTCAAACCTATACAAAATCCGTCAGTGGTATTTGTATTATTCAGCACAGATTGAATTTTTGTACCAAGCTGGTACAAAATTACTGACTGTTGAAAATGCTTCTGTGTCAATGCCGGAGATTCTTCTTCGTGTGCCATCAAGTTGTATATATGTAAAAGAATAAAGAATGACAACTATGGTAGAAAATAAAGATAAAAAAGTCCTTAATGCCCCCCATTTGAGATTTCCAGAGTTTGGTGGGGAGTGGGAAGAATGTAAGTTAGAAGACTGTGTAGACTTTTTAGACGGTTTAAGAAAACCTATTAAAAGCGAAGAACGAAAATGCGAAAAGGGTTTATACCCTTATTATGGCGCATCTGGTATTATTGATTATATAGATGAATATATTTTTGATGGTGACTATATATTATTAAGCGAGGATGGGGCTAATATTCTTGATAGAAACTACAGAGTAGCATTTCTTGCAAAAGGGAAAATATGGGTAAATAATCATGCGCATGTTTTGCTTCCACATACAAACATTGATATAGACTTCCTATCAGAAGCTCTTGAACGCTTGAATTACGCAGTCTATAATACGGGGACTACCATGCCTAAACTCAATCAAGAAATTTGTCGCAAGATAGGGTTGCACATTCCTTCGACTAAAGAACAAAATAAGATAGGAGCATTATTATCATTATTAAATGAGCGCATTGCTACCCAAAACAAAATCATTGAGAAATATGAATCCTTAATTCAGGCAATATGCGATACCTTAATAGAAGCAGAACAACATAAAGTCGAATTATCCTTTAACGATTTTGGAGAGCCATATTCAGGTTTATCTGGTAAAAGTGCAGAAGATTTTGGTAAGGGGTGGCCGTACATAACATATATGAATGTCTATCAGAATCAAATCATTGATATAACCGATGTTGGTTTAGTCAAAATCAATGAAACAGAGCAACAATCGGTTGTCCGCTATGGTGACATTCTTTTCACCTTGTCATCTGAAACACCGGATGAAGTTGGAATGGGTGCAGTGTATTTAGGAGATGCTTATCCTTTATACCTGAATAGTTTTTGTTTTGGTGTCCATATTACAGACGAAAGTAAGATTTTCCCTCCATTTTTAGCATACTATATTTCAACCAAATCATTTAGAAAGGCTGTTTTTCCACTGGCACAAGGCAGTACACGTTTCAATTTGCAAAAAAATGATTTTATGAAGAAAATCTTTCATTTCCCAACGGTGAAAAAACAAAGCGAGATATATTCAGTTCTCAAAGCCTATTCGAATAAGCTTTCTATTGAAAAGAATATAGCCAACTTACTTTGTGAGCAAAAAAGTTACCTCTTACGTCAGTTGTTTATATAAACATCTGACGAAGTAGGTATTGTTTCTCTTTTTCATACGACCGCAACAAACTTTTTTCTATATCAATTTTTGTCTGAATGCTTGTCAAGGCATTTGCAATATAAGTCGCTTCAACCTCTGCTTTTGGAAGAGGAATGGAGTTCCCCAAGAAACGGTCATTAGTAATGTTGATGGTGTTCTTCGCTCCTTTCTGTATAAGTGGATGCAAATAATTGAATGCATTGTTGGACTGCATGAAATAGAAGTGCAAAAAAACTCCGATGTTATCATTAATCGGCTTATATACACCATACAAAGGTGAAACCGCAACAGCATTTTTTATATAGCTGCGTTTTACTATCCCATAAGGGAAATCACCCGTTGGGCTTTTTGTATAAACGATGTCACCATATTTAACGACATTGTAATGCGATGTTTCTTTGGCAGCAAAAGAGCGTCCAAGATATTCTATCTGATTAATGACACCTTGACTTACAGATACAGAACAAACGGTATAGCCATTTATATTCTTATCTGTTCTCTCTTGTAAAACTTTGCTTAATTCCGTTTTCTCCCAATTCCCCTCGCGTATTCCATCCATCTTTTTCTGATAAATAATTGCCTGAATTAAGGATTAAATTTTAGTTATGTCTGCCATTTCCGTATAACAATCCTCAATTTTCTGCTTTAAGGTATTGGTTCCACAAATTACCGTAAAAAAATTACGGACTAATCAAAATAATTAGTATCTTTGCAAATAAATCAAGTTGGAAACAATTATGCTAACAAAGTTTGCAGTAACAAATTATCGAGGATTTGACAAGCGCATAGAGTGGGATTTGTCTAATCCTGCCAATTATGAGTTTAACAAATCTGTGATTAAAGATGGAATCATAAAAAACGGCATCATATATGGTCCCAATGGGTCAGGCAAGACGAATTTCAGTTTGGCAATATTCGACATAGAGAATCATTTATCCCAGAAATGGAAGAAAATAGATTACTATATAAACTTTGTTTATGCAGGCAACAATAATGGGGTAGTCAAATTTGAATACACATTTAAGTTTGACAATGACATAATAGATTATCTTTATGCCAAGAATGCTGCCGGGGTGCTGGTAGAGGAAAGCCTTTTCGTAAATAGGACGAACGTCTTTGAACGGAAAGATAATTCATTTCGCATCGACAAGCAGCAGTTCCCTATGGACGAAAGCATAGAAAAAAACTTTGAGAGCAATGCCAACAATGTATCTGTAATCAACTTTTTGCTTACATCTTATCCACTTAATTCAGAACATTACCTGATTAAACTCAACAGGTTTGTCAATTCCATGCTTTGGTTTAGAAATCTTGACGTCCGCGAATTTATTGGACTCGAAACTAGTATAACAATGTTAGATGAGTTTATCATCACAAACAACCTACTTGATGATTTTTCCGTTTTTTTACAAAAAGTAAGTGGGCAGACGTTCCAATTTATTGCACACAATACTACGGACAAGCAAATTCTTTGCAAAATAGATAAACATGAAGTTCCATTTAGACTTGTAGCATCAACCGGTACACAATCGTTACAATTATTGTATTTTTGGCTGAAACGTATGGACGAAGCTTCATTTGTCTTTATAGATGAATTTGATGCTTTCTATCATTTCCGCTTAGCTTTTGAGGTATGCAAACGATTGTTTGCATTGGATTGTCAAATTTTCACATCGTCGCATAATACATATTTAATGACGAATGATTTGTTGCGTCCAGATTGTAATTTTATATTAAACAATAACAAGATCAAATGTTTGGCTGATTGTACGGACAAAGAATTGCGTTTTGGTCATAATATCGAAAAAATTTATCGTGCAGGAGCTTTTTGTGATGAGTAAAGAAAAAACGCTTTTTATCTTTGAAGGAGCAAAGACAGAAGGCAAGCTCGTGGAGAAATTGGAGCATAATTTCTTGGGTAAGACGAATGCCATAAAATGTGTGTTCGATGCCGAGATATACCAATTATATCGTGCCATAAAAGAAGAAAATGAATTCTCAATAGATATGGTTTCCTTATTAAAGGAACGAACTGTAGAAAACGCTAAGATTCTAAAAGATTACACCCGAGACAGTTTTGCTTATATATATTTGTTTTTTGACTATGATGCCCATTCAACGTTAGCGGACGATGATAAAATAAAAGAAATGCTTTCGTTCTTCAACGACGAAACTGAAGAAGGAATGCTTTACATCAGCTATCCAATGGTGGAAGCCATACGGCATTTCAAGGATTTGGAAAGTTTCAAATCGCTAACGGTAAAATGCAAGCGCAAAAATTGCCCTTATAAAGACGAATGCCTTGACAAGGACAGATGCCTGAAAGAGCCTCATTACAAAACTGTCGCAACGGTGGATAGCAAGCCGCAATTGTCAAATGTAAACTCATACACAGAAGCAGTTTGGAAAGAACTGATTGCCGCCCATTTATGCAAGGCCAATGCCCTTGTCAACGATGCTTTTACCTTGCCCACTTCTTTGATACCGCAAGACGCTATTTTTTCAAAACAATTGGAAAAGCACATTTGCCATAAATGTCCTGAAGTTGCGGTGCTAAGCGCATTCCCTCTTTATGTGCTTGATTATTTCGGATGCGAAAAAACCTTGACGAAGTTAAACTCGTAGCTAAAGATTAAGCTTTTATTATCGGTGAAAACCTTGACATTCGCCGATAATAAAACCTTAATTAAGGGGATTGTTGATTTCATTTTCAACGCCAATAAGTTTCCCAAAGTTCCATTCAAGGAAATTTATATTCGGGCTGGCGAGGGAGGAACTCCTGCAACTTCAATTCCCGAATATTATAATAACGGGACTATTCCATTTATAAAAATAGATGACTTACAAAACAAGTATATTAGGTCTAATAAAGATTGTATTACAGAACTTGGGCTGCAAAAATCGTCAGCTTGGATTGTTCCCTCAAATTCTATAATCTATTCCAATGGTGCTACGATTGGAGCAATATCAATAAATTTGTTTCCTGTTTGTACAAAACAAGGCATTTTAGGCGTTGTTCCCAAAGCAAATATAAATGTGGAGTTCCTATATTACTTTATGACATCAACAGTGTTTACCAAAGCCGTTGAACGAATTGTAACAGAAGGAACAATGCGAACAGCATATCTTAAAGATATAAATCACATTCTATGTCCTGTCCCTAGTTCTACCCAACAGGATGAAATTGCAAAATTGCTATCTACCTTGTCTGCGAAATTGGAAAATGAAATTACTTTCCATAGGAAGTTGCAGATACAAAAAGAATTTTTATTATCACAGATGTTTATATGAACATTTGTGACAGCAGGTATTGCTTTTGCGATTGGTAGCTGCGTAGAAAGCTTTTCTCTACATCAAGTTTGGAATAGAATGCCGTTGCCATTTTCACCAGAGATTGTTGTTCTTTTATGGATATAACTGGGATTACGATTTCACATAGACTTTCATACGATAAGCACAAGCGTACACTT
Organism: Bacteroidales bacterium; assembly: GCA_022775595.1. Lineage (GTDB taxonomy): Bacteria > Bacteroidota > Bacteroidia > Bacteroidales > Bacteroidaceae > Alloprevotella. The sequence goes on along the minus strand of JALFJC010000154.1, from coordinate 34,557 downwards.
CCTTCCAAACGTTTCACAACTTCAGATGAGAATGTGACTGTTTTGAAAAACAATTCAAGATATTCAGGCAAGATATTCTTCGATGTGCGGAAACAAATATACATTGGACTTACAATTCCGCACTCTTTGTCTTTAAGCCTTGCTATAGAACCGACATTTATTCGTGCTGGGTTAAATGCAAAATCATTAATACTTACTATTTTGTAATTGCTTTTATCATCACTCGCAATAATCCTATCTTCAAACTGTTCTGACTGTTCAACAAAACCATGTTTATTGCTCACTGACAGCACGGGTAAATCCTTACCATTTTTATTACGTTGTGAAATCTGTGTGATATGACATCCAAGTGTGTCAGATGTTGCAGCATGATTAAAAGACAATTCAACAATCCCCTTAATTAAGGTTTCCAGTTTCTCAATGATTTTGTTTTGGGTGGCAATGCGTTTATCTATCAACGATAATAACCCAGCAATTTTTTGTTGCTCAACATCAGATGGAACAGATACTTGAATTTTACGAACTTCATTTGCGGAAATCTCTAAAAAGGTTGATCCGCAAGACTTCCTTATTAAATCTATCTTTTTTGTTTGTATTAGGTAGTAGAGAAAATCCACATTGCATTTTTTAGATACAAGAGATTGGAAACCTTGGTTTGTAGCACATTCTCTGAGAGATAATGAACATTCTCCAATTGTGGCACGAGAACTTAAAAGTATGGTATTGGGAGGCAAAAGCTTTGCACTGGAATTGTTTAGTCCTTCTTCTGTTATGGTACGCAGACTTGCATCAACGAATTTATTTTTACCTATCTCAGAAGGCGTAAACCATTGTATTCCTCCATCCCAATATGATTTTACTGTTGTATCGGGTGTACCACCGCCTATTACATCTGCTAAATCGTTTATTGATTTTGTCTCCCACTCCCCACCAAACTCTGGAAATCTCAAATGGGGGACATTACTTATTATATTTCTCTAATTATAAGCACTAATCATTTTTATGAGTATTATGAACAAGAAAACAATTAGAGAAATTGCGGAGGCTTGGAAAGAGTACAAGCGTCCCTATGTGAAGCTGTCCACTATGGCTGCCTATGCGTTAATCCTCGAGAACCATGTCATTCCCGAGTTTGGCAACAACTATTCGCTCCCAGAGCACGACGTGCAGGCATTCGTCTTGAAAAAGATTGGGAACGGGCTGAGCGTGAAATCGGTAAAGGACATTCTCATCGTCCTGAAAATGGTGATGAAATTTGGAGTAAAAAATGAGTGGATAAACCACTACGAATGGGACATAAAATATCCTGCCTCGGGCCAGCCAAAGGGTCTCGAAGTGCTCTCCGCAAACAATCACAGAAAGATATTGGACTATGTGCGGCAAAATTTCAGCTTTATGGGTCTCGGCATCTACATAAGTCTGAGCACGGGGCTGCGCATAGGCGAAATATGTGCCTTGAAGTGGAGCGACATTGATGTTATAGACGGAACAATAGCCGTTAGGCGCACTATTGAAAGGATATACCTTACAGAGGGGGAGAAGAAACGCACGCAGCTTGTAACAGGCACGCCGAAGACCATCAACTCATGCCGCGAGATTCCTATGGGCAAAGAGTTGCTGGCAATGGTAAAACCAATAAAGAAAGTGGTTAATGGAGATTTCTATGTATTGACCAATGAGAAAAAGCCGACGGAACCGCGCACTTACCGCAACTTTTACAATAGGTTCATGGAAGAACTCGGCATACCAAAGTTGAAGTACCATGGTCTTCGGCACAGTTTTGCCACGAGGTGCATTGAGGCAGGTTGCGACTATAAGACGGTGAGCGTGCTGTTAGGACACTCTAATATCTCCACAACCTTAAGTCTCTATGTCCACCCCAACATGGAGCAGAAGAAACGCTGTATCGGCAAGATGCTTAAATCTTTGGGGAAATGACGGCACGTCCTATATGCTTTCCAGCTCGCTCATTTCTTCTTTTGTGAGCGGCGTGCCGGAGGTGCAGCGGAGGTTGTCGGCGAGTTGCGCGATGCTGCTTGCACCTACGATAACGGAGGTGACGCCCTCTTGTGCCAGCACCCAGCGCAGGGCGAGCGTGGCGGGCGTGTCGCCGCGCCGTGCGGCGATGGCGGCAAAGGCGGAAAGGCGGCGTTGCAGGTCAGGCGTGAGGCGGTCTTCGGGCAAAGTGAAGTCGCGGCGCATACGCGAGTCGTCGGGAATGCCATTGGCGTAACGGCCGGCAAGCAAGCCCTGGGCGAGGGGCGAGAACGACACGAAACCGCTGCCCGAACGGCGCACCTCGTCGAGTATGCCCTCCTCTATCGGAGCGCGATCGAGCAGGTTGATGCGTCCCTGGTAGCACAGACAGGGCACGTCGCGCCCTCGCAGATATTCCAACCCGAAGCGCGTGGCTTCGAGCGGCCAGCGCGAAATGCCGATGTAGAGTGCCTTGCCGCTGCGCACGATGTCTACCAGTGCCTGCAAGGTCTCTTCGAGCGGCGTGTTGGGGTCGTAGCGGTGGGTATAGAAAAGGTCTACGTAGTCGAGGCGCATTCTGCGCAGACTTTGGTCGAGGCTGGCCATGAGGTATTTGCGCGAGCCCCAGTTGCCGTAAGGCCCGGGCCACATGTCGTAGCCGGCTTTCGTAGCGATGAAGAGTTCGTCGCGATAGGGGCGCAGGGCGTCTTCCATGACGCGCCCGAAGGTGGTTTCGGCAGAGCCATAAGGCGGCCCGTAGTTGTTGGCGAGGTCGAAGTGGCAGATGCCGTGGTCGAACGCATAGAGCAACAGCTCGCGGCTGTGCTCATAGGGCACGGTGCCGCCGAAGTTTTTCCAAAGCCCGAGAGTGACAGCTGGCAACAAAACGCCGCTACGACCACAGCGACGGTAGAAACCGTCGGGCGCGTCATAGCGGCTGTCTGCTGCACGATAACTCAAATTATCTTGCATAAATATTTATATAGGTGGGTTCTATCAATTCCCACCGTTAAAGTGTTAGTAATTTGGGGTTGACGTTTTGTCATCTTTTGGTTTCTTTTCAGTCTAAATCGTAAGTTTCATCGGTCACGTAGCCCGCTACGCTCCCTCTTCGACTTACAATTTATCCTCGAAAATAAATCCAAAATCTGACAAAGCGAATTAATAGAACCCACCTTAATTACATGGCGATTTTTGTCTGCTGCGTGCCTGCACTGCCGGTTTCGGTTGCAATCTGAATGATATAGATGCCGGAGGAAGCGGGCAGGTTGAGCGTGCGGCGAGTGCCCGTGGCGCAGATGCCGAGCGGCTGGCGCAGGATTTCGCGGCCGTCGGCCGTATAAGCCTTCACGCAAAGCGGCGCGTCGCAGGGCGTGGCGTTGAAGCGCAGGCTGACGGTGCGGCTGCGGCGGTCGGCGGTGATTTCAGCGTAGCGGGCGGTAGAACCGTCGGCGGTGCGGTCGGTGAGCACGGGGCTATTGATGCCCGTGAGGCCTAGAATGTCTACGAGACCGGCATAGGCGTCAATCTTACCATAGCCTGCTCCGCCGGGCTTGGCGGCCGCCGTGAACTCATCGTTTTGGGCGGTTCGGGAGAAGATGCCACGGATGTCTTCGGGCGAGAGTTGCGGATTGGCTTCGAGCCAAAGGGCGATGGTGCCCGTGATGAACGGCGCGGCCATCGAAGTACCGCCGTTGGCGGCATAGTAATAATAGTTGTCGCCCTTTTTGGAACGTCCGGCACATTCTGATGCCTCGAAATAGTCATAGTAAGAGGATATGGCCGAAACGATGCACATGCCCGGTGCCACGATTTCGGGTTTCATGCGCCCGTCGAGCGTGGGGCCTTGGCTGCTGAACGAGCTTACCGAACCGTTCTCCGTGCCGAGGTTCAGCTCCATGGGCACGCCGCTGAGCGTGGTGTATTCGTTTTTCGTCTGCCAGCAACCCACGGAGATAATGCCGCGTCCCGTGCCGCCCAGTTCGGAGCAGGTGGAATGCGTGTCGCCTTCCGTCCAGCCTGCCTTACCGGCTGCGCTGAACTCGGTGTAGGAGGCGTTCCAAAGGTCTACCTTCTCGCCGCTCTTGCCAATAATGGCCAAACCCATGCGTCGGTTGGTGCCGAGACCGGTCACGGTGAAGCCAATGTAGGCGTTCGGGCGGTTGTTGTATTCGCCGCGCTGGCAGGATATGGTGACGGTAGCGTCCATGCCGCACTCCGCCATGGTGAACTTGAAGTTCTTGGTCGTGAGTTCCTTGGTGCTTACGGTGTCGGTGTGGGCAAGGATTTTGCCTTTCAGTTCGTCCACCACAAGCCCTACCACGCGGAAGTCGGCTCCTACGTCGCCCCACGCATCTACGAGGGCGGCCTTGGAAGAGTTGAGCGTGATGAAGGTTTTGAGCACCGTGTCGTTTTCGGCAAACTGCTTGGAGGCGTGCAGGGCGGTGTCACCCTCGTTGCCCACCGCGCCGACGATGATGTTGCCCGCGCCGGAGAGCGATTCAAAAACCTTGTCGGTGAGCGATGTGCCGTCGTGCGGCCCGTTGTGTATGCCCACGCTCATGTTGATGACGCAAGGCTTGCCCACCGACTTGGCGTAGTCCATGATGTAGCGCACGCCGTTGGCCACGTCGGTGGCGGAGCTGGCATACGACACGAGCACGATGTCGCTGCCCGGCGCAACGCCATAGTAAACTGCGCCGTTGTCGCCGCCGGCGGCAATGCCTGCCACGTGCATGCCGTGGTAGGAAAAGGTCATGTCGTAGCGTGCGCTGAGGATTTCCTCCTGCGTCACGTATTCCGTGCCGTAGCCGAAGGCGGCGGGACCGCGCCCGGAGTTGAACGACTGGTCCCAAACGCGCTTCACGCGGTAGGGCGAACCGCCGATGCCGTAGAAAGCGGCGTGGCCGTACTCAAAGCCGTTGTCCACGATGCCCACTACCACATCTTTGCCGAGATACTGCTGCGGCAGCACGGGGTCGGTGGTCTTGTGAACCTGCGAAACGCCCGTCTTGCGGCGTGCCTCGTTCATGAGCGGGCGCACGTCGTCGCCCTTTTCTATGCGTGTGATTTCACTGATTTCTGCCACTTGGCGTACCATGCCGAGGGGAATGGCTGCGGTGAGCACGTCGTCGGTGAGGCGCACGGGGCGAATGCCCAGTGCTTCGAGGCGGCCGATGGCTTCTTCGCCCGAAATGCGCAGGAAGGCTTTCACCGTGTCGTCTGTCGCCGTCTGCACCTGCGGGTTGGCGGCGGTTATCTTTTGCCTCGCCTGCTCCTTTTGCATCAGGTACACTTCGGTTGCGGGCGAGAGTTTTTGTGCCAATGCCGTGCCGGCGGTAATGCCGAGCAGCAGCGTTATGATAGTCTTTTTCATTGGTTTTTTAGATTATTTACTTCCTGTATATGTGCTGGTATTGCCTTTCCAATAGAGTTTCAAGTAATCCATTGTGCCGGAAGGCGTATCGCCGCCCCACGGCGTGCGGTAACTGTTGCGCAGGAACAGCCTTACTTCTACTTCATCGCCTGCGGCGTTGGGCGTGACAGAGAGCGTGCCGTTGTCGATGCGGTTCATGTATTCGTTGTCGGCAGACGAGAGCTGGAAACCTTGGAACTTCACCGCCCAAGTGCTGGCCTCCGTGTCGGCAAGACTGATTTCGCCCGTGCCAATCAGGTCGGTGCGCACTTTCAGCATAGGGGTGACATAATAGTCGTCGGGGTCGTCCGTCTCATTTTTCATGAAATAGAAATACGTCATGCCGTCCGTACCGTCGCGGCGTTGCAGAGCCACAACAGGCACGTCGGTGCGCACGGTCGAACCGTCGGCTTCGATGACTTGCAGGCTGTTGGTGTCGCCTGCCTGCGGCCACATCTCGTCGAGGCTTTCCACGTCGGTCGCCGCGCCCTTGTAAGATGCCGCCACGTGCAGCCCGCCTTCGAGGGTCACGTCGATACATATATATATATTGTCTCCCAGTCGCAACGTGCTGATAGTGCCCGTGGTGGAGGAAGCGGCTTCGGTGGTGGTGCGCAGAAGGTAGTCGTATACTTTCAGTTGATAGGCCGAAGGATTGGCTGCCAAGTCAATCTCGCCCGAATAGACGCGGCTGGCGGAAAGCGTGAAGACCACGCCAAACCTGCCCGCGCGCATTCCTGCCGCCGTTTCGGCCGAGGCATCGCCCAAGCCGAAGCTGACGGAAGTGCCCGTGGCAGCGGCGCAGCGCAGGAGCGACGACATCGTGCCGCTGATTTTCTCTGCACCCTCCGCAGGGCGATAACTGCAACTCTGACTGGCTGCATAGTCTACCGAGAAACTGCCGCGATACATGGCGTAGAGGCTGCCGCCGCCTGCCTTCTTGGCTTCAATGGTGAGCGTGAGCGTCTTGCCGAGCTTGTCCTTTGCAACTTTCACGGCGGCATTTTGCAGCACGACGCGGCTGCCTCCTATGATGATGCTGAAAGGCGCGGCCGCTTCGCCGCCCTCATACGCAAGCTGCTTGCCGAAATCGGCTGCGGCGATGCGCACGGCAACGGGAGCACTGGGCTGCATAGTGCCCTCGCCCGTGGCGTTGAGCATATACGTAAGGCTGTCGCCGTCGTGCCATTCGAGCACGGCCGTCACGTCGGTGAGCGAGCCATCAAGGTCGTACTGGTTCACCAGCTCGCGCGTGGCAAACGTGACGCGCTGCACCTCGTCGACGTAGAAGTCCACCGTCGAGCCGTCCACCTTGTGGACGGTCATGATTTCCTGCGCCCAAGCGCCGAGCGGCAGGCAGAACAGGAGGAAAAGGATAATATTTTTCATTATTTCTTCAACAACTTAATCGTCTGGCCCTTGCCAACCTTGACGAGGTAAACGCCCTTGGGGCTGCCTTGCAGGCTCACGGAGCGCAGGCCCGCGCCGGAGGCGATGAGCGTGCCGTCGGCGGCAAATACCTGCACGGCATCAGTCGCAGCCGCGCCGTTGATACGGATCGTTTCGTTGTCCATGAAGCTCACGGCCGCGCCGGGCAGAGTCACCTTCGCGATGCCCTCTTCGAGTTCCTCGATGGGACCGCTCCAAACGCCCGTGATGCGGAAGCCGGCATCGTCGATAACGTCGATGTTGTAGGTCACCGTGTTGTCGGCATTGCGGGTGAATGCCACCGTACCGTCGTAAGCCGGAGCCAAGCCGTCGGCCACGAGATAAGAGCCTTCCTTGAAGTGGAACCAGCGCGTGCCTGTCAGGTCGCCGCCGTTTTCAAAGTGGCCGCGGTCGAGGCAATAAGGCTGGAAGGAAGAAGCCTCGCGGTTGGGCATCACGGTGTACACGCCTTCGGGCACAGTCGTGCAATCGGGGGCGGTAAGGAAGGCGATGCGGAAGATGTCGCCGCCTTTGTCCACAATGCTTTGGTCGCGGCCGGAGGGCGAACCGATGTCGGCGAGGAAGAGGCCGCAGCCGTTAGTATTGTTTTGATGCCAAATGCGGGTAACGTCGACTTGGTCGAGCGTCAGCTCGTAGTCCTCCGTAAGGGTGGAGATGTGCGCATCGGGCTGATCGTCCGACTGGTCCATTACGGGGATATTGCCCTCATAGGTGCCCGTCACCACATAGCCGTCTTTTGTGATGAGGTCCACAGAGATGCTGTATTTGCCATCGGTTTCGGTGATTTCCACCTTGCCGTCGGCGCAATAACTGTAAGCATAGTTGCCCTCGGCGTCGACGTATTGCACAAACGTTCCGAGAATACCCGTCATGCCGTTGTATTCAAGTTCGATGCCGGGATACCATGTTTCGCGTTTGAAGCTGCGGCCCATCACGTACGTGCCTGCCACAACGGTGGCCTGCTTTGAGTCGGAGAAGAGCTTATTATAGAGGCAAAGTTGCAAGCAATGCCCCTGGCCGCTCTGCGCACCCGTCTCGCTGTCGTAAGCGCCGTCGTAGAGGTTGAGCAGCATGTTGCCCGTGTTCGACTGGTAGAGGTTGCCCATATAGATGCCGAGCGCGCCGGTGAAGGTGGTGCGCACGTCGCGGGCCAGCTGCGGCAGATTATCGGGCGTGGTGGTGATGTCGGCAAAGGAGAGCGTGGCGAAGAAATGCACGTCAAACGTCTTGCCTGCGTGGACAGCCTTGGTGTCGATGATGTAGCGGCCGTCGTCGTCCTTGCTCACGGCGATGTCGCCCGAGAGCAGGCACGTGGCTTCAATCACGCCCTCTGCGTTGCGGTATTCGAGGTAAGAATAGCTGGCATCGTAGGTCATGGCTGCTGTGCCGTCGCCCGAAGTGTAAGTGCCCACGGGCAGGCGTGCCGGGTCGGTGGGTTCGGCATAAAGGTCGGCGTAGAGCAGCCAGCCCTCGCGGCTCATCTTCACTTCGCCGCTCTTCACCGTGGCGGGCACGGAGGAAGCGAGGAAGTAGTAGTCCGCCAGCGTTTCGTCGGGCGTGTAGTAAGCCGCCGGCACATACGAGAGTTCCAGCGTTTGGGGCGTTTCCACCGCCAGCGTGCCGGCGATGTTCTTTTGCGGCGCGGCCTTTCGGAGCGCAGTGCCCTGTGCGGCAGCCGAGAGCGGCAGCAGCATCAGGAGCGAGAGAAAGAAAGAGGAGAGTTGCTTCATTTTTTTTCTTGTTTACTCGTTTACTTATAAACTTGTTTACTTCTTAAAGATTTTTATTGTGTCGGTTTGATTGATTTTGAGAATATAAACGCCTGTGGGCAAACCCGCGAGGGAGATGTTGGCAATGCCTGCCGTGCGGTCGATGGTTGCCGCTGCCGTGCGCCCTTCCACGGTCACGACGCGCAGCGCGTCATCCTCGGCGATGCCCGAAACGACGATGAGGTCGGGGGCGGCGAAACGCACGCGGCGTTCAAGGTCGCCGGAGGACACTTTACCGATGCCGGTGCCCACGGGACGGAAGAAAAACTGCGTAACCTCCGCCCTTGCGAACGTGGCGTTGGCGTTGCCCGCCGTTATCACGAGGTTGTCGCCTTCGAACGCCACAACGGGTTGCTGCGAAAGCGCGTAAACGGTGGTGCTGCCGTCGGCGAGCTGCACCACGAGTTCGCTTTGCGCCTTTGCCGCAGGGGCGGTAAGCAGGCCAAGCAGGATAAGGATCAAGATGTGTTTCATTGAAAAAGATTTATTGCAGGCTCGCGCCTGCCGTGTGCGCCCGAGGCGGAAACCTCTGCCCGCTATTTGGCTGCACCATATATATATAATTGTATGCTTTTGGTTGATTAGCGTTGCAAAGTTATGAAAAATAATATCCTCATGCCAATTATCTTATAAGCAAAACGCATTTTGGGCAAAATGTTTGCCTTATTGCATAGGCTTTTGCGGCCTCGTTTGCTATATGTGGTTGCCAAACAGACGGGAAATATGATAAAAATGCTCGTCAAGAGACTGATTTTCTGCCTAAATAGTGTTCAAAAGGTGGTTTTTTGTTACTTTTGCAGCCGTTAAACGTTTTTTTTTGAAGTTAGCGGGTTTACTTTATCGAGCAACCAATTTTTTATTTACCAAATCAATAACAATTAAATTCTTTAAGGTTATGTTCAACTTAAAATCTTTCTTATTGATTTGCCTTCTTGTTATAACGGGGGGGGTAAATCTTAGAGTTTCAGCTGCGGACTACGTTGTGCCCGCAAACCCTCTTTCGAGTGTTGCAGAAATTAAAACAGACGGCAGCGTTAAGTATGCATTGCAAGCAACTTATATCCAGGATTATGCAACAAGTGGGCATTTTTTAAACCGTTTCCTTGCTAATGCTGGCGTTGGCGGCGTTATTTCAATAGGTAATACAACTCAGAAATCTACTGTCGGTTCTACATATACAGATATCAACAGTCTGTTGAATGCATCAGATGTAGAGAAACATCTCTTTACGTTTGAAACCCAAAGCGATGGTAATATCAAAGTAAAGAACTGTAACGACAACACATATTGGGGACTTAATAGCAGTAAAAGACCTTATCCTGTTAGTGGTGTGGGTTCTGCTACTTCTATCACCTTTACGCTTGATGGTAGTCACTCGGGCATGTTTATATTGTCTCTGGACAACATTATTGTAAAAACCGCGAGTACTGCTTCTTACATTATTTCTGTAAATAATAGTATTAGTAATAGTTATAATTATAATAATAACTACAAAAACATCTCTTTCAAGATTTGGCCGGTCGAGGAAAAGAAAGCATCAGCTGTCAACTACAAATTCTTTGATACTTCTGATACCGAAATCACGGCACTTGACAAAAGTGGTGTAGCAATTACAGAAGGCAGCACTGTAGCCAGTCTTTCAGGCGTTACTATTCCGAGCTATGTGAACGCAACTTATTATACCGATGCTGCATTTACATCCAAAGTTGCCGGCACTTCAACCCCCGAAGCAGATAAGACTTACTACGTCAAGACGCGCTACAAGAGCGGCATGCCCTTTGTGCTCGGCGGCACTTATTTTGCGCTCGGCAATGGCAGCAACTATCTTTACAACCACGACAAGACTTCAGGCAACGACCAATACGCCATTAAGATGAGCGGCGATTGGTACAACGGCTTTGTCGTTCAGGACTATTCCAGCAAATCCAGCAATTATCTTTCTGATGCCGACGGCACGTTTAGCGGAACGACCAACAGCAAACTGCAAATCGAACTGAAGGACGAAAATTATTACTTGAAATCCGTCAGCACGAACCGCTATATCCGCCTTTCTGCCGATGCTGTTTCTTATGTGACCGAGATGGCTTCAGCAACTCCCCTTTCCAATCTTTCCGAAAAGAAAGTCAGCGAAATACTCGCCGCCTATCCTGCCGCACGCTACGTGGGCACTTATTCGAGCACGCAGACAGGCGTGGCTTTCGACGATATAGTGAAAGGCAAGGGCAAGATTGTGCGCGAGGATTCCAAATATTATTTTGTTGAGCAGGCTGCCAACCCGGCTTATTTGCTCTCTTCTGTCAACTCAAGCCAAGAACTGATCAACGGCGGAACCGTTTATGCCGTTAGCGGCAGCAACGGCGGCGACAACTTCGCCGCGCTGTGGTCGTTCAACAACGACAAACTTACCAACATCAACACCGGCCAGGCTCTTAGTCCGCAGGCAGGGCTGGGCACGGGTACGATTGCAACTGTAGACGCTTCCTCCGTGTATTACGCTAATCCGCAGATCTTCCAAGCCTACTGGATTTCCCTCGCAGACACAGGCGTATATAATTATCTGAAGCAGAACGGCAACGAAACGATAGTGGCATCTGATGCCCCACTGGGTTCGCTGGGCGCCGAGGGCCATTGGTATCTGCGCGAAGCCGAGACGTTTACCATAAAGATGAACGTCGTAGGCGGTCAGTCGTATGCCACGGTCTACGCTCCCGTTGCCCTCACCAAGCCCGCAGGCGAAACCGCGAAGCTCTATACGGCGGCGTTCAGCACAGACAAGAAGAGCCTCGTGCTCACCGAAATAACCAGCAAGGTGATAGCCAAAGAAACGCCCATCGTGATCATCAGCGAGAGTGAAGCCGCCACAGCCAAGCTCGCCCTTAGCTACGAGACCGGCGAGGAGCAAGCCTCCGACATGAAGGGCTGCCTCTTGAAGCAACTGTTCGATGACGATGCCAACCACAAGGACTATCGTACCCTCGGGCGCAACGGTAACAGCGAGGTGGGCTTCTTCGTGCCCTCCGATGGCGTGACCAATATCCCCGCCAACCGCGCCTACCTCTATATCCCCGAGAGCAGCCCGCTTTCCGAGTTGACCAACAACCTTGTGCTTCGTTTTGAAGACGGCACCGAAACCGGCATCGCGCCCTCCGAGCTTTTCGGCACGCAGGAGCAGCAGCCCGCCGCCTGCTTCGACCTCAGCGGCCGCCGCGTACAGCAGGCTGCCAAGGGCGGCATCTATATAATGAACGGCAAGAAGATTTATGTGAAATAATCGCCGCGCCGCTTTTATCACACAATCGTTTTATATTATAATATTCATATCAAATCATGCACAGTATGAAAAAGCAATATATCAGCCCCTCTGCCATAGTTATGGATTTGCACCTCGAAAGTTCAGTAGCCCAGATGCTGCTCGTGGGTAGCCGCAACGGCAACGCTTCGCAAACGCAAACTGAAGATGAGGCCTGGACGCAAAAGAAGCAGGACAGCTTCTATTGCGACTGGATGCCCGAGGGCTACAATTCGTCGAACGAGTAGGGGCGTTCCGCAGAACGCCCGCCAAGACGCTCGGCAAGCGGCAATAGCGCCGGGCGCGGGGCAGCATACGCCCAGCTCCCGAGCCGCCGTCCGTTATATAAAAACATGACAACAACAGTTTCCTTCAAAATATTTTGAGTTAATAGTTTCATTATAGCAATAGTATATTTTAGTAAGCCTTGAAGAAACTGTTTCTGGGGAGCGCGTGCCGCGAGGCGTGCGCTCCCTTTCTTTATGGCGGCGCGACTGTCCCAAAGATATTTTTTATTTGCTCCTTGATAATTTTTCCTTTCTGCTTGATAATTTTTCCTTTCTGCCTGAAAGATTTTCCTGTCCTATAAGACAGTTTTTGTTACAAACTTTGTAATGCTTGTTACAAAGTTGCTAACACATATTACAAAGTTTGTAATACATGTTACAAAGTTTGTAACAAAAAATATCTGCGCAAAGCAGGAAAAATAACTTCGGCAAAATAAAAAATTCAAGGGAGAAAAGAAAAAATATATCCGGGCAAAGCAGCCTCATTTCACGCTTTCGCCCTCGCGAGGGGCAAGAAAAAATGCTTTTATGCCTGTCTTACGTGAGAAAAGCCGTAAAAGAGTAGCAATAAGCGTTTTTTTTTGCGTAATTTTGCCTCCGAAACATGAGTTTTGCGCCATAAAGGGCGATTTTTTATAATAGAAAAGAATTCAGATGCCTTTTTTCAACAAACTGAAATGCTCGCTCCTCGCCCTCGCCCTTGCGGCAGGGGCTGGGGGAGTGCAAGCACAGCGCGTGGCAGTGAAGACCAACGCGCTTTATTGGCTCACGGCAAGCCCTAACCTGGGAGTAGAGTTCAGAATGTCGCGCCACTTCTCGCTCAACATCGAAGCCGCCGGCAATCCCTTCACAATCAAAGACTACAAGTTGCGTCACGCTACGTTCAACCCCGAACTGCGCTACTGGTTCTCCGCCCGTCCGCAGGCGGGGCACTTTGTGGGTGTGATGGGCTTCGCATCCGCCTACGACCTGCATCTGAAAAGCCGCCACTACAACGGCGATGCCTACGGCGTGGGACTGACTTATGGCTACAGCTTCGTGCTCTCGAAGCATTGGAGCATGGAGGCTACGGCGGGACTGGGCGTGCTGCGCTATCGCGAAAAGAAATACAGGGACGGCGAGACGGCTCCGAATGGCGTGAACCACACGGGGTTTGCGCCCGCCCCCACGAAACTCGGACTTACCTTTGTTTACATCTTCAAATAACCCCTCTACGATATGAGTCTTAACAAGAATACGGCCGCCGGCCTCGTGGCAACCCTCGGGTTGCTGCTGCTCCTTGCGCTGCCGGCAAACACAGCATATGCCCAAAACGTGGTGCGCGTGACGGGTAAGGTGATTTCCAAGGAAAAGCGCAAGCCGCAGCTGGGTGTGAACATCACCGACGAACGCACCAAACGCCTGCTCGCCACGACCGATGAGGACGGACGCTTCGCCGTGAGCGTGCGCGACAACGGCACGCTGCGCTTCACCATGGTGGGCGCACAGCCCGTGGTGGTGAAGGTGAGGAAACGCACCTATATAGAAGTGGAAATCGAGGAACACGACATCGAGCTGGGCGAGGCTACCGTGATGGCCACGCGCAAAGAGAAGACCATTCAGCCCGAGCCGACCGACATAGAAATTGTGGGCAACTGGGCTAAGATAAAGACCGTGGTGCGCGTGCCCCACAAGATGTTCCGCCGCGACACGCGCCTCGTGGTGCAGCCCGTGCTCAACAACCTGACGCGCAAGCAGGAACGGATGTTCCGCCCGATGGTGTACGACGCGAAGGAATACAACCAGACGCAGGACCGCATGTATAACTTCCGAATGGAAGAGGGCGACCCGCTCGCCGCCTACGTCACTGTGCGCCACGACAGCCTGGAAGAGAAGAAATCGGCGGGCGCCAACGACATCCTGCCCTACGTGGACTCGCTCTATCTCGAAGACGTGCGCGACGAGTTTACCTGCGACGTGTATATGGCCATTGAGGACTACCGGCATATCCTCTACCGCGACACCACGATCATCGCCCGCGGCACCGTGCGCCCCCTGCGCTGGCTGGAATACAACTTCGGCGCAGAGGCTATAACCGACTCGGCCTACTTCCCGCAAGTGGAAAAGCAGCTGCACGACAGTAGGGGAGAGGTGAACCTCGTGTTCCCCATCGGCAAGGCCGTGTTCGACGCTGAAAGCGAGGAGAACAAGGCGGAGCTGGCTAAGATGGAAGAACAGCTGCGCGGTATACGCGAAACGCCCGATGCCAAGTTGCAGGCCCTGCGCATCAGCGGCACATCGTCGCCCGACGGACGCTACGAAACCAACAAGCGGCTGGCGCGCGAACGTATGGACTATGCCCTCGAGGTGCTCAAAAGCCATATCGACGAGGATTCGCGCCGCGACATGGAGTTTTCCTCCGAAGCCGACGTGGCTACGTGGGACGACGTGACGGCTCTGCTGCGTGCCGACTCGCTCTTCGACGAGGCCGACCAGATAGAGGTCCTGACGAAGCGCCACTCAAAGAGCATTGACGAACAGGGACGCGCCATAAGGAAACTGCCCTTCTATCGCAACCTGCTCGAGGCCAAATACCTGCCGAAGCTGCGCCGCGTGGAGTATAATATGGAATACTCCGTGTACCGTCAGCTCACGCTCGAAGAAATTCGCGCCCTCTACGACAAGGACTACAAGCAGCTGTCGCGCTACGAGTTCTTCCAGCTCTACCGCAACGAGCCGGACGATGCCAAGCGCGAACAAATCATCCGCCAGGCACTCGAAACCAGTCCCCGCTTCATGGTGGCGGCCAACGACTTGCAGGTGATGTTGCTCAATCAAGACCGCCCCGACCCCGAGTTGCTTAAGCCTTTCGTCAATAAGAAAGCACCGCTCGAGGTGAGCATCAACCACGCCGTGGCACTGCTCGAAACGGGTCACTACGAAGAGGCAATGGAACTGATGGACACCATTCCCAACAACGAGAGAACGGAACTGCTGCACGCCGTGAGCGGCGCAATGAGCGGTAACGTGGCGGCCAACTACGACGTGATTGCAAAAACCTCGACGCGCAACCGCGTGGCGATGCTGCTGGCCATGAAGCGCAACAAGGAAGCCTACGACTATGCCTTGACGCTCGACGACGACGATGCCGTGTCGCACTACCTCCGTGCCGTGTGTCTTAACCGCCTCGAGAAACCGCTCGATGCCGGCAAGGAACTCAATATTGCCATTAAAATGGATCCCTCGCTCAAAGCCACGGCCTATATCGACGGCGACGTGAACGGCTTGCTGCTCGGCGACAAGCGTTATGAGCGCGAGGCAGACAATATTAAAGAGTGATAGCGCAATACATATATAATGTATATAGCCACTATATAAGATACTACTTTTTTCAACAACAATGAAATTAAAGCATACGCTTCTTCCGCTTCTATTAGCCTGCGGCTTCTGCACAGCCACCGCGCAGGACGACAATAGCGCAAAACAGCCGCAGCAGGCTGCAAAACTCGAAGGTTCTGCACTCGACTATATGCTCCAAGGGCCGCGCGTAACGAAACGCTACGACCATAAGGTGTTCGGCGACCACCTCTTCCTCGAAGGCGGCGCGGGCTTCACCACCATGCCCAATAAGGCCGACCGACTCAAAACGTCGTGCCCCGGCATTCTCGGCGACGTGGCACTCGGCGACTGGGTGTCGCCGGAGCATGGCTGGCGACTGGGCGTGAACTCGGGCTTCTATAAACTCGGCAACAGCAAGTACAAAACGGTGTCGCTCTCCGTGGACTATCTGCTCAACATTACCGCCGTGGCTAACGCCACCTACAAGCAGCGCAAACCGTTTGAGGTGTTCGGCGTGGCAGGCGGCAACCTCATCTATTCGCGCTACAAGGGCAAAACCACCCACGGAATCGGCGTACACCTCGGGCTGCGCGGGCAATACAACTTCTCTAAGCTCACGTATATCTACATCGAGCCGCAAGTGGGGCTGTATCAGGATAAAGTGTTCCACCTCACCAACCTGCACCACTTCCGCCCCGTGGGCAATGTGCTCGCAGGCTTGGGTTACAGCCTGATGACCAACCCCGACCGCTCCAACGACAAGGCCGACCGCGGAAACTTCTTCCACGACGGCACGTTCTTCTCTCTTGGCATCGGCCCCTCCACCATGGCAGGCTCGCAGCTCTATATGTTTAAGAGAAACGTGGGCATGCATGCACAGATGAGCGTAGGCAAATGGTTCGACCCTTACAATGCCTTGCGCCTCTCCGCACACACCTCCGTGTATAAGGGCTATCCCCGCCGGGGCGAACTCTTGCGCGGCATCGGCGGCCGGGTAGATTACATGCTCAACCTGCACAACCTCTTCGGCGGTCCGCGTCAGGACAGGCGCATATGGGTCAATGCCCTTGCAGGAGCAAGCTATTCCTACATGAGAGAGAAAGACGACCACCGCAACCGCTGGGGGCTCGGCGCAGGGTTGCAGGGAAACCTGCGTGTGTCGAAAAATGCCGACCTCTTCCTCGAACCCCGCGTAGACATCTACGGCAACGAATACATCAAGCATAGCAGCACCACAGCCAAGTGGGACGTGATGCCCACGGTTCTCGCCGGCGTTACCTTCCACAACAGTACCGACGCCTCCGAACGCCGCGAGAATAATGCCACGTTCCAGACCGACCATTGGACCAGCCATTTCTTCGTAGAAGCAGCCGGCGGCGTAACGATGCCGGCAAAGCCCAAGAGCGTGAAGCACCCCGAAGACTACCTTGGGCCAAAGGCTTTCGTGGGACTTGGCAAATGGTTCGCACCTACGGTCGGCGCACGCGTTTGGGCCGAGGCGGGACAGATGAAGCAGCAGCCTAACCGCAGTTCCAAGTTCATGGGCATGGGCGCAGACTTCCTTTGGAACATCACCAACACTTTCCACGGCTACAAGGAAGACCGCCCCTGTGAACTCATCGCCGGCATCGGGATCAGCGGCTCCACGCTGGCAAACCAGAAGCACCTGTACTTTGGCGGCAACGCCTCGCTCAAAGGCCTGTGGCACGTGACGCGCCTCTTCGGTCTCTATCTCGAGCCGCAGCTGCGCATCAACCCCGACAATTATCTTAAACAGTCGGGTTCGAGTGCCAATCTCGACTTCCCCGTGGCTCTGATGCTCGGCGCACAGCTCGACCTCACGGGCGGCTACGACCGCGCCAAGGCACGCGAAGCGTTCGACGAGGAAGGCAAGGGCACCTTCGTTTCTCTCGGTCTGGGCTCCGGCGTGCAGGCCAACAACATGCGCACATGGGACTACTACGGCTGGCAGGGACAGTTTGCTTTCGGCCGCTGGTTCTCGCCCACATCGGCATGGCGCACCACGCTCTCCGGCTTGAAGAAAAATTATGGCCGCCGTCGCCATTACGCCGAAATCATGCTCGGCGCAGACTATATGGCCGACCTCACCGCCATGACCTACGGCTATCGCAAAGACCGCCCCGTGCGCCTCATCGGCTTCCTTGGCGGTGCGCTCGGCGCAGACTATATGTATGGCGGCAAGTCCACCTTCTCGCCCAACCTGCACTTTGGCGGACAGTTTGCCGTGCGTGCCGGCAGTCAGGCTGAGATCTTCCTCGAGCCGCAGCTGGCTTACAAAATGGGTACGCGCTATCAGTCGCGCCTCGACCACTGGCATCCCTCGCTCTTGCTCGGCTTGACGTACAACATGAAAGCCTCCGAAGGCAAGACGGCACGCAGCGAAAAGCCCAAGTACCGCCAGTTTGTAAACATAGGGCTCGGTTCGGGCTACCACACGCTCACCGCCACCGTGATGCAGCCGCGCAACAGGAAGATCACCTTTGAAGCCGGCGTGGGTTACGGCCGTTGGTGGAACGAAATCAGCGGTTGGCACGTTTCCCTCCACAACTCCACCTTGCAGACCTACGGCAAGGGCAACCGCAACATCACGGCATTGCAGGCCAACTACCTGATAGACCTCATCGCACCGTTCAGCAGCAAAAAGGCCGACGAGCGCGTGTTCCAGCTCACGGGTACGCTCGGCGCTGGCCTTTATATCAACAACCGCAAGAACGAGGACACCCGCTTCGCTCCCGGCGTTCAGGCAGCCCTGCAAATCGGTGCCCGCGTTGCACAGAACGTAGATATTTATCTCGAACCCGCAGCCGACGTTTATTCCAGCAATATCCTCAAACACTCCACCTGCCACCCGGCAGAGGGCGAGGTGCGCCTGCAACTCGGCACGCGCATTCATTTCTAACGGAGACCTGATGCGTTCTTGACTACCCATACAATATTTATAGATTATATGTCCCCTCTTAAATTCAAAGCACTTCTCAAAACCACCATTTGGGGCGGCGAGGAAGTAACCAAACTTAAAAACCTCACCGACGCGCCGAGCCAAGTGGGTGAAAGTTGGGAAATATCCGGCGTGCCTGGCAACGAAACGCTCGTTTGCTGCGGCCCGGAGCAGGGCAGCACGCTTGAGGAACTGATTAAAAAATACGGCGCGGCACTCGTGGGCAAGAAAAACCTCGAACGCTACGGCACCACCTTTCCCCTCCTCATCAAGTTTATCTCCGCAGCGCAGGACCTCAGCATACAGGTACACCCCGACGATGCTATGGCGCAGCGCATGGGACACCCTTACGGCAAGACCGAAATGTGGTATATTGTAGGCACGCAGCCCGGCGCTTCGCTCTGTTCCGGCTTCAACGTCGACTTTTCTGCCGACGGCTACACCCAAAGCCTTGCCGACGGCACGCTCACCGCGCACCTTGCCCAGCACACCACGCACCCCGGCGACTGCTTCTTCATCCCTGCCGGCCGTATCCACAGCATCGGCGCGGGCAATTTCCTGGTAGAAATCCAGCAGTCGAGCAACGACACCTTCCGCGTCTACGACTTCGACCGCACAGATGCCAACGGCAACAAGCGCGAGCTCCACGTGGCACAGGCCCGCGAAGCACTCGACTACAAAGCTTATCCCGAATATCGCACGCATTATGAGGCAAAGGACGACTGCCGCACCGTGCTCGTAGACTGCCCGCAGTTCACCACGCGCCGCTACGCCCTCACCAAACCTTTCACCTCCGATTGCAGCGACATTGACTCTTTCGTCATCTTCATTGCCTACGAAGGCGCAGCCCTTTTGCGCGATGCCCAAGGCGCAGAAGTGTCGCTTAAAGCCGGCGAGGCCGTACTCTTCCCCGCGTCCAACGCCTCTGTCACCATCGAGCCGCAAACCCCGCGCTTTGCCTGCCTCGACACGTATTGCAGATAGGAGTAGAAACAAAAAACGCTCGCCGTTTGGGCAGCATAGTTTTGTCGTCTACTTACTAATCAGATAATCTCCCGCAACAAATGCCGTGATGATAGAAAAGACAAGCAACTGCATCTTTACGGCATCTTTGTTCCGATGCTTAATGGCCGTAAGCATATTCCTGAAATTCCTTGTATAAGCCATTACGCAAATCACAATGAAACATACCTTCAAGGCATTCACGCTCCCAATCGGGTAAACCGCGTGGAACGCCGCAAGGAGCACCGCAGCATAAAGAATGGGCAAAATTTCCCGTGCTGCGGTGCTCCTTTTCTTACGTTTAAGAGAGAAGAAAACGCTTACAATCTGCTCGCGAAAACTGAGCAGCAAAATTATAATCTCTGAAATTAGGACAAATGTGGCGTGCGTCATAAACATCTATATTTGGGAGAAAGATATACTGCGAATGATTTAATATTGATCTACGAACGTGCGCAGAGACAGGCTGCTGCCTTCCAAGCCCACTTTCTTCTTAAACAGAAAAAGGTTTTGCTTCACCGATTTCTCGGCAATGCCGTAAATGTCTGCCAACACCTTTGCCGGCATCCTTAGGCGTAGCAGCATCAGCAGCCGAAGATCGTCTTCGCTGAGGTGAGGGAATTGCTCGCGCAGCCGATGCACGAAGAGGTTTTGCGTAACGTCTAAAAACTGTTCCAGTTCCCGCCAATCCTCTTCCCGCATCTTATAGCGGTTGGCTGCGCCGCTTTGCAAACTATCCAGCAGGCGCGCAAAGTCCAACCGTTGCATCAGCATCTTGCTCATCAGGTCCAGTTGCCGCCGGCTGCTTTCCATTCTTTCGGCATACAGTGCCTCCCGCTCGTGCGCCCGCCGTTCATGCCCCGCATATAGGAGCACCATGAAAGCAAACACCGCGAGCAGAATCGCTTCAAACGCATAGCGCGTTTCAAGGGCGCTTTCGTCGTGGCAGAGTGCCGGCACAAAGCCAGACATTATTATAATAAGGAGCAACCATCTACGCATAACGTCTTTTATTTAAGTTCCTGCTTGCAAAAGTACGCAAATGCTTATCGCGCTCCAAAGGAATAAGGTCTAAAAGAGTAAGTGCAAAGATTACGGATAATCTGCTATTTTTCAGAAAGATTATTGCGGACACAAATAAAATCGGGTCTAATTTGTCTTGTCGCGCCCCCTCTACGTGCCATTTCCGTAAGAAAATCACTAATTTTGCACAATCAGCATAGTTGCTTGTTTACCCTTCTGATTATATACTGAAAAATCTCTTCCCAATGAAACATATCCTTTGTCTCCTTTTATTTCTCACGGGATTAGCCGCGCCCGCCCTGCATGCTCAAAACAAAGATGCCGTCATCGTTTACTGCAACGACGGAACGAGCAAGGCTTTCCTGCGCCATGCGATTGACAGCATCGTCTGCTCCAAGGAATATCAGGACGTTTGGAACCTCGGCCAGGACGAGCGCATAGAGGTGCGCGTGGTGGACAGCGTGGCGTTTGTGGCCTACTATGCACACCTTTCGTGTCCCGACGACCGTCATCCCCACGCCATTGACCTCGGACTGCCCAGCGGCACGCTTTGGGCCTGCTGCAACGTGGGAGCAAGTGCGCCGCAGGAGTTTGGCGGCTATTACGCTTGGGGCGAGACGGCGGAGAAAGAAGAATATTCGTGGGACACTTATGCCTATTATTCCCCCGCCGACGAAAGTTATGCCGACCTTGGCAGCGACATTTGCGGCACCGCGCGCGACGTGGCTCGCCAATTGTGGGGCGAGGATTGGCAGATGCCGTCGGAAGAGCAGTGCGCCGAGCTTGTGGCTAACAGCACTGGCGAATGGGCCAAACTGGGCGACGCCTACGGGCGTTTCATCATGGGACGCAATGGCGGCAGCATCTTCATACCCGCCGCCGGCTACCGCTGGTTCGGCTTTCGCAACCATGCCTTCTCTCACGTGTGCTGCTGGAGCGGCACATCCTATCCGCAATATGCTGGCGCGGCGCATGGCCTTGGCTTCTACCAAGGCAAGCAAAGCTGGACGGGCTACGACTACCGCTACTTCGGTCAGTCAGTGCGTGCCGTAGCAGAGTGATTGCCGCGCCCTGCATTTATAATTTATTCAGCAAAAACCTGTGCCTATGCACAAGTTCGCTTAGAAAAAACACATGCACGATGAAAACCTTTATTCATCGTGCATGTGTTCTATATAATATTCTTCTTCGGCTTGTTCTTCCTGTTCCCTTAACATATAGTCGTAATCTATTTCGTCTTCCGTAAACTCCTCAAAGTCGGGATCAGGTCTGTCATCTTCTGTCTGCTCATAGAAACCGTGCGCAGAGTTATCGGGCCTGCGACTATTATGGTTATTATAATTGTTGTGATAATCATCGTACTTACAGGCATACAAAAAACCGCCCACAACGAAAAGAGCAAGAATAATCCAAAACATAAGCGTCCTCTTATAGATTGTCTATTTTTTCTTACTGCAAAAGTAAGAAGAATATTTTATGTTTGCCCTTTTTTTGTATCATCCACAGCAATTAATAAGCAAGGAGTTGCTGATATATCTTGCGCTTCAAGATACAAAAACAAAAAGCCAAATCTCAAAAACACAGAGATTTGGCTTTTTGTTATGTGTGCGCCTGATAGGACTCGAACCTACACGTCTCGCGACACCAGATCCTAAGTCTGGCGCGTCTACCAATTTCGCCACAAGCGCGGTTTGCAGCGGCAAAGTTACGCTTTTTTGGCGAATTGAGGCGGGGACGCGAGTAATATTTCTAACAAGTGTTATTTATTCAGCCGCCACGTTGCGCCGTCCTTGGTGTCTTTCACCTCAAATCCGAGGGCGGACAGTTCGTTGCGGATGCGGTCGCTCGTAGCCCAGTCCTTGTTGGCCTTGGCCTGCGCACGAATGTTGAGGAGCAGGTCGATGGCCTGGCCGAATGCCTCTTCGCGGCCGGCGTTCCCGTTGGCTTCGGAAGCGAGGCCGAGGATGTCGAAGCAGAAGGTGCTGAAAGCAGTCTTGAGGGCTTCGAGACCGTCGGGCGTGATGCTTGCCTTCTTGTCTGCCAACTGGTTGATGGTACGGCAGGCGTCGAAAAGGTGGCTGATGGCAATGGGCGAGTTGAAGTCGTCGTCGAGCGCGGCGTAGCAGTCTGCGCTGAGTTTTTCGGCAAATTCTTTCCCGATGGTGCCTGCTGCCTGCGGCTCAATGCGTTCCAATTGCTTGATGCCCTCCATAAGGCGTTCGAGGCCTTTTGCCGAGGCTTGCAGAGCCTCGTTCGAGAAGTCGACGGTGCTGCGATAGTGCGCCTGGAGAATGAAGAAGCGAATCGTCATGGGCGAGTACGCCTGCTGCAAGAGCGGGTGGCTACCCGTGAAGAACTCGTCGAGGGTGATGAAGTTGTTGTACGACTTACCCATCTTCTTGCCGTTGATGGTAATCATGTTGTTGTGCATCCAGTAGCGCACCATCTGCTCGCCCTGTGCTGCCACGGCCTGCGCGATTTCACATTCGTGGTGGGGGAAGATGAGGTCGAGGCCGCCGCCGTGTATGTCGAAGGTTTCGCCGAGGTACTTGCGCCCCATGGCCGTACATTCGCAGTGCCAGCCGGGGAAGCCGTCGCCCCAAGGCGAGGGCCAGCGCATAATGTGTTCGGGCTGCGCTTTCTTCCACAGGGCAAAGTCGGCCTGGTTGCGCTTCTCGCCCACGCCGTCGAGTTCGCGGCTGGCATCGCGCACGTCGTCGAGGTTACGGCCGGAAAGAATGCCGTAATGATGGTCTTTGTTGTATTTCTCAACGTCGAAATATACCGAACCGTTCGACTCATAGGCGTAGCCGGCATCGAAGATTTGCTGCACGAGCTGTTCCTGTTCGATGATGTGTCCCGTGGCGTGCGGTTCGATACTGGGCGGCAGCACGTTGAGTTTCTTCATCGCGTCGTTGAAGCGATTGGTATAGTGTTGCGCCACCTCCATCGGTTCAAGCTGTTCGAGGCGTGCCTTTTTGGCAATCTTGTCTTCGCCTTCGTCGGCATCGTGCTCGAGGTGTCCCACATCGGTGATGTTCCGCACGTAGCGCACCTTATAGCCCAGATGTTTCAGATAGCGGAACACGAGGTCGAAGGTCACGGCGGGGCGGGCGTGTCCGAGATGTGCGTCGCCGTACACCGTAGGTCCGCAAACGTACATGCCTACGTGCCCGGGTTGCAGAGGCACAAATTTCTGCTTGGTGCGCGTGAGCGTATTGTAGATGAGCAGGTCGTGGTTGTTCATTGTATATAAATATAATATTGTGTAGTGGTTATTATGATGTCCCTGCAAAGTTACTGATATTTTCTTATATGAGCGTTCTTAGGTGCTTATAAGAACGCGGCGATTTGCACGGAGATATTTTTTCGTTGCTCCTTGAAAGTTTTTTCTATAAGCAAGATATTTTTTACTATCTGCTAAGAAAAAGTTTATTACAAAGTTTGTAACGCTTGTTACAAAGTTTCTAACACATGTTACAAAGTTTGTAATACGTGTTACAAACTTTGTAACAAAAACTTTCTTATAGGACAGAAAAAAATATCAAGGAGAAAGGGAAAATTATCAAGGGGATAATAAAAAATATGTCCGAAATAATCGGGCATAACAAACGCCTCGGGCGCGCAAACCCAAGCATAGGAGTTTGCGCGCCCGAGGCGTGTTTATTTTTTTGAAAGATTTATTTGTTGAGATACGCGTCGATTTCATCAGCCACGCGGCGGCCGTCGGCAATGCAGCGCACTACGAGCGATGCGCCCGTTCGGGCATCGCCTGCACGGAACACGCCCTCGGCGAGCGGCGTTTGCTCGGGACGCAAAAAGCCCATGGCGAGCAGCACGAGGTCGGCCTCTATGATTTCCTTGCGTCCCGTGGGGCGCATCGTGGGGCGGCCGCCGTCGGCTGCGGGCAGCCATTCCACTTCCTCCACTTCTACGCCCGTCACCCAGCCGTCGGGCGAACCGAGGAAGCGGTTGGACGCGAGGCACCAGCGGCGCGTGCAGCCCTCTTCGTGGCTCGAGGTGGTTTTGAACACCTGCGGCCACTGCGGCCACGGCGTGGCGGGATTGCTGCCTACGGGCGGCTTGGGCATAATTTCTATCTGCGTCACGCTTGCGGCGCCTTGGCGGTTGGCAGTGCCGATGCAGTCGCTGCCTGTGTCGCCGCCGCCAATCACGAGCACGCGCTTGCCCTTGGCGGTGACGCGTTGCTCTTCGGAGAATGTCTGACCTGCGAGCACGCGGTTCTGCTGTCCCAAAAGTTCAAGTGCGTAGTGAATGCCGCGCAGTTCGCGCCCGGGAATGTCGAGGTTGCGGGCATCGGGCGTACCCGTGCAGAGACACCACGCGTCGAAGCCTTCGGGCAAGGCATCGAGGGATACGGCCTGGCCAGTGCGGAACTCGATGCCCTCGGCCTCCATGACGCGGACGCGGCGGTCAATGACGGCTTTCTGCAACTTGAAGTTGGGAATGCCGAATCGCAGCAGTCCGCCCACGTATTCGTCTTTTTCAAACACAGTGACGGCATAGCCCATGCGGTTCAAGCGGTTGGCGACGGCAAGACCGGCAGGACCGGAACCGACTACTGCAACCTTCTTGCCGTTACGTTCGGGCTGCTCGGGGCGCACATAGCCTTCGAGAAAGGCAGTCTCTATGACGGCGCACTCGTCCTCGCGGATCGTGACGGGCGCGTCGGCAGTGAGTTTCAGCACACAACTTTTCTCGCACAGCGCGGGGCATACGCGCCCGGTAAATTCAGGGAAGTCGTTGGTAGCGGAAAGTATGCGGTAGGCCTCTTCCCAGCGGCCTTTGTAAATGGCGTCTTGAAACTCGGGCGGACGGTTGCCCAAAGGGCACGCCCAATGGCAGAAGGGCACGCCGCAGTCCATGCAGCGCGATGCCTGCAAGCGGCGGTCGCTGGAATTCAAGGTTTGTTCCACCTCGCCAAAGTCTGCCACGCGCTCATGCACGGGGCGATAGCCTGCTTCGCGGCGGGGAATGGTCATAAATGCTTTTGGATTGCCCACGGGGATATATGTTTTTTTGTAATGTTTTTTATTAGAAATTTCAGGTCTCGCGAGTAGGGGCGTTTTGAAAACGCCCGGTTAATGATTGCCTGTATTGGTTGAGCCCTGCGCCCCTACTCTTGATAATCAATCTGCACTTCGGCGATTTTCTGCTGGAGCTTGCGCATCTGCTCTTCTGCTAGGACGCGCTTGTACTCAATCGGCATCACGCAGATAAAGTCGTCGACGTAGCGATTCCAGTCATCGAGCAGCGTGCGGGCAAGCTGCGAGCCGGTGTAGAGGTAGTGCTGGCGGATCAGTTCGTGGAGTTCCTTGCGCGAAGCGGAGTCCTCGAGCAGCGAAAGCTCCACCATTTCCATATTGCAGAAATAGTCGAAATTGCGGTCGCGGTCGAGCACGTAAGCCACGCCGCCGCTCATGCCGGCAGCGAAGTTGCGCCCAGTAGGGCCGAGCACCACCACGCGGCCGCCCGTCATGTATTCGCAGCAATGGTCGCCCACGCCTTCCACCACCGCCACCGCGCCCGAGTTGCGCACGGCGAAGCGTTCGCCCACGCGGCCGTTGATGTACACCTCGCCCTCCGTTGCGCCGTAGAGCAGCGTGTTGCCCGCAATCGTGTTGTCGGAAGCGGCGTAGCGGGCGCGCTTGGGCGGCATCACGGCGATGCGTCCGCCGCTGAGCCCTTTGCCGAGATAGTCGTTCGCCTCGCCCTCGAGCCTGAAATACAAGCCCTTCGTGAGGAATGCGCCGAAACTCTGGCCCGCCGCGCCCTTGAAGTTCACGGTCACCGTGCCATCGGGCAGTCCGTCCGCACCGTGTCGCTGCGCCACCGCACCGGCGAGGCGCGTGCCTACGGCTCGGTCGGTGTTGCAAATGGGGTATTCGAGCGATATTTCGCGTAGCGTCTCCACCGCCGGCGCGGCGGCTTCGAAGAGCGCGGCATCCATACCCGTCTCCTCTGCTGCTGCTGCGCTGCCCGGCACGAAGTGGAGCGGCGCATTGCCACCCACGCGGTGGAGCAGGCGGCTAAAGTCGAGCAGCGCCGTCTTGCTGCCCTCGGCAGAGGGTTTGATGCTCACGAGGTCGGTGCGGCCTATGATGTCGTCGAGGCGGCGGAAGCCCATTTCGGAGAGATATTCGCGCACCTCGCGGGCGAGGAAGCGGAAATAGTTCACCACATATTCGTAGTGCCCCCGGAAGTGCTCGCGCAACTCGGGATTTTGCGTTGCCACGCCCACGGGGCAGGTGTTCGCGTGGCACTTGCGCATCATCACGCAACCCAGCACGATGAGCACCGCCGTGCCGAAACCGAACTCCTCCGCGCCGAGCAATGCCATCGACACAATGTCGCGCCCCGTTTTGATCTGTCCGTCGGTCTGCAAGCGCACCTTGCCGCGCAAGCCGTTGAGCACGAGCGTCTGCTGCGTCTCTGCCAGTCCAATCTCGGGCGGTATGCCCGCGTAGCGCATCGACGAGGCGGGCGACGCGCCCGTGCCGCCTTCCGCACCGGAGATCACGATGAGGTCGGCCTTCGCCTTTGCCACGCCGGCAGCAATGGTGCCCACGCCGCTCTCTGCCACCAGTTTCACGCTCACCGCCGCGCGGGGGTTGAGGTGCTTGAGGTCGAAGATGAGTTGCGCGAGGTCTTCGATAGAATATATGTCGTGGTGGGGCGGCGGCGATATGAGCGAGATGCCGGGAATGGAGTGGCGGGTGCGGGCGATGATGTCGTTCACCTTATAGCCCGGCAACTGTCCGCCCTCGCCGGGCTTCGCGCCTTGCGCCACCTTAATCTGTATTTCCTCGGCGTTCACGAGATATTCAGCCGTAACGCCGAAGCGGCCGGAGGCAATCTGCTTCGTCTTGCTGCACAGAGAGATGCCGTCGAAGGTTTCGTGGAAGCGGTCGCTGTCCTCGCCGCCCTCGCCCGTGTTGCTGCGCGTGCCGAGCTTGTTCATCGCCAAAGCCAAGGCCTCGTGCGCCTCTTTGCTGATTGCGCCGAACGACATCGCGCCCGTCACAAAGCGGCGCACCAGGTCGTCTTCGCTCTCCACCTCTTCAATGGGCACGGGCACGGCTGCCTTGCGGAACTCGAAGAAGTCGCGCAGGAATATCGGCGCGGGCTTCTCGTCGGCGAGGCGGGTAAATTCCTTAAACTTCTTGTAGCTGCCGAGGCGCGTGGCGAGTTGCAGGGCGGCAATGGTTTCGGGGTTCCACGCGTGGGCGATGCCGTCCTTGCGGTAGGAGAACTGCCCTACGTGGGGCAGCAGGTCGCCGAGCGCGGCGGCCTCGATCGAGGGCTGCGCGGAGAACGCGGCGCGGTGGAAGCGCAGGGCATCGGCAGCCACCTCGCGCAGGCCTATGCCGCCGATGCTCGACTGCTTCGTGCCGAAATACGTTTTGAGCAAATCCTTGCCAAGTCCCACCGCCTCGAAAATCTTTGCGCCGCGATAGGAGCGAATGGTAGAGATGCCCATTTTCGACATAATCTTATACAAGCCCTTACGCAAGGCCTTGATGTAGTTGGCCTCGGCCGTCTCGTAATTCATTTGCACCTCGCCGCGCCGCACGAGGTCGTCGAGCACGGCAAACGCCATGTAGGGATTGATGGCACTTGCGCCGTAGCCCAAGAGCAGGGCGGCGTGCATCACCTCGCGTATTTCGCCGCTCTCCACGATAAGCGCGGTTTCCACGCGCTTCTGCACCGCAATCAGATGATGATGCACGGCGCTCACGGCAAGCAGCGAGGGGATGGCGGCGTGGGAGGCGTCGATGCCGCGGTCGGTAAGGATGATATAGTTCACGCCGTCGTGCACCGACTGCGCCGCCTTTTGGCAAAGGTCGTCGAGCGCGAGGCGCATGGCTTCCTCGGGGTTGTCGGCGCGGGCGTCGAAGAGCATGGGCAATTTGATGGTCTTGAAACCCTTGTAACGGATATTGCAGAGAATGTCGAGCTGGCGGTTGTTGAGTACGGGGTGCGGCAGGCGCACCATTTTGCAATGCGCTTCGTTAGGCAGGAGAATGTTCATGCCCACCGCGCCGATGTATTCCGTGAGCGACATGACGAGTTCCTCGCGTATGGGGTCGATGGCGGGGTTGGTCACCTGCGCGAACTGCTGCCGGAAGTAGTTGAACAAGAGTTGCGGCTCGCCGCTGAGCACGGCGGGGGGCGTGTCGTTGCCCATCGATGCCACAGGCTCTGCGCCGCCGGTGCACATCGGCACGAGCGTGCGTTCTACGTCCTCTCGGGTAAATCCGAAGGCCGAGAGGCGCAGCCGCAGGTCGCTCACGGCATTTTCCACCTTGCGCCCGCTTTTCAGGGCGTCGAGTTCGATGCGGTTGGTCGAGAGCCAGCTGCGATAGGGTTTGGCATCGGCAAGGCTTTTCTTTATCTCCTCGTCGCGCAGGATTTTGCCCTCGAGTGTATCGACGAGCAGGATTTTGCCCGGTTGCAGCCGTCCTTTCTCCTTGATTTCAGATGCCTCGTAGGGCAGCACGCCCGCCTCGGAGGCAACCACGAGTTGCCCGCCCTCGGTGATGAGGTAGCGGGCGGGGCGCAGGCCGTTGCGGTCGAGCATGCCGCCGGCATAGCGTCCGTCGCTGAAAAGCAGGGCGGCAGGGCCGTCCCACGGTTCCATAAGGATAGAATGGTATTCGTAGAAGGCTTTGAGGTCTTCGCTAATCGGATTTTTATCGTCAAAGCTCTCCGGCACGAGCATCGCCATGGCGTGGGGCAGGCTCAACCCCGACATCACGAGAAACTCCAAGGCGTTGTCGAGCGAAGCCGAGTCGCTCATGCCGGGCTGCAAGATGGGGCGTATGTCCTTCACGTCGCCGAGGCGGGGCGTGGAGAGCACGGCCTCGCGCGCCTCCATCCAGCCGCGGTTGCCGCGAATGGTGTTGATTTCGCCGTTGTGCGCCAAGAGGCGGAAGGGCTGCGCGAGGCTCCACGTGGGGAACGTGTTGGTGGAAAAGCGCGAGTGCACCACCGCCAGGCCGCTCGTGAAGTAGGGCTGCGCAAGGTCGGCGAAGTAAGTGCGCACCTGCATCGACGAGAGCATACCTTTATATATTATTGTCTTCGACGAGAGCGACACGATGTAGCAGCCGCCTTGCTGCTGCGTGCGCTGCTCTGTCTTTTTGCGCACAATGTAGAGGCGGCGTTCCAGTTCGTCGCCGTCGGCACCCGTGAGAAACACCTGGCGGATGGCAGGCTCCGTGGCGCGCGCCTCTATGCCGAGCACGTCGGAATGCACCGGCACCTCGCGCACATGCATCAGTGTCAGGCCTTCCTTCTCTGCTTCTTCGGCGAGGATTTTAAGGAAATCCGACTGGCGCAGTTCGTCTTTGGGCAAAAATATAAGGCCGGTGCCATACCGACCTTTTTCGGGCACGGGAATACCTTGGAGGAGGATAAACTCGTGCGGTATCTGAACCATGATGCCTGCGCCGTCGCCTGTCTTGTTGTCTGCACCCTCAGCGCCTCTATGCTTCATGTTCTCGAGGATACGCAGGGCGTTGTCTACCAGTTCGTGCGACTTGCCGCCGTGAACGTTTACCACCATGCCCACGCCGCAAGCATCGTGCTCGTTGGCGGGGTCGTAAAGTCCGGCAGCCGTTGTGTTGTGATATTGCATGAGCAGTAAAAGTTGTTTTTCTGCCTGCAAAATTACGTTTTTCCTTTCAAAAAACCGTATAAAAGCCGCTTTTAATATAAAATATGCTGCAAAAGCGTGCTATTCAAACGCTTTTTGGTATTTGCGAGCGCGAGGCACGGGGCTTTTAGGTTTATAGGTGCGTGGATATTCTTGCTTTTTGTCACTTGCCTATAAGAAATATGCGAATTAAATCATAATTTTGCAGGGAATATCGCCTAAAATGAACACGCTAACGCTTCATCTCCTCCCCATGCTGCGCGGCACGATCGACCTGCCGCGCTCCAAAAGCATCAGCAACCGCGCACTCCTGATGAATGCCGTGGCTGCCGGTGCGGGCAAGGGCTGGGATATTGCTGGCACAGCAGTTTGCGATGACACCGACGCGATGCAGGCGGCACTGGCTGCCCGTGAAATCGGCGGAGGGCGCACGGTGGACGTGGGTGCTGCAGGCACGGCGATGCGCTTTGCCACAGCCTTTTACGCCACACAGCCGGGGCGCACGCTGCTCACGGGCAGCGAGCGCATGAAGCAGCGCCCCATAGGTCCGCTCACCGATGCGCTCGAAACGCTGGGCGCAAGCGTGGCGTTCTTGGAGCGGAAAGGCTGCCCGCCGCTCTTGGTGGAAGGCTGCGTGCCGCAGGGCGGCGAATTGACGTTGCCCGCCGATGTGAGTTCGCAGTTCATTTCGGCCCTGCTGATGGTGGCGCCGCGCTTTGCCAAAGGCTTGCGCCTGCATCTTGCCGGCACCATTCTCTCTCGTCCCTATATCGACATGACCTGCGCCCTGATGCGCCGTTTCGGAGCAGCGGTGGAGTGGGAGGGTGAACGCACCATCGTCGTCGCCCCCGCGCCTTACGCCCCGACAGGCTGCTTTGCCGTTGAGGCGGATTGGAGCGCGGCATCGTATTGGTTTGAAATGGCGGCGCTCACGCCCGATGCCGAAGCCGGCATCTTGCTCAAAGGCTTGCAGCAGGACAGCCTGCAAGGCGATAGCCGCGTGAAAGACTTATTCGAGCCCTTGGGCGTGCGTGCCGAATGGCAGGCCGACGGGCTTCTGTTGCAGAAAACAGCCGCGCCGGGCAGTGCGCCCGCCTTTTACGAGGCAGATTTGGCCACTTGCCCCGATCTGGCGCAAACGGTCTGCGTGGCGTGCGCCATGCTGCGCCGTCCCTTCCGCCTCACGGGGCTGAGCACGCTGCGCATCAAGGAGACCGACCGCCTCGCCGCGCTCCAGGCGGAACTGCTCAAACTCGGGCGCAGTATTGAAATAGTCGGCGACGACACGCTCGTCTACGACGGCAACGCCGTGCCTGTTGCACCCCAAGATATCATTATCAAAACCTACGCCGACCACCGCATGGCCATGGCGTTTGCCCCTTGCGCCCTCCTCCTGCCAGGGCTGCGCATCGCCGCGCCCGAAGTGGTGGGCAAGTCTTACCCGGATTTTTGGCAGCATCTGTCTGCATTTTCTAAAAACTCCTTATGTACATTTTAATCGCCCTTGCCCTGATTTGCCTCGTCCTTGTGCTCGTGCTCCGTTTCTCGGGCCAGCGGGACACCGAAACGGCGGCTGCCGATGCCGCGCCGCGACCCGATGGTTGCTGCGGGGCGCATGAGGTGTGCGAAAAGGAAAGCCTGCTGGCGGCAGTGAGCAAGGGGCAGATAGAATATTACGAAGACGAGGAATTAGATGCCTTCCGGGGCCGCCCCGCCGACCAGTACAGCGAAGCCGAAACCGAGGCCTTCCGCGATGTGCTCTACACAATGCGCAGCGAAGAGGTGGCAGGCTGGGTGCGCTCCCTTGCGCTGCGCGGCGTAGAGTTGCCCGACGGGCTGAAAGACGAGGTGGTGATGATAGTGAGCGAGCGGAGGGCAGCGGCATCATAATATTAAAGGCACACATACAATGATTTATACCCTCATAAACAATCCGTTTTTCCTGAATGCCTTGATAGCGGCCGTGCTGGCAGCCATGCTTTGCTCGATGATAGGCACGTACGTCGTGACGCGGCGCATGGTCATCATGGGCGGCGGCATGGCGCACGCCTCGCTGGGCGGCGTGGGGCTGGGCGCGTACTTCGGGTTTTCGCCCCTGCTCGGCGCGGCGGCGTTCTGCCTGCTGTCGGGCTTCGGCATAAGGCGGCTGAGCCGTCTCGGCGGCGAGCGCGAAGATGCCGCCGTGGCGATGCTGTGGACGCTCGGCATGAGCGTCGGTATCGTGTTTGCCGGATTGACGCCCGGCTTTGTGACCGACCTCAACGCCTATCTCTTCGGCGACATCTTGGCGGTGGGTCAGACCGACTTGGTGATGCTCGCCACGCTCACGGTGTTGGCACTTCTCTTCTTCGGCTTCTTCGGTCGCCGCATCGCCCTCGTGGCGTTTGACGCCGACTTTGCCCGCACGCGCGGCTTGCTCGTGCAGTTGATTGAGGACACGCTCGTGGCATTCACGGCCTTGACGATTGTTGGCTGCCTGCACATTGCCGGCATCGTCATGGTGATTTCCCTTTTGTCTGTGCCGCAGGCCACAGCCGCGCTTTTCGCCCGCACGTTCCGCTCGATGATTTGGCTGAGCGCGCTGACGGGTGCGGTGGGCTGCCTTGCCGGCATGGCGGCTTCGTTTTGGGGCGACCTGCCCTGCGGTGCAACGATTGTGCTGACCATGATTGCCGTCTATTTCATGGCAAGGGCAATAAAACGCCTTTTTCCAAGTTTATATATATAATATTGTCCTGATTTCTGAAGCCATATTCGTGAAACGAAGTCCTTTTTTATATATCCCCCTCGTCCTTTTGCTGCTGACGGCGTGCTCTACGAAAAAGAACACGTCGCTGAGCCGTTTTTGGCACTCCTTCAACGCCCATTTCAACACCTATTTCAACGGGCAGGAGGCTTACAAAGAGGGCATCAAGGCGCAGCAGGAGGGCAACAAGGACGATTTCACGCAGACGCTGCCCGTATTCTGTGTGGGCAATGAGGCATCGCGCGGTTTGGGAAAATCGAATTTTGAAACGGCGATTACTAAATCGAAAAAAGCCATTCAGGTACACTCCATTAAGAAACGCCCCACGCAAGCCGCGGGCAAGACCCTCTCGCCCAAGAAAAAGGCTTATCTGCAACGCAAAGAGTTCAATCCTTTCCTGAAACATGCGTGGCTGATGATGGGGCGGGCGCAATTCCAAACGGGCGAGTTCCTCGAAGCCGCCGCCACCTTTTCTTACATCACGCGCCTTTATGCCGCCGAACCCGAAGTGGCGGCTGAGGCACGCCTTTGGCTGGCACGCTGCTATGCGCAGGTGGGATGGTTTTACGATGCCGAAGATGCTTTTTCCAAATCCGTGCGCGACTCGCTGCCGCCGCGTTTGCGCAAAGTGGCAGAACTGACTCAGGCAGATATGCTCGTAGGCCAGAAACGCTACGAGGAGGCTTTGCCGCATTTGGCCAAGGCCGTGAAAACCGTGCCCGCCGCCGACCGCGCACGCCTCTATTATCTGCTCGGCCAACTCTATTACAACCAAAATCAACCCAAACTTGCTTACAAGGCGCTGCAGAAGTGCATCAAGCACAGCCCGCCCTATGCCACCCAACTCAATGCCCGCCTCTTGCAGGCCGAGGTGCTTTCGGGCGATGCCGCAGGACGCAAAAAGATGATTGCCCGCCTCAAACGCATGGCGCGGTCCGACAACAACAAGGACTATCTCGACCAAGTTTATTTCGCTCTGGGCAATATCTATATGCAACTCGCCGACACGGCGCAAGCCATCGCCGCTTACGAGAAAGGGCGTGCCAAGAGTACGCGCGGCGGCATAGAGAAAGGCGTGCTGGTGTTGCGCCTCGGTGAAATATATTGGGACCAAAGGCGGTTTGACCAGGCGCAGAGTTGCTATGCTGAGGCCATCGGCTTGCTCAACAAGCAGCGCGAGGGTTACGAGGAAGCGATGCGCCGCTCCAAGGTGCTCGACAAACTCGTGCCTTACACCTCCGCCGTGCACCTGCAAGACAGTCTGCAAGCCCTGGCCCGTATGGACGAACCTTCGCGCAATGCAGCCATCGACCGTGTGATTGAGGCGTTGAAGAAGAAGGAGGAAGAGGAGCGCCGCGCCAAGGCCGACTCTGCCGCCGAAGCCCGCGCGGCAGAAATCGATGCCGACAACCGCGCCGCAGGCACGCGGCAGAACAACCGTCCGCCACAGGTGCAAAACACGCAGCAGCAGTCCGACCTTTGGTATTTTTATAATCCCATGACGGTCATGCAGGGCAAACAGGATTTCCAAAAGAAATGGGGCAAGCGCAAGAACGAGGACGACTGGCGGCGTTCCAACCGCACCGTATTGGCTATGGACGATGCCGAAGGCTTCGACTATGCCGCCGACGACAGTTTGCAGGC
>JALFJC010000151.1:0-6909 GCA_022775595.1 Bacteroidales bacterium | reverse complement strand
TATAAGGCAAAGGACAAAGGCTGGCTGCTCTGCTCGGACGACCTCGTCACGCCCGCCACAATGAGCCAAAACCGCAATCTCTCCATTCGCGCCACGCTCGAACCGTTCAAGGATGTGAAGATTGACCTCTCCGCCACGCGCAATGAGACGAAAAACTCTTCCGTCCAGTACATGTTCGACGGTATGCCCACCACGTGCACCGGGTCATTCTCGATGACAACCATATCTATCGGCTCGGCGTTTGAGAAGACCGGCTCGCCCGACAAGGGCTATAAAAGCAAGACGTTTGAGAAATTCGTCAATTCCCTCGCAGCCTACCGCGACCGCGTTGAGGCGCAGTATGCCGGAGCACCTTATCCCGCCAACTCCGCCCTCGCCGGCCAGACCTTCGACCCGGCCAACGGCACGGTATCGCCTTATGCCGCCAACGTGATGATACCCGCCTTCCTCGACACCTATACGGCTGGCGGCAGCGGGTTGGACATCTTCCCCAAACTCTCCGCGTTGCTACCCAACTGGTCGGTGAGCTACGGTGGGCTCGGCAAGTTGCCGAAGATGAAGAAGGTATTCAAGAGTTTCAACCTCAATCATGCTTACAAGAGTGTCTACACCGTGGGCTCTTACAGTTCGTTCACCTCTTATCAGGAATATATGAACGGCTTTGGCTTCGTCACGGACGTGGCCACGGGCAGCCCTGTGCCGAGCTGTGAGTTCGACGTCAGCACCGTGAGCATCAACGAAAGCTTCTCGCCCCTGATTGGCGTGGACATGACGTTTGTAAACAATATCACCACAAAGGTGGAATACCGCAAGACCCGCGTGCTCACGCTAAGCATGACCTCGCAGCAGTTGAGCGAATCGCGCTCCAACGACCTTGTCATTGGCCTGGGCTATAAAATCAGCAACCTCAACCTCTTCGCTCCCAAAAAGACCGTGAAGAGTAAGGCGAAACGCACGGGCAGTTCCGCGCAGAATAGCGACAACGCCAAGAAAACCGGCTCCACCGGCTTTGCCTCCGACCTCAATCTGCGCCTCGACTTCACCATCCGCAACCAAAGCGTACTCAACCGCGACATCGCCACCCTGATTTCGCAAGCCACGAGCGGCAACAAAGCGGTGCAGGTGTCCTTCGCCGCCGACTACGCCCTCAGCAAATACATCACCCTCACCGCCTACTACGACCGTCAGATGAACAAGCCCCTCCTCACGTCCAGCTCTTATCCTGTCACCACTCAGGACTTCGGCTTCAGCATTAAGTTTATATTGAATAGGTAGGGTGTTGGGGTAGGGCACTTGCCGTGTCCTCAGGCGTAGTGCCTTCCAGGCACGTCGTAGCATCATGCTTATCCGAGCACTGCGTGCCCGGTTATCGTCGCTTACGCTCCGTAGTGCCTTCCAGGCACTTGATACTTCTGCAAGCGCATGACTACGGGCAAAAATGCCTCTCTACAATGCATTCTTCGTACTTGACGCTTGCGCAAGGTTTGCATTGCCCGTATGAGACGGGGCTTGTCCTCAGGCGTAGTGCCTTCCAGGCACGTCGTGACACTACGCCTATCCGGGCACTGCGTACCCGGTTATCGTCGCTTCGCTCCGTAGTGCCTTCCAGGCACTTGACACTTCTGCAAGCGCATGGTTGCAAGCAACAGTTGCGTGCTGTGATGCCTATCATGTACTTGATACCTCTGCATAAATTTCATCGCTCGGTAGTGTCAAGTGCCTGGAAGGCACTACGGAGCGCAGCGACGATAACCGGGGACGAAGTCCTCGGATAGACGAAGCGAGGACGATGTGCCTGGAATTTTCGTGCAAATGAGAGCAATCAAGTTTACTTGAATTGCCGAGTGCAGCCGAAAATCTCAAAGAAGAGGCACTACGCCATAGGACATGCCCCGCTCCTCCGATCAATGCCCATAGAGCTTATGCGTCAAGTTTACTGGAAGCACAAGAGTCTAAAAACACGTTAATCCCGTCCTCCTCCCTGCGCAGAGCGTTTACGGCTCGTTTGCAAACGTTAAGACGGCACGGCGCAAAGATTTAGAGATAATTAAGACAATGGAATTTTGCTCCGAGAAAAATTCCACGAAAATCAAGCAGATTTTTACGATAAAGCACATCGCAAAAACTATCAAGGAGATAATTTTTACTATCCTGCTT
The DNA here is from genome assembly GCA_022775595.1 of Bacteroidales bacterium. GTDB lineage: Bacteria > Bacteroidota > Bacteroidia > Bacteroidales > Bacteroidaceae > Alloprevotella. The sequence goes on along the minus strand of JALFJC010000151.1, from coordinate 4,752 downwards.
ATAATTTTCACGGTCATATATGATAGTTTTTCCGTTCATATAGGATAGTATGCCCCAAAAACGCGAAAAGAGGAAGAGCCTGCGCCCTTCCTCTTTTTGCTAAGGCAAAGATAAGCCTTTCCATAGGTTTCGCCAAAACGCGCCAGGTTGTGCCGCCCGCTGTCAAGCGCAAGGCAGGCGACGACTGCGCGGGCACAATAATCTGCAAAAAATGCCGTTTTATCTTTTAGGCACAAAATAGGATAAAAGTACAAGAAAAGACGGATGAAGATATTTTCTATCATAAACAACTACCCAAAAGGCAATAAAACCGCCGAAAATGCGTTATCAGTACTAAGGCAACCTTCGTTTATCACGCTGCCCGACACAACGCTGACCACCAGCAACCGCCCGTTTTTCATTCCCGATATCGCCGAGCCTTGCACCGTGACCGTGCAACTGGCAGTGCGCATCGGCCGCCTCGGACGCTGCATTGCGCCGAGGTTTGCTTACAGATACCGCGACGCGGCAACCGTCTGCGCCGTGTTTGTGGCGCAAGGGCTTTTGCAGGAGCTGCAATCCGCTGGCCTGCCGTGGGACGCGGCCTGCGCGTTTGACGGCTGCGTGGCCGTGGGACGTTTCTCCCCTCTGCTCGAATCGGGTTTGGACAATGCTGTGTGCAGTCTCGACATTGACGGCAAGACGGTGCAAAGTTTCGATGCGTTGGCGGCGATTGCGGGGGTAGACGACCTCATTGCGCAAGTGAGCCGCTGCTGCACCCTGCGGCAAGGCGACATCCTGCTCACAGACAGTCCCTTCACGGGACAAACAACCGCCAGCATCGGCACCCGCCTCACGGCAAGGCTCAACGGCGAAGCGTTGCTTGACTTTAATGTGAAGTGAATAGTTCTTTTGCAATAAAACCCTCTTTATATCCAACACACGATTATGGTTTGTTTCACCCGTCATACATTATATATATATATGCGTAGGCTTTTGCCCGTGCTCTTAGCCCTTATCGCCCTGCCCACGCATGGCCAGACGCGCAGCATGTTTACCGCCCTCAATGCCGCAGACTATCCTGTCACGGCGGAGGGCTTGCCCTATTACTGCCTGTCCGAGCCCGTCGGAAGAGCCTCCGAGGGGTGCACTTATAATGTGCGGATAGAATATCCCGAATACGTGTCGCTCACGCCGGAGGAACGCCGCCTTATCAGCGAAAGCGGTTTCGAGGTGCCCGACAGCGTGACGGTGGACGTGTTCCGCGGCGTGGCTCGTGGCGACGTGCGTCTCGACATCAGTTTCTGCCCGATAGTAAACCGCAACGGCCGTCCCGTGCGCCTCGTGTCGTGCCGCGTGCGCATCGACACCATTCAGCCGCGCCTCAATCTTGCCGAAGCGCAGGACGCTACTCCCGCCGCCCGCTACCGCGACCATTCCGTTTTGGCCTCAGGCCGCTGGGTGAAAATTGCCGTGGCTTCTGAAGGCGTTTACAGCCTAACCCCCGCCTCGCTGGCTCAGATGGGCTTTTCCAATCCCGCCAAGGTGCGTCTCTTTGGCTACGGCGGACGCATGCTGCCCGAGTTGCTCGAATTCTCGGGCAAAAATGCCGTAACGGACGATTTGGAAGAAATTCCCCTCTACCGCCGCAGCGATGCCCTGCTCTTCTTTGCCGAAGGCACGCGCCGCTGGACGAACGGCGTGCACGCCAACAACCCGTATTCCACACTCTCGTATTATTTCCTGACCGAGGGCGACAAGCCTGCCGTGTTCGAAACACTGCCCGCTCCTTCGGAGACCGCCTCGCAGGTACTCAATGAAGTGTACCATTACGCAGCCATCGACAACGATGAGTTTGCTTGGTATGGCGGTGGGCGCGAGATGTTCGACAGTCACGACTTCAGCGGCACAAACACCAAGACGTTCGGTATTTCTCTGCCGGGCATCACGGGCACGGACCTCACCTCTGTAACCTGGGAGTTCACGGCTGCCGGAAGCACGCAGAGCTGCACGGCGCAGATGAGTGTCGGACCATCGTTCAGCGAGGTGCTCTCCTCGAATGTCATTGATAAAAACACCTCGAGCGACGCTGCCCGCGGCCGCCGCCGCACCTTCACGATGCGTGCCACGACCTCCGACCTGCAATTCCGCATCACCTCGACCGCCGGCATACCTGCGCACCTGAATTTTATTCGGATTAAATATCCCAAACTCCTCACTGCAAACGCTGGGAATGCCTCGTTCTGTCCCGAAACGACGGGAGCGGTAAGCCTTAATATTGCCAATGCTACAAGCAATACGAAGCTGTGGCGCATCGGGCGCGCCGGTGTGCCGGCAGCCCAAGTGGCCTCGCGCCTCAGCGGCACAACGCTCACGGCCTACGCCGCCGACGGCACGGAGAGATACGTTATAGTGAATACAGCCGGCAGTTACCCCGAACCTACTTATATCGGGGCTGTGGGCAATCAGGACCTGCACGCTGACAGAAACATTGACTACGTTATCTTCGTGCCGAGCTCGGGCGCACTAACGGCGGAGGCTGAACGCCTCGCCGATGCCCACCGCACGCGCTCGGGGTTGAATGTGAAGGTAGTGAACGTGGCGCAGGTGTACAACGAGTTTTCTTCCGGCACGCCCGATGCCACGGCCCTGCGCCGCTATCTGAAAATGCTCTACGACCGCGCCGATGCCGGTGAAGGCGCACCGCGCTTCGCGCTCTTCTTTGCCGACTGCGCCTGGGACAACCGAATGTTGTCGGAAGAATGGAAAGCCACGGGGCTTACGCCGTCGGACCTGCTGCCGGCCTACGAGGCCAACGACTATGAAGGCAAGGATGCAACGGGCAACTCGTTCTCCTACGGCTCGCTGCGCAGTTACGTGACCGACGACTACTTCGGGCTGCTCGACGACGGCGAGGGTGCGGACATCCTGCGCGAGAAAATTGATATCGGTTTAGGACGCTTCCCCTGCCACGATGCGGCCAAGGCACGCTTCCTCGTGGATAAGTGCATCAACTACCTTGAAAACAAGTCGGCGGGTATTTGGAAAAACAAGATTTACCTGATTGGCGACTACGGCGACAACAATCTCCACATGAACGATGCAGAAGCCGTGGGCAAGCAGATAGAAGCCTCCGGCGACCCCGATATGCTCATGCGCCGCATCTTCCCCGACGCTTACACCGTGACGATGACCGCCACGGGCAGCTACTATCCCCTCGTGACGCAGAAGCTCAAGACGGAGATAGACAAGGGTGCGCTGATTTTCAACTACAACGGGCATGGCTCGCCCGAGAAGATTTCGCACGCCAACCTCATGCTCCTCTCCGACGTGAAGGCCACGCAGACTTCCAGCTTGCCGCTTTGGATCTACGCCTCCTGCGAAATCACGCCGATAGACCAACTCACCGACGACCTCGGCCGCGCCGCGCTCTTCAACCAGACGGGTGGCGCTGTGGCGGTGATGTGTGCCTCGCGCTCGGTGTTTGCCAACTACAACCGCACGCTCAACGTGGCATACGTGAACTATCTGCTCGGTAAGGTAAACGGCAGCCGCAGAACAATGGGCGAGGCTCTGCAACTGGCCAAGGCGGAACTCGTGACGCGCAAGAGCGACAACACCATCAACAAACTCAAATACACCCTTCTCGGCGACCCTGCCCTCTACCTCGCAGTGCCGAAGGGACAAGTGGTGGTAGACAAAATCAACGGCGCAGCCGTCAAGGCTGGCACGCGCCACCAACTTGCCGCCTGCTCCGTGGCTGAAATAGAAGGCTACGTGACAGATGCCGGCGGCATGACAGATAGCAATTTCGAGGGTACGCTCTCAGCCATGCTGCTCTGCCCGAAAGAGAAAATCACGTGCAAGGGCAACGGCTCGGTGATGCCCCTCATCTACGAAGATTACAACAAGACGATGTTTGAAGGCAGCGTTAAGGTGGAGAACGGCCGCTTCACGCTGCGCATTCCCATACCGCGCGACATCAACTACTCCGATGCCGATGCCCTGCTTTCGCTCTATGCCGTGAACAAAGACCATTCGCTCGACTGCAACGGGCATTTCACGGATATTTATATGAACGGCACCGACCCGAATGCCACGCCCGACACGCAAGGCCCCTCCGTGTTGCTCTATCTCAACTCGCCCGACTTCCCGAACGGCGGCATCGTTTCGCCCACGCCCGTCCTTCACGCTGACATTTCCGACAACGTGGGGCTTAGCATCAACGGAGCAACCATCGGGCATAACCTCGAACTCATCGTGGACGGCGACCGCACGAATACGATTAACCTCAATGATAACTTCACGTTCGACTTCGGCAGCTACAACTCGGGACACCTAACCTATCAGATGCCTACGCTATCGCTCGGCAAGCATAAGGTGCAATTGCGCGTGTGGGACGTGAACAGCAACGTCACGAACTCCGAACTTTCGTTCACCGTGCACCAAGACGGCGCAGCCGACCGCGACGTATTCGCTACGCAAAACCCCACAGCCACGGGCACCACATTTATTGCTTCTTTCTTTATGGATACGGCCTCGGGTATCGGCGTGACTATGGAAGTTTACGACATTGCCGGCCGCCGCGTATGGCATAAAGAGCAAAGCGTGCAAGGAGCTAACTACGTGTCCGTGCCTTGGCAGCTTACCGACACTGCCGGCACGCCGCTGCCCTCGGGCATCTACATCTACCGCGCCATTATCGACGGCAAGGAAACCAAAGCAAAGAAACTCGTAATTTTATAAACATGTCTACTCGTATACTTGTTTACT
>JALFJC010000127.1:0-5548 GCA_022775595.1 Bacteroidales bacterium | reverse complement strand
ACCACGATGCGCTTCGGGTGCAGGCGGTTGAGAATGCGAATGATGCTCTCGCGCAGCGTAGTGCCGCGCACGATGCTATCGTCGATTACCACGAGGTTGTCAATGCCCGGCCGGATGCTGCCGTAAGTGATGTCGTACACGTGGGCGGCGAGGTCGTTGCGGCTGTTGCCCTCGGCGATGAAGGTGCGCATCTTGATGTCCTTCCACGCCACTTTCTCCGTACGCACGCGGCGCGAGAGAATGCGCTCGAGGTCGGCGTGGGAGGCAGTGCCGCCGAGGCGTTTTATCTCTTCGATTTTCTGTTGGTTGAGATAGTCGTTAAAGCCCTCCACCATGCCGTAATAGGCCGCCTCGGCGGTGTTGGGGATATAGCTGAGCACCGTGTTGTCCAGTTCATAGTTCACAGCTTTGAGGATAGGCTCGACGAGCGACCGCCCCAGTTCCTTGCGCTCACGGTAGATATCCACGTCGGAGCCGCGGCTGAAATACACGCGTTCGAAGGAGCAAGGCTTCACGTTCTCTGCTGGCAGTATCTGCTCCGTGCGCAGGCCGCCGCGTTTGTTCATCAGCAAGGCTTCGCCGGGCTTGAGTTCGTGCACGTCCTCTGCTTCCACGTCGAGCGAGGTCTGAATGACGGGGCGTTCCGATGCCACCACCATTATCTCGTCGTCCTTATACCAGAAGGCGGGCCTGATGCCCCAGGGGTCGCGCATGCACATCATCTCGCCGCTGCCCGTCACGCCGCAAAGCACGTAGCCGCCGTCCCACACGGGGGCGGAGAGCTTGAGCACGTTGGCCAGGTTAATGTGGTCTTCGATGTAGTGCGTGATGTCCGTATTGGTCAGTCCCTGCTCCATAGCCTCGTTGAAGCAGCGTTCGCTTTCGCGGTCGAGCCTGTGCCCGAGCTGTTCGAGGAGGATATACGTGTCCGACACCATGCGCGGGTGCTGTCCCTTCACGGCTATTTCGTTGAAGATTTCCGGCACGTTCGTCATGTTGAAGTTGGCGCAGATGCAGAGGTTCTTGGCGCGCCAGTTGTTGCGCCGCAGGAAAGGATGGACATACGAAAGGCCACTTTTGCCGGTAGTGGAATACCGTAAGTGGCCCATGTATATTTCGCCCGCAAAGGGAATATGGCGAGCGGCAAAAGCGGCGTTGTGCAGTTGTTCTTCAGAAAAACTGCCGATTTTGCCGTGTACTTCCGCAAAGATTTCTTGGATAGCGCCTCCGCCCAACGCCCGTTCGCGAAACATAAATTCCTCGCCCGGCGCGGCTTCCATTTTCACGCAGGCCAGTCCTGCGCCTTCCTGCCCTCGGTTGTGCTGTTTCTCCATCATGAGATAGAGCTTGTTGAGTCCGTACATCCAAGAGCCGTATTTTTCTTCGTAGTAGCTCAGAGGCTTGAGCAGCCTTATCATGGCCACCCCGCATTCGTGTTTGAGCGTTTCCATAGTTTGCGGTAAACTCGTTTGGTTTGCTTTCTGCAAAAGTACGTAAATTTTTCCGAAGAAAGCGCACTATCTTATAATAAAAGGGGCAAATAGATTTTTTATTGCTTTTATTGCGGGCTTGCGGGGAGGGGCGTTCGTCGCAAAACGGGCTTGTCCTTGCTTCCTGCTTATTTCTCCGAACTTTCTGCTGAGATGTTGTTCACTGTCTGCTAAGATAATTCTAACGCTTTCGGAGATATTTTTTCCCTTCTGCGCAGAAAATTTTTATTGTCCTATATGACAGTTTTTATTTTCTCGGAGATATTTTTTATTACAAACTTTGTAATATGTATTAGAAAGTTTGTAACACGTATTACAAACTTTGTAACAAGCGTTACAAACTTTGTAACAAAAACTTTCTGCGCATACAGGAAAAAATATCAAGGAGAAAGGAAAAATTAGCTCCGAGGAAATAAAAAATATCAGCGTGATAATTGGCAACGTATTGGTTGAATTGTGTGTTAGTGCCTGGAAGATTGTTGCAGCCAATGCAAAAAAAATAATTGCCCGCCCCTTAGGGCAGGCAATTACTGACGCGTAGCGAGCACGCGCGCGTATATATAATATTGTGTGCCGCGTGCTCCTTCTTTTCTAAAAGGACCAATTATTCCAAATCCACCACGGTGATGCCAGCGCCGCCGAACTGCACGTGCTCGTCGCGCACGTGCTTCACCTGCGGCACGGTGCGTAGATAGTTGCGCGTGAGTTCGCGCAGTGCGCCCGTGCCCGTACCGTGCAAGATGCGCACGCGGGAAACGCCGAGGAGCACGGCATCGTCGATAAAGTTCGTGATGATGTAAAGCGCCTCGTCCACGCGCATTCCGCGCAGGTCGATGTCGGGCTTGAAGTTGAGTTTTTTGGCGTCGATGGCGTCACGCGTCTGTCGGCTGATGTAGCTCACGGCCTGCTGCGCCAGAGGCTTTTCGGGCGCGGGTGCATCGCACACTTCGAGGCGGGCAACGTCGATTTGGTTGTAAATGCTTCCGAAGAGCACCTTTGCGCTGCGGCCTTTCACCGTCTCCACGCGGCCGGGGCGCACGTCGGGCATTTCTTTCAGCCGCACCCAGCAATCAGGCACCACGGGCTTCTCCGCCTTTTGAGGCGCGGCGGCAGCCGTGGCGGCGTTGCCTGCCGCGCCAGTCTTGCCCGCGCGACGCTCTTCGCGGCGTTTGCGCCGCTCCTCTATCTGTCGCATCTTGCGTTGCAGGCGTTGCTCTTCGAGGTCGGCGGCTTCGCTGAGTGCCTCTTCCTTAAACTCTTGAAGGTCGCGGCGCACCTGCTTCGTACGCTCGCGCTCGGCTTCGGCCTCACGGATTTCGCGAATCGTGTTTTCGATGCGTGCGTTGGCACTCTCGAGGAGCGTCTGCGCCTGCTCGCGGGCTTCGGCCAGCACCGCCTGGCGGCGCGTGCGGGTGTCGGTGATTTCCTGGTCGTAACGCTCAAGCAGCCGGTCTAGGTTCTTTTCCTGGTCGTGCACGGCGCGGCGCTTGTTTTCCCAATAGTTCTTGTCGCGAATGATGTCCTGGATATATTTCTCGCTCACCACGTAGTCGCGTCCCACGAGTTCTTCCGCCTCGCGTATCACGTCGGCAGGCAGTCCTATTTTGCGGGCAATCTCGAGGGCAAAGGAACTGCCCGGCGTGCCGAGGGCGAGGGTGAAGAGGGGTTGCAACTGCTGGCGGTCGTAGAGCATCGCGCCAGCCACTACGCCCGGAGTATGCGAGGCGTACTGCTTGAGATTTTGATAGTGCGTGGTGATGACGCCGAAGGCGCGGCTCTGTACGAAGCGGTCGAGGATGCACTCGGCGAGTATGCCGCCGATTTGCGGTTCTGTGCCGCTGCCCATCTCGTCGATGAGCAGGAGCGTGGTGGCGTTGGTCTCGCGGAGCATCAGCTTCATGTTTTGCAGATGCGAGGAATAGGTAGATAGGTCGTTTTCAATGCTTTGCTCGTCGCCCATATCTATGAATATCTGCGAGAAGATGCCGAAGGTCGAAGCCTCGCTCACGGGCACGGGCATGCCGCATTGCAGCATGTATTGCAGCAGTCCCACGGTTTTGAGGCACACCGACTTGCCGCCGGCGTTGGGGCCGGAGATAATGATGAAACGCTTGTCGCGCGGCAGCGACACGTTGAGCGGCGTCATCTCTTCGCCCTTACGCTTGAGGCTTTCCACGAGCAGCGGGTGATAGGCCTCGCGCATCGTGAGGCAGGGGTCGGACGAAAGGCGCGGCACACAGGCTTCCATACTCTCGGCATACGTCATCAGGGCGCGCTGGAAGTCGATGAGCGCGAGGAAGCGCAGGGACGCGAGAATGTCGTCGAGCGCGGGGCGCACGGCGGCGGTGAGTTCTTGGAGTATGCGTATGATTTCGCGGCGTTCGGCGGCTTTCAGTTCGCGTATCTTGTTGTTGGCTTCTACCACGGCGGTCGGCTCGATGAAGACGGTCTTGCCCGTTGCGCTCTCGTCGTGGACAATGCCTTTGATCTTCTTTTTCAGGGCCGGTGCCACGGGAATCACGAGGCGGCCGTCGCGGAGCGTGGGGCTGATGTCGCGGTTGATGTAGCCCTCGGTGCGGGCCTCGTTGATGATGCCGCGCAGGGCGTGGGAGATGCCGCGCGTATTGATTTCTATCTGGTGACGGATAGAGAGGAGTTCGGGCGAGGCGGTGTCTTTCACCTTGCCATACTTGTTGAGCACCTCGTCGATGCGCTTCACGATATCGGGGAACACCGCCACATCGGCGGCCACAGAGGCGAGCGTGGGATAGAGCGGCGCGGCTGCTTCGTCTTCGCCTTTATCATCCACCGTTTTACGGAACAGTGTGGCAAAGCGTTCGATGGTTGCCAGCGAGCGTTTGAGATAGAAAAGGTCTTGCTCTTCCATATATGTACGCTCCGGGCGTACGCGCAGCAGCGGCTCGCGCACGTCGAAGAAGTCAGCGTCGAAATCCGCCGCATCTTCCTGGAACAGGCGCACGAACTCCGTGTGGAGGTCGAGGGCGCGGCGCACCTCGGCAAAGGTGGCGAGAAACTTAAAGTTAGTGTCTACCCATTCTGTGCCGAGCGTTGAGAAACAACGCCCTTTCAACCTCGTACGGATGTCGTTGAAACCTATTTTTCGTTCAAAAAAATCCGAATTTATCATCACTTATTGCATTTTGAACGCAAAAGTACGAAAAATAATTGTACTTTTGCCGTAAGATAGTGCCTGTTTGGGCTATTTGCCTGCGCAGATAGTTGAGAAAAGTAGGGGCGTTTTGCAAAACGCCCTGAAAATGATTGCCTCATTGATATGCGTCATTAGCACAAATGGCGGGCGTTTTGCAAAGATAGTGCAAGGCGAGTGCAATCAAGTTTACTTGAATTGCCGAGCCGCAGCCTATCTTATTAAAAACGCCCCTACTGCCCTCCAGCTATATACTTATAATATGGAAACCGTCAAAATCAAAGACCGCAGCTTCGCCGTCAGCATTCCCGAAGAAAAAATCAAGGAGCGCGTGGCTGCCCTCGGCGCACAAATCAGTGCCGACCTCGCCGGCGAACAGCCGCTTTTCCTCGCCGTGCTCAACGGCTCTTTCGTTTTTGCAGCCGACCTGCTGCGCACAGTCAGCGTGCCTTGTGAAATTTCCTTTGTGCGCATGGCGTCTTACCAAGGCACAAGCTCCACGGGAAAGGTACGCCAACTCATCGGCCTTAACGAACCGATTGAGGGCCGCACGGTAGTCATCGTGGAAGACATCATCGACTCGGGTCTCACCATGAAGGAACTCCTCCTGCTGCTCGAAAACTACCACCCCAAGCGCGTGCTTATCTCTGCCCTGCTCGTCAAGCCCGGCAACCTCAAGGTAGACCTCGACATCCCCTATTGCTGCTTCGAAATCCCCAACGACTTCATCGTGGGCTACGGGCTCGACTACGACGGCGAGGGGCGCAATCTGCGGCATATCTATACCGTGGAAGATTGACATTAGTACACAATATTATATATACATGAAAAATCTCGTAATATTCGGTGCCCCCGGTTCGGGCAAAGGCACTCAGAGCGACTTGCTCGT
>JALFJC010000013.1:0-10885 GCA_022775595.1 Bacteroidales bacterium | reverse complement strand
TACTTGCCGACACAATGACAGGAGCCACCGCTTTCACAGGCTGCCCATTAATAATTATTTCTGTATGCTTCCAAGATGCCATTTTTGATTACATTTCGTTTAAAATAGACTCTATAACATCGTGAATAAATGTCATTTTCGGAATACATCCATTGGGTCGTATTTCATTAAAACCATGTCTTGTCTTGAAATAGGTTGACCATTTCCTTGTATAGTTGACCATATCCTAAAAATGCCAATGTGTTTCAAGCGGCCGGGTATTAAATATCCTCGCACTATTTTGCCGAAAGTAAATAGTAAATTCATTTTGCAGAAGCGAAAGAGTTGTTTCGGAAAAGGCTGTTTCGCTACTGAGTCAAAAGCATATGAGATTTGACAGAATAATATTGCAACGATTTCGTTAAGCCAAAAGACTAAGAGAGTTTAATCGCTTTGGATTGGCGAGATTTTTGCGCAAACGAGCGCAGAGCCGAACTGATTCTGACTATGCCGAGTGCAGCCGAAAATATCAAAAGAAAATCGCACATTTTACTTTCAACAAAATAGAGCGAGGATATTTTAGTTGTTCGCCCCTATCCTTATGATGGGTGGCATATATCCGTTATGTGTTTAAAAGCATTTGCCGTTTTATGTTACTTTCGTCTGCCTTCACATCTTATATTCATTCCCATATTAAACAATCAAAATGAGCCAAATCTTTTAAACCAGGAATATCTTTTATTAACCCTGCAATTTCTTGAGAAATCTCTAAATATCGTTTCCCTGAAATTTTCCCAGAAATGCCTTTAATTCCAAAACGTTTTAGAAATTCTTTTGCAGGTCCATTAATAACCATATACTTCTTGGGATCTCTCACGCACATTATTTTAGAAGCATAACCGATACCAATATCTTTACACGAGCAAAGATTGTCAATAGCATTGGCTAAGTTTTCTTCTGTTGCTGTATATGCTTTCTTTATAGCAATAATTGTATCGTCTTGATAAAATGTATTCCGTTGACTGCGTCTAATTCGTCCTAATTCTGCAATTTCAACAAATTGTTTGCTATTAAAACTTTTAAAACCGTGTTTGACATCCATTGCGGTTCGTATATCTTCGACGACTTTATCTCTGTCGCGAAAATATTGGCTACTACTTATTTCGGAAAGGGTTTCTGTTAGTTGTTGTATCAACTCTTGTCTCTTATACTCATTAACAGTATTCCAAAGTTGTTGAATGCGTTGCTTTTCTTGTTGGCGTTTTTGATCAATATTTTTTTGTTGCCTATCTACGAATTCTTTTTTGTAGACCTCTATAAAACCTTTATCCACATTACGTAAGGCTCGTTTATCAATGTGATTAAACCAATCGATTACAGATTTAGAAAAATGATTATCATTGCTGTGAACTGATAGTTCTATATTACTGGTAAATCCAGCAGTCGTTGCATTTGCGGAGCCAACGATAGATGAGTATTTCCCATTTCGCCTTTTTACAACGTATACTTTAGGATGAAAGGTAACATTACTTTTGAAAACTTGTATGTCACAACCTGCATTGTATAATGTTTCTATTGCGTTTGGCTCTGTTGGTAAGTCTATACCAACAATTATATGGATAAGGCTTTTATCCACTTTTTTCGCATTGGAAAGCAATTGTTCTGCAATATGGGTTTGTAATAGAGCAACTGCTATCCATATTTCTTTTGCATCAGCAAAAAACACTTTCGGATTGATTGTGTCAACACATTTTACATTCATAATTATATTTCTTTCTTCTATATTTATTGGTTGTTTGCGTTGTCTGCATTAGACCTACCTACTCATGAAAATCTACTATTTTCCGATGCAAAATCCTTTGAAGACGGAATGGAGGACTTCATCGGAGGTGATGGCGCCGCCGGTGATTTCGGCAAGGTGGAAGAGGGTGGCGCGGAGGTCTTGGCTCACGAGGTCGCCGGGCAAGCCGTCGCGCAGGCCGGCAGAGACGCGGTCGAGGGCGGAAAGGGCGGAATGGATGGCGGCGTAATGGCGCTCGTTGGTGATGATGATGTCGTTTTGAGTGGCGGTGGCGGTTTGCGCTGCCGTTTTTTCTAAATAGGCTACGACGGGGGCGCAGGAGGCGGCGTCTTGTGCGGTAATCAGCAGATGCTCGGCCGCTATGTCTGAAAAGGCGGAAAGCATGGCAGGCGAGGCGTGCTGGTCTGCAAGGTCGGATTTGTTGAACAGCAGTAGCAGCGATTTGCCGGCGCAGAGCGGGAGGATTTCGTCTTTGAGCCGCAGGGACTTCTGCCAGTCTGTGCTGTCGATAACCCACAGCACGATTTCTGCTTCTTCGAGTTTCTTGAAAGTGCGGTTGATGCCGATTTGCTCCACCTTGTCGTCCGACTGCCTGATGCCGGCCGTGTCGATGAAGCGGAAGAGCGTGCCGCCAATGTTCACCGTGTCCTCAATCGCGTCGCGCGTGGTGCCGTGCACGTCGCTCACGATGGCTTTCTCTTCTCCGAGCAGCGTGTTGAGCAGGGTAGATTTGCCTGCGTTTGTGTCGCCAACGATTGCCACGGGGATGCCGTTCTTTATGGCGTTGCCGAGGCGGAAGGAAGAAGCGAGGCGGGATAGTTTCTTGTGGATTTCGTCGGTGATGTCTTGCAGTTGGGTGCGGTCGGCAAATTCAAGGTCTTCGTGGTCGGAGAAGTCGAGCTCGAGTTCGAGGAGCGTGGTGAGATGGAGCAATTTCTCGCGCAGCTCCGCCAGTTCCTTGCTGAACTGCCCGCGCATCTGCTTGAGTGCGATGCGGTGGGTGGCGGCAGAGGTTGAGGCAATGAGGTCGGCAACGGCTTCGGCGCGGCTAAGGTCCATCTTCCCGTTGAGAAAGGCCCGCTGCGTGAACTCGCCGGGACGGGCCATGCGGCAGCCTTTCGCGATGAGGCTTTGCAGCAGCCGCGAGACAATATAGGCGGAGCCGTGGCAGGAAATTTCCACGCTGTCTTCGCCGGTATAGGAGTGCGGCGCACGGAAGAGGGTGACCAGCACCTCGTCGAGCGTTTCCCCTTCTTCGTCCAATATGTCGCCAAACGCCACGGTGCCTGCCGCGCGTTGCGCAAGGCTTTTCCCGACTTTCTGCTTGAAAAGGCTGTTGGCGATTTCAACAGCTCTTTTGCCCGATATGCGTATCACGGAAATCGCGCCGCCTGCCGGCGTGGCGGGTGCGCAAATGGTATCTTCGTAATAAAAAGCGGTGTCTGTCATATAAAAAAGACCTTGTTTTATTTGCAAATGAAATTTATTTGCAATTATTTTGCAATAAGAAAATCACGCGGCGCGTGCTTTTCCGCTTATTTATAATTAAATCCAACATTATGAAAACTTACAGACTTCTTTCTCTGTGCGCCGCCTTGTTTATGGCTTCGCACATGCTTGCACAGACAAGCAACCACCCGCTCGTAGGCCTTTGGCAGCAAGTTCAGCAAAGCGACGGGCACACCCACGGCGGCAAGCCCGGCTTTATCAAACTGCCCGTTTGGAAAGTGATTCAGCCCGACGGCAACTTCTTCATCTTCCTCATTGCCGCGCCCGATGCTACTTGTATCAAGACCAACGAGGGAGCGTATACCGTTAATTCCGACAGTGTCTACACGGAGCATATCAACGGTTCTGTCACCGACCCCACGCTTATCGGCAAAGATAACAAGATTTTCTATCGCTTTGAGACACAGGACATACTCCACGTTTCTTACCACCACGAAAAGGCCGACAGGAAAGGCGAGGAACTTTGGATACGCGTTAAGCTCGAAGTGCCCCGCAAGGAGCAGTAACCTTATACATATATTATATATATAGGTCTCACGAAAGTAGGGGCGTTTTGTATAACGCCCGGGAGTATGTTGCCTCATTGGTTATTGGCCATGCGGCGCACCCGGCGGGCGTTTTACAAAACGCCCCTACTCGTGAGACCTTATTGCTTTCTCTGCTACCTCCTCTATTACTTTTTTTGATGCAGAATGCCCCGGCAAAGCAGGGTGCCGTCGTCGCGTTTGATGACGTAAAGGCGGTGTGCGCCGTCGCTGCTGCTGTCGGAGGAGATTTGTAGGCGGTCGCCTGCACCGCTTTCGGCGGCATATTGCATTTCGATGCGCGTCACGGGGTTGGCAGCATGCTCTTGCTTAGAAATTCTGTCGAGTAGCAGTTCGATGTAGCGAATGGAGTTAACGTGTCCGTTGATGTCGAGGTCGGTATATGCCGCCGTGTGTTCCGCCAGGAGTTCTGGCGTTTGCAGTCGCAGGCGGGTTGGGGGCGCGATGGGGGCTTCGCGCTCGGGCACGATACTCTGCCAAAGCAGGTCGTCGGGCATCTGCGAAAGGTCAACGGGCTGGCGCGTGTCGATGTTGATAAGCGCCCAAGTGGATACGGCGTAGCCGTAAGGTGTGCCGTCGGGGCGCATGATGGCGTAGTGGCGGTCGGTGAATTGCCGGTAAACGCTCTTCACCCACGTTTGGATTTCAAACTGCTCGCCCGTGCGGGGCATGGCGGGCACGTCGATGATGAGGCGCGAGAGCACCCACGCCAAGCGCCGTTGCACTACCTGCTCGTAACCGAAGCCGAACGTGCCTGCGCTCAGGCTGGCGCAGCGCAGCAGCAGATTGCCCAGAGTGCCCCAGGAGAGGCTGCCGCGAAAGTCTTCCGAGAAAGGTTCGACTGTGAATTGATATTTTGAGATGTTGTTTTCCATAGTGTATTTTTTGAAATGAATCTTATTTCCCTGCCGCCGGCAGCACGCGGCTGATGCCCTGCTCGCGGTGGCAGAGGCGCACCTCAATGCCAAACTTCTTGTTGAGGTGCTCGGCGAGATGCTCGGCTGAGTAAACGCTACGGTGCTGCCCGCCCGTGCAGCCGAACGAGAACATGAGGTCGGTGAAGCCGCGTTGCAGATAGCGGCTCACGTGGGCATCGGCGAGGCGATACACGCTGTCGAGAAATACGAGAATTTCCCCATCGTCTTCAAGGAACTTAATCACCGCCTCGTCGCGGCCCGTGAGTTTTTTGTACGGCTCGTATCGCCCGGGGTTGTGCGTGCTGCGGCAGTCGAACACGTAGCCGCCGCCGTTGCCGCTTTCGTCCTGCGGAATGCCTTTTTTATAACTGAAACTGAACACGCGCACCACGAGGTTCTTATGCTCTTTTAACCCCTTTCCGCAGGGCTGTTCGCCCGCCTGCCCCGGCGTGTTGAACTGCGGCAGGTCCACAAGTTCCTGCAACGTTTGTTGCAGATAAGGGTAGGGGGCGCACACGCCGTCGAGCAGTTGGCGGCGCAGGCTCTGAATGGCACTGGGAATGCTGTCGAGGAAATATTTTTTGCGCTCAAAGTAACCGCGCAGGCCGTATGCACCGAGCACTTGCAGCATGCGGAACAATACGAAGAGCGACAGTCCGCTGCGAAACTCCGCGCGGTCCACGCTCGCAATCTTTGCCAATTCGTCCAGATAGTCCTCAATCAGTGCCTCGCGCAGCGTTTGCGGATAGCGTGCCGAGGCTTGCCAAAGGAACGAAGCCACGTCGTATTGCAGCGGTCCCTGCATGCCACCCTGAAAGTCGATGAACCACGGCTCTTCGTCGGGCGCAAGCATCACGTTGCGTGCCTGAAAGTCGCGATACAGAAAGCCCGCGTGTCCCTTGCCGCACGCCACGAGGTCGGCCGCCAGTTCCCTGAAATCCTCTTCAAGGAGCAGTTCGTCGTAAGGCAGGTCGGTGGTTTTGAGGAAGCAATATTTGAAATAATGGAGGTCGAAGAGCGCAGCCTGCGTGTCGAACCTGCGGGGCGCGAGGCAGCGAGAGAAGTCCAGCCCCTCCGCGCCTACCACTTGTATGTGGGGCAGCAGGCAGAGCGTGCGCCTGATGAGCGCAATCTCTTCTTCGGAATATTGCGCCCCGGCGGTGCGTCCCTTTTCCAACGCCTGATAGAGCGAGCGGCAGCCAAGGTCTTGCTGGAGATAGCGCATGCCGTCGTCGCTCACGGCGTAAACTTCGGGAAAGGGCAAACCCTTGCTGCGGAAATGCCCGGCAAGGTAGATAAACTGTCTGTTCTCTTCCTCCGACTGTCCCACCACGCCGATCACCGTGCCGTTGCTGCCGGCAAAGCGCACGTAGATGCGGTTGCTCCCCGCCTTGGCGAGCGTTTCGGCTTTCAGCGGCGCAGTGCCGAAGTGCTGCTTGTATAGTTCGATAAGTTGCTGCATATATTTTTTAGTAGACGAGATTTTACGACAACATGGAAAACAAAAGACTGCTAACCCTCACTTCCTTTTGGCGAGGTTCATCAGATGCACCGCCGCCAGCGCGGCCGTTTCGGTGCGCAGGCGCGAGGGACCGAGACTTACGGACTGGAAACCGAGGCTGAGGGCGAGCCTTACCTCCTCGATGCTGAAATCGCCCTCGGGCCCTATGAGTACGAGCGAGTTTTGCGTGGCAGAAAGGAGCGTTTGCAGGTCGGGGTGTCCCGTGTCGAAACTCACGATGGCTTCTGCCTCGCTGCCCGGCGTTTCTGAGGCGGGGGCGGGGACATCGCCCGCAATGTCGGCCGCCGCATAGCAATGGGCAATGAACTTCTGTCCGTCGAACGGTTGCTTCACGAAGTCGGCAAACTTTTCCATCGGGCGCAGCAGCGGCTTGCAGGCCTTGCGGCTCTGCTTCATCGCGCTCACAATGATTTTGTCCAGGCGTTCCGTCTTCACCGCGCGGCGTTCCGAGTTGTCGCAGTCCAGCAGGGCGAGTTCGTCAAACCCAATTTCCGTGGCCTTTTCCGCGAGCCATTCCATGCGGTCCATGTTTTTTGTGGGTGCCACGGCGAGGCAGATGCGGCTTTGCCACGTGGGCTGCACGTGCAGGCAGCGCGTGATGTCGAGATAGCACGCGCCGCGCGATGCCGCCGCTATGGTGGCTTCGTAGAGATTGCCCTTGCCGTCGGCCGCCACGAGGGCGTCGCCCTCCTTCATGCGTAGCACGCGCACGGCATGCGCTGCCTCGTCGGCAGGCAGGGCGCGCTCGGTTGCCACATCGGGGGCGTAGAAGAAACGTATTTCTTTCATTGTTGCCGTATTATGGTGTCATTTCCCCATTGCCTTCCCTGCGGCGCAACTCATCGCGCAGGGCTTTCGCCATTTCAAAGTCATCGCGCTTCACCGCGTCGTCCATTGCCTCTTTGAGCAATTTGGCAGGCATGGCATTGAGCGGCACAGCCATAGCCTCAGGCGAGTTTGTGAGGCGATATTGCTCCTCGAAGGTTTTGCGCGGCATGAAGAGGCGGCAGTTCGTTTGTATGGCGGCGGCGATGCCGTTGCCGATGTCGGCCGATATCGATATCGAGTCGTGCGCCTCGTTGACGAAGAGCATTTCGGTGAGTTGTTTGCCGTCGCGTGCGCCAAGCAGTTTCACGCTCTCCAACTTGTAACCCGCTGTCTTCACAAGGCGCATCATCATCTCCAACGTGGGATACGATTGGCGCATCATCGCGTTTTCAAGCACGTCGTATTCCTCCTCGTTCAGCAGCACGGGAAAGAGCCGTTCGCCCGCACTCTCTTGCAGCACGAGGATACGCGCACTGCTGAGCGACGTGTTGCTGGCCAGTCCCTTCACCGTGAGCGGTATGTTGTCTGTGATGTAGAATGTATTCATAATATTATTTTGCGTCTTAGTAGACGAGTAAACGAGTTGACAAGTAAACAAGACAAGATACAATATATTTAGAGTTTTGTAAGACAATTCTGTCTCGTCTACTTGTTTACTTGTCTACTTGTTTACTAAAATATTTTTGTCTTATTCCCCCAGCAGGTCTGGCCTTAGGCGGCGCGTCCGTTCGAGGCTTTGCGAGAGTTCCCATTCCTTGATTTTCGCCTCATGTCCCGAGAGCAGCACGTCGGGCACGCGCCAGCCCTTGTAGTCGGCGGGGCGGGTGTAGACGGGGGCGGCCAGGAGGTTGTCTTGGAAACTGTCGGAGAGTGCGCTCTGCTCGTCAGAGAGCACGCCCGGCACGAGGCGCACCATGGCGTCCGCCATCACGGCTGCTGCCAACTCGCCGCCCGTCAGCACAAAGTCGCCGATGGACACTTCCTTCGTGATGAGATGTTCGCGAATGCGGTAGTCGATGCCTTTGTAGTGTCCGCAGAGGATAATCACGTTGTTGAGCATCGAGAGCGCGTTGGCCATAGGCTGGTTGAACTGCTCGCCGTCGGGTGTGGTGAAGATCACCTCGTCGTAGTCGCGCTCCGCTTTCAGCGCCGTGATGCAAGCGTCGATGGGCTGGCATTGC
Source organism: Bacteroidales bacterium (assembly GCA_022775595.1). Classification (GTDB taxonomy): domain Bacteria; phylum Bacteroidota; class Bacteroidia; order Bacteroidales; family Bacteroidaceae; genus Alloprevotella. Next base: position 2,603 of record JALFJC010000013.1, on the reverse strand, counting down.
ATCACCATTCCCGCCGAGCCGCCGAACGGGTAGTCGTCAACGCGGCGGTGCTTGTCGGCGGTGTAGTCGCGCAGATTGTGCAGATGTATTTCCACCAGTCCTTTTTTTTGTGCGCGTGCAAGGATAGAGGTATTGATGAACCCGTCGAGCATTTCAGGCAGTACGGTGATAATGTCTATTCTCATATATGGGAAATCTAATTTGAAGATATGCAAATTTACACTTTTCTTATAAGATAGCAAGCAAATAGGGCGTATTGATTGCTTTCTTCTAAATTACTGTTCATGCTGCTGATGCGGCCGATTATGATGATGGTTTTGAAATTTCTACTGCGGATTTTCAATGAAATTTCTCAGTAACACTGCGGAATTTTATTGAAAATCCGCAGTGGCGTTTTGCGGAAATTATTCACATTCAATAATATAAGGCGATTTTCTGCTGGACTCCTTTGAAAAAGACTTGTGCGCAATTAAACTACCCTGCTTATATTTTTTTTCTTTCTCCGAGATAATTTTTCCTTTCCTATAAGAAAAAGTTTGTTACAAAGTTTGTAACACGTATTACAAAGTTTGTAACATGTGTTAGCAAGTTTGTAACATGCGTTACAAAGTTTGTAATAAAAATTTTCTGCGCAGATAGTGAAAAATATCAGGCAGAAAAGAAAAATTTTCAAGGAGAAAGGAAAAAATTGCTCCGTGCGCGTGTTGCGCCCTTCCTCCCTTTCGCCCCTTTCCATATAGGATAATTGCGAATTTCATAGGGGCAAAGGCTTGCGGAATAAGAAAAATGCTTAACTTTGCATAATTGTGCACGGATTATATTCCGTTTGGCACAGACAGGAACTGACTTATGACACAAGAAAAACATATCAATGAGATATTGCCCGAGGCAAAAATTCTGAACATCGCGACCCACACGGACGAGCGAGGCAATCTGACGTGCGTGCAAAACGGCGACAACGCCCTGCCTTTCAAGTTCGAGCGCGTGTTTTGGATTACCGGCGTGCCGGCAGGCGCCACGCGTGGCTGCCATGCCCACCGCACCTGTCCGGAAGTCATCGTGCCCGTACACGGCTCCTTTTCCGTGAAAATCAACAACGGCAAAGACCCTGAAACCATCGTGCACCTCTCCAATCCCAACGAGGGACTGTATGTGCCGCCCATGGTGTGGTGCACGCTCTTCGACTTCTCCGCCGATGCCGTGTGCCTCTGTCTCGCCGAGTACGACTACGACGAAAGCGGCTATATCCAAACGCTGGGCGAGTTCGCCGAAGCGGTTAATGGAAAGTAAATGATTTAGTAAACAAGTAAACAAGTAAACGAGTAGACAAGTAAACAAGACAAGTTACTCATGTAAAATACAGTTTGCAAGACATTCCTGTCTCGTATACTCGTTTACTTGTTTACTCGTCTACTAATATATTAAATGATAAATGTTGCTCCATATATAAATAATGCGTCGACTCGGAAGGCGTGGGATAAGTTCGTTTCTGCTTCGCGCAACGGCACGTTCCTGTTTTGCCGCGACTTTATGGAGTACCACAGCGACCGTTTTGAGGACGCCTCGCTGCTGATTTACGATGACAAGAAACCGCTCGGTCTGCTGCCTGCCAATCGCTCGCGCCGCGATGCGGCAACCGTGGAAAGCCACGGCGGGCTGACTTACGGAGGACTGCTGCTGGGCGACAAGGCCACGGCGATGCTTACGGGCGAGATGCTCCATGTCGCCGCCGAATATTATCTTGCACAAGGCTATAAGCAATTAGTGTATAAGCCTACGCCTTATATCTATCACCGCCAGCCCACGGAAGAACCCCTCTATTGGCTCTACCGCGCCGGGGCGACGCTCGAAACGCGCAATGTGTCCACGGCGGTCAGCCTGCGCAACCCGCTGCCGCTCTCGGAACTGCGTGGACGCAAATGCCGTCAGGCGCAAAATGCAGATTTGCGCATTCGCGGCGAGAAAAGCGGGGCGTTGGTGGACGAGGATTATCCCGCTTATTGGGACTTGCTCACCGAAACTTTGGAGCAGCGGCATGGTGTTCGTCCCGTTCACTCTTTGCAAGAGATAAAGCATCTTAAATCTTTATTTCCCAATGAGATAAAACTTTACACGGCGGAGCGTGACGGAGCGTTGCTCGCCGGTGTTTTATGCTTCGATTGCGGCAATGTGGTGCACGCGCAATACATCGCCGCCGGTGCAGAAGCCCGCACCTGCGGTGCGCTCGACCTGCTCTTCGCCACCCTTTTGGAGATATATTCCGGCCGTGCCTATTTCGATTTCGGCATTTCCAACGAACCCGAAACGGGGCGCATCAACGAGGGCCTTATCTTCCAGAAAGAAGGATTCGGCGGTCGCGCGGTGTGCTATGACCGCTACCTCGTTTCGCTCGAAAGCCTCGTGGCGGCGACGCCAAAGTAGAGAATAAATCAAATGCTGGTTGAGGCAAAAAAACACGAGAATTGTTGAACTCGATTGATATAAGGCCTCACGAGTAGGGGCGTTTTGCAAAACGCCCGCCATGTGGCGCCGAAATGTCGTACAAACGGGCGTAGAATTGAACTTGTTCGAACTATGCAGGTGCAACTGACATTATGTATTGA